>JAAZFX010000007.1 GCA_012511555.1 Alcaligenaceae bacterium | reverse complement strand
TTTTTGCTCAAACAAGTTTTCTATCGCAACTGCTAAGTTCAGCAGGTTACTATCATTATTAGGTCCCGCATTTAATTGATAACCGATTGGTAAGTCATTGCAGGGAATAGGTAACGAAACTGCACACAGATCTAGGTAGTTGGCGGGTTGTGTGTTTTGAGTCATGCCCAACGCTAAACTCAAGCCTTTTACCGGGTCCTCTGCATCGGTTACCAGTGGAGGTTGAATGGTTGTAGTGGGGCTAACAATAGCGTCAAATGGTTTCATTGCCTTATGTGCAGCAGTAATGCTTTTTTCCCTTTTTTCAATCAGAGCAAGATACTTATATGCTTCTACATTTAGACCTGATTCGATACGAGTAGCAATGACTTGGTCCATTTTATCTTTATTTGCAAGGAAACGATCGGTGCCTAAAATAGCGAGCAGGTATGTCGGCATAGTGACTGGAAAGTAGTCTTTTCTTTCTTCTGCACCAGGTAAATGTAAAGTTTCAAAATTAACACCGACAGATTCTAAGGCATTGTTTGCTTGCGTAAAAGCCTTTTCGACTGTTGCACTTAGTCCATCAGAAAAATGGTTGCTTGGCAGCCCTAATTTGATTTGTTTGAAATCGATTTCAGTGTTGTTTTTGACACTGAAACTAGGGTTTAGTTTTGTAGACAATGTGTTGAAAATAAGTCGAGCATCTCTTGCCGTTTGTGTGATCAAGCCAATAGAATCTACTGTTTTATCAAGCGGGAATGCACCATCAGTAGGCCAAAGACCGAAGGTGGTTTTTAAACCAAATACACCATTAAAAGCTGCAGGTACACGAACTGAACCCCCTGAGTCACTGCCAATAGCAAACATACATAAATTTGCACCGACAGCTACCCCGGAACCGGAGCTTGAACCACCAGGAAATCGTTTGTTTTGTAGATCAGAGGAGCACCAAGGAGTACCTCTCGGCTCGGAGACTCCTGTGATACCAAGACAAAATTCAACCGTCTTGGTAGTACCAAGAATAACGCAGCCGGCACTTTTTAATGCCTTGATAAAAGAACCTTCTTCTTTGCCTAAAATATCAGGCAATTCCATATTGGAGCCGACTTTGGGATAGGGCATGCCATCAATTAAAAAAACATCTTTTACAGCAATAGGAACTCCCATTAAAGGACCTAAATACACTCCCGAGTCTCTTAGCGTGTCCATTGCTTTAGCACTCTCAATAGCTGCGTCATAATTAATATATTCGAAAGCGCCAAGTTGCTCATCTGTGTTTTTTATACGTTCTAAATATTGTCGAGTTAACTCTTCAGAGCTAACTTTTCTGTGCTTGAAATCTTCAGCAAAGGCAGTAACTCCACCCTTATAGATTGGCTCAAGGTGTGTTTCAGTAATTGTGTTTGAACTCATATAAATCTCCTGCAATAATGCTTAAAGTCCAAGATATGCTTTTTTAATCATAGGATGACCGATTAACTCTTGTGAATTGCCATCTAACACCAGTCTTCCGTTTTCCAGTACATAAGTTCGGTGACTTACTTGTAATACTTGTTTAATATTTTGCTCAACTAAAAGAACAGAAAACCCCATATCGGCTAATCCCCTAATAGCTGTCATCATTTGTTTTACGTATAGTGGAGATAGGCCTAAACTTGGTTCATCCATAATAAGTAACTCCGGTTCGAGCATTAAAGCGCGTCCGATAGCCACCATTTGCTGTTGTCCTCCCGATAAGGAGCCTGCAGCACTACTTTCAAACTTTTTCAGGTCGGGAAAGATATCCATTACCTTGGCATAGTTTTCTTTGCGCATGGCTCTGGCACTAGGCAGATAAGAGCCAAGTAAAATATTTTCTTTGACACTTAAATTAGTAAATAGTTGTCTTCCCATTGGAACATGGGCTAGCTTTCGTGCTGCGAGTTGGTGTGGCTCAAGTTTTGCAACAGATTCTCCTTGAAAAAATATATCGCCTTTCCAAGGTTGAATCATGCCTGAGACTGCTCTCAACATAGTGGACTTACCGCTCCCGTTGCCTCCTACAAGGCCGACTAATTCCCCTCTTTTTACATGAAGCGAAACGTCAAATATGACTTGCAGAGAGCCATAACCAAGATCTACGTGTTCTACGCTTAATACCATATCGTTATTTGTGTTCATTAGTCAGTCCCTAAATAAGCTTCGATAACCATAGGATCGTTGATCACATCAATTGCTTTGCCTTCGGCAATTTGTTTACCATTAGCTAAAACAATCACGTGATCGCATAACTGAATAATTGCTTCCATGATGTGTTCGACCATAACAATTGAAACGCCACTACTGGTTAGATTACGTAAAAGTCCAACCATTTCTTTTAAAGCAGGGGGATTTAATCCCGCCATAATTTCATCTAAAAACAGAACCTTAGGTTTTAATGCAAGTGCTTTGGCTAGTTCTAATCTCCTTAGACGAGCCAAGTTGAGGTCAGTTGACAGTTGGTGAGCCCGATCGGCGAGTCCAACTGTTTCTAAGGCTTCCATTGCAATTTTTTCTGCCTCAGTCCTTTTGTTTTGCTTTAAAAAAGCGGCAACTAATACATTTTCTAATACTGTTAATTCATCGTAGGATTGTTCCGTTTGGAATGTCCTCGCCATACCGCGCCGAGTCCTGACATAAGGTGGAAGAGTAGTTACATCCTCATCGTAAAAAATTACTTTGCCACTGTGGATTGGTGCAAAACCGGTGATGGCATTAAATAAGGTTGATTTTCCCGCACCATTTGGGCCAATCAGTCCAAGAATTTCTCCTTGTTTTAAGGAAAGAGATACGTTATTGACTGCGATTAGCCCACCAAATTTCACGACGATATTATCGGCTTGTATTATTTTTTGCATATTTCCTCCTAATTGTTCTTTGGATGAGTTCTCCTACAATTCCTTTAGGCATTAATAGGATAATGACTAAAATTAATACACCGTAGAGCAACATATTTGCTTGAGAAAAAGCAGTACGGAATAACTCTCCTGATAAGACGAGTAGGAAGGCACCCACAGCCGGACCCCAAATGGTACCGCGCCCACCAATAATGACTGTTAGGGCAATCTGAATAGATAAAAGTAAATTGAAAATAATGTGGGGCTCAATAAAGGATAAGTATATTCCATAGATTGCACCACCTAATGCTGTCAAGGCACCGGAAATAATAAATGCTTTAAGCTTAATGGAAGTAGGATTGATTCCTGCAGCCATTGCTGCTTCCTCATTGTCCCTAACAGCTCTTAGTTGGAAGCCGAATTTAGTTCTAGCAATAAAAATAGTGATGGCAATTGTTAGTACTGCGTAGATGAGTGCCAAGTAATATTGAGTACCACTACCAAATAGATCGAGACCAAATGGCTTCGGGAGTGTATCAATAAATACACCTGAAGCTCCTCCCGTTAACCACCCTTCATTAATAACAAAGAGACGAACCATTTCAGCTACAGCAATTGTAGATAATGAAAAATATGGACCATATAATCGGAAGGTTAGCTTCCCCCAAAAGTATGCAATGATACCAGCAGCAAACATAAGGATTAACAATAGGACCCACCAAGGAATTTGTGGGAAATGAGCAGAACCCAAAGCCACAAAATAGGCGCCTAAACCAACAAAGCTAGCGTGACCTAAACTAAGTTGGCCAGCCCAACCACCTAAGATATTCCAAGAAGTGGCCCACCCGGTGAACAACAAAGCAGTTATTCCGACAGTTAAGTAAGTTGGTAGGAGGACAGGGTAGATAGCGCCTGCAATAGCTAAAATGATCAATACAATAACGTGCTTATTCATACTCTCTTCACCGATTTACCGAATAAACCTTCTGGTTTGATTAATAAAATTATTAAGAAAATAAGAAGACCATAGGCGTCTCGATAGGCTGAATCTAGATAAGAAGCTCCTAAGATTTCAATAATTCCCAAGATTAGACCTCCGGCAATTGCCGCACCTATATTGCCAAGTCCACCTAGTACGGTGACAACAAAAGCTTTAAGAGTAAAGGTGGCGCCAGTGACTACGGGTGAAGCAAAAAGAAGTGGAATAAGGCTGACGCCAGCAGTAACTGCTAAGGCCATGCCCAGTCCAAAAACAAGTGCTTGAATAGATTTTGTATTGATACCAACAAGTTCAGCACCTAAGCGATTTTCTGATACTGCTTTAATCGCTTTACCGATCTCCGTCTTATTTAAGAGAAAATACAAGGCAATAACCATGACTGCAGTTGCTATACCTGCAAATAGTAAAACGAGAGAAATTCGTACGTCAGCTATTTGAAGGGTGCTTGATGAGTACGAGGTGTTGACTGATTGGGGTTCACCACCAAAAATAAGAAGCAATAGGTTTGCAACGACTAAAGAAATACCCAAGGTTGCAAGCATCATTGTTTCTGGCTGCGCGTCAATAATTTTTGAAAGTATAAGTCGTTGAATTAATGCACCAGTTATAAATCCTAAAGGAATGGCAAAAATAAGCGTTAAGTAGGGATCAACTCCAAATATACTATTTAGAAGTACGGCGAAGTACATACCTAACACTACGAAGTCACCGTGGGCGAAGTTGATTGTCCTCATCACTCCGAAGACTAGGGTAAGGCCGACACCAATAAGCGCATAGACAGCCCCTATCAAAATACCATTGGATAGATTTTGCAAAAAAGATACTAAATCAAACATAGAAATTCTTCCATCGTCAAATTTTCTTAGTTGTTAATGGGAAAAGAGGGGCGACTTTTTTTCAGTTATGAGAGAGTCAAGTCACCCTAACAACTTTATTTAGAAAATTTAGCTTCTTGAGCTGAAATTTCTTCAGGGAATACGGTTACGTGTTTACCGTCTTGAATTTGGATAATTAGGCTCTTGATTGGGTTTTGCCCTTTGAAGCCATCATAGTCTTCGAAAGTGACATGAGTTACCGCAGTTTGCAGGTCTGTCTTGGCTAAAGATTCTCGAACATCGTCGCGCTCATGCGAGCTGGCACGACTTAGTGCATCGGCTGCTACTTTTAATGCTAAGTAGCCTTCAGCCTCATAGAAAGAGGGTTCTTCTTTTGCTTTTTCTTTTAATTTTTCATAAAGTTCAGCAGTACCTTCATATTGAACGTCAGGACTCCAAGTCACGGTTGAAACGATATTTTCGGCAGCAGAACCAACTTGATCGATAAAGCTTTGCATCGATGAACCAGTGTCAATAGCCACAATTTTTGCCCCTAAACCAGTTTCAATAATTTGGCGAGCGATCGCGATACCGTCATCAGCATAAGAACCTGTTAATAAAATATCAACTTTATCACTCCTAAACTTATTTAGAATGGGTCTAAAGTCGGTAGCACCTTGGTCGTATGCTTGGCGACCGATAACCTCATAGCCTCTTTCTTTTGCTATTTTCTCAGCAATTTCACTGACTGACGTTGGCCAAGCCCCATTACCATGCATAATTGCAACTCTCTTTAGACTAGGATCTTGTTTGCGCATTGCATCGAAATAGTCAATATATGTATTGGCAACAATAGTGGAGTTGTGTTTAGCTCTAAACACCCAGTCTGAACCTGGTTTGGTAATTGAGTCGTCAGCGCTTCCTAATACAATAAAGGGTA
>JAAZFX010000065.1 GCA_012511555.1 Alcaligenaceae bacterium | reverse complement strand
TTGGGATGATTATCTTCTGGATTGAGAGCAATTTTGTTTCTATTAAAGCACTACTACTGCCTCTAGGCATCACCAGCGCTCTGGGTTGTTTACTCACGGTATTCTTCCCCATCACTGACAAGAGCCTAATCATCTATGTTAGTAGTGAAATTTTCCGTGTCCATCTGATTATTTCTCTATTTGCTTACAGTGTCATTGCTCTAGCGACCATTCAGGCCCTATTGACAGCGGTATTAGATCGACATCTGCACACACCGCATGACTTCGACTCCAAGCAGAAGTTCTTTAATCGCTTAGTAGAGGCCCAACCTCCTTTACTTCTGCAAGAGCGTTTGCTATTCAGATTAATTTGGATTGGCTTTGCCTTATTGACACTTTCTGTCATCACTGGCAGTTGGGTTTCAATGCGATATTACGGTCAATTGCTACCCTACGACCACAAGACATTATTTACCCTACTCGCTTGGCTCGTTTTCGCTTTCTTGTTGGCAGGCCGCACTTTATGGGGCTGGCGTGGCCGCATTGCACTACGCTGGAATTTACTAGGTTTCTTTCTATTAATGTTAGCGTATACTGGCTCAAGATTTGTTTTCGAAATGATTCTCGGACGCTAACAGCAAGCACCTTAAGGTTTAAATGAGATTTATAATTTTAACTGCCATCGTCTTTATTGCGCTTTTATTAATTAACCGCGCTTTGAGCAACGCACGCCAAGCCATTCAGCGAGATAAAAACGAGCAACGGGCCAATAACACCAAGGCAATTTCTATTGTTCAGTGCGCTCATTGTGGTGTGCATTTACCCGAAAATGAAGCAGTACATTATCAAGATAAGACATGGTGCAGCTTGGAGCATGCAAAAGAAGCTGATAAACGATAAGCTTTTAAAAAGTGACAACTTAAGAGGCGACCATGAAACATACCGCTGAAACCAAAAAAAAACCACCTAAACTCAACATTGACCGTCATGGCTGGCTAAGACAATATAGTGGCTATGCCAGCTCTAGTCTAAGCATCCCTACAGTATCCACACAGCAGACTCGGCCGAGCGCTGCAGTCAAAGCAAAACAAGCCCTACTTAAACAGGTGCTTTCACCCAACTTTTCCGAACGACCTAAAGGCATTAAGCCTAATTTATTAGTCATTCACTACATAAGCTTACCGCCCGACCAATTTGGCGGCCCTTATATCGAGCAGCTCTTTACAAATAGACTTAACCCAGCTGAACATCCTTTTTTTAAACAGATTAAGGATTTGCGTGTCTCAGCTCACTTTTTAATTCGTCGAGACGGACAAATCATACAGTTTGTCAGTACCGAAAAAATGGCTTTTCATGCCGGACAATCCGATTTTGTCGGACGTGGGCCATGTAACCCCTACTCCATTGGTATTGAACTTGAGGGCAATGGCACAACGGCATTTGAGGATATTCAATATGAGCACTTAGCTTTGTTAAGCATCGCCCTAAAGCAACGCTATGGTCTGACTGCTGTCAGAGGCCACGAACATATTGCACCGGGACGTAAACAAGATCCCGGCCCATTCTTTGATTGGCGGCGCTACGCCAAAAGTGCCGGTTGGCTAGCTAGACAACTGCCATCATAAACTAAACAGCAAACACTCTAATGGAGTGTAGGCTTAGTGCGTTCTTCCTGATTAATACGAAACACTAATTCAACTATATTTTTCACCCGATATTTTTGTATAAGATTAGCCCGATGCACTTCGACTGTACGTACCGAAATCCCAAGAGCTGCAGCGCACTCTTTACTGGTCAAGCCTTTTTTAATCAAAACAAAGATTTCTCTTTCTCTATTAGTCATAGACTCCATCCTGAATTGTAGACTTTTGCTTGCTACATCCTCTCTTTGCTCTACTTTATTGCTTTTAAGAACCTTCAGTTCATCTTGCTGTTTTTTAGAAAAAATTGAAGCCATAATGTCTCCTTAAAGTATATTAATTAATCAAATTGTCATCAAAAAAACCACCATAATCATGCTGTAATTCAGCCGCATTATGCACGTCGAGCTTCCTGAAAATATTTGCCCGATGCGTTTCAACTGTACGTTCAGAGATTAACAACTCACTACTAATTTCCTTATTGCTGCAACCTTGAACCACCAGTTTACAAACATCTTCCTCTCTCAAAGTCAAGCCCATAACTGTCGCGAACTGCGCTTCATTGCTTTGCTTATAGATAGTGTTCCGCATTCATTAAAACCCTTTTTTCTCTAATCTTTAAAAACTCTTTGCCATAGAAATGACAAAAGAACCTAAATCTGCTTATGAATTTCAGCCAAAGCAAGATGTTTCAATTAAATAACAATTTAAAAAAAACCAATATAAGCAAATTGTTACCTAGTGTTATTTATAAGTAATTTTGTCAAATTTGTAGGTACCTTCCCCAACAAATACACTTAGTTAAGTTACAAAAAAACCACAAAACAAAGAAAACTAAAAGATATTTAAGATAATTTTTTAAAAAAATCTTGATTTACTAAAAATAAAACTTATTGATTTCTTCCAAACCTCAGTAAATAAAAAGACAAAAAAACTAAATATCCATTAGTATTTTTCAATCTTGCTTAATGTCATATTTGTGCTAGAGTAGGTATTATTAAGAGACGTTTTAATAACAACCAATAGAGGTGCTTATGAGTTCTACAAACTTATCCATTAACGGCCATCACCTAGAAGTTACACCGGCTATCCGTGAATACGTCATGAAGAAGATCGAACGAGTTCTTAAGCACACGGATAATGCGACAGCAGCCATTATCAATCTTTCAGTTGAGCCACTTAAGCATCGTGCAGACATCACTGTTCGCATCCCGGGCAAGGAGCTTTTTTGTGAAGCCACTGAAGATGACCTATACGCTGCGATAGATATGCTAGCTGACAAAGCAGATCGCATGGTTCTTAAGCACAAAACCAAAAAAACTGATGCCACTCGACGCACAGTTTAGGTCTTAAAAACCACAATCAAGACAGCCTAAAGAATCATTTATTGATTATTTAGGCTGTCTTGATCTATAACTACTCTTATACTGTTTTTATTGCAGTGCAATAAACTTAGTAATCTGCTGGATTTTTATTTTTTTAACTAACATTTAAGTGAAATCAAATCCTCTTTCCGAGGTAAATAATTCATATATGAACCAATTTGCGAATATTTTGAGCGTTGAGAATATCCTTCTCGATATAAATGTCACAAGCAAAAAGCGTGCTTTTGAACAGGCAGCTCTGCTCTTTGAAAACCATCAAGGAGTTTCTCGCTCAACTGTCTTTGACAGCCTTTTTTCCAGAGAAAGACTAGGCTCTACAGCCTTAGGTCATGGAGTAGCTGTACCTC
>JAAZFX010000064.1 GCA_012511555.1 Alcaligenaceae bacterium | reverse complement strand
TCTCAACGATAAAACACTCAGGCGCCTTAATATCTTCGAGGTTGATACCACCAAAAGTTGGTTCTAAACCGGCAATAATCTCGACTAATTTGTCCGGATCCTTTTCATTAATCTCAATATCAAAACAGTCAATTCCGGCAAAGCTCTTAAAGAGTACTGCCTTACCTTCCATCACTGGTTTTGAGGCTAAGGCACCGATATCACCCAAACCAAGTACTGCTGTACCGTTGGTAATCACACCTACTAAGTTAGAACGCGCAGTATAAAGACTTGCATTAGCAGAGTCTTTAACAATTTCATCACAAGCGGCAGCAACGCCAGGTGAATAGGCTAGGGCCAAATCACGTTGATTTGCTAGCTTCTTAGTTGGTTCAACTGAAATTTTTCCCGGCTTACCCTGACGGTGGTAACGCAAGGCTGCTTCGCGTAAATTCTCGTCCATTAACTTTCCTTTAAAAACTCTTTGGATTACTGAGTGATAACTTTATAAACACATAACATCAATCGCCTGCTCCTAAAGCATTAAGCCCTCAAAGGCGACCGCATTAATTTATTCTAATACTAACTGATTCTAGGCTTGATTACAGCTAAAACTGTTTAAACAGCTCGTCTAAATATGGATATAACCCGGAAGGATCGAATAAACTCTTAATTTCGCTGTCTTCCTGTCCTCCACAAACTCCTCCATCATAGACTTCGCTCCACTGCGTCGGGCTTAATAAATGGCGTTCAGTTTGAGGGATTTTTCTAATGACCAAAGATTGCACCCAGAGCAAGCTCCCCCGATGACCCAGAAATACTCTAGCGATATTTGACTCAACAAATTTTTTCTGTAAGGCATCAAAACGATAAGCATAAGGCCAGCTAGCAGAGTTTAATAGCTCTTGTACCGACTGCTTTTGTAACAATTCAAATAACTGAGGAATGGCCTTATTTAGTAATGGAATATTCAATGGTGCTGTGTCATTGACCCCAAAACCACCAACCACAGCGTTATCGCCATTGGCAAACACAACTTGTATACGCTCTACACCAGATAAAAAACCAAGTCCGGGACGAACGTCATGGTATTGTGGATCAGCAAACCACTGGGCCAAACTTAGATGTGACGGCACCCCTATAAATTGCTCATAACCTTGTGCCGCTAAGGTGCCTACCAATGTCCCCGCTTGAGCCAAACAGGCATCATCACTAAAAAAATCCACAGCCTCTAATTCAGGAGAGTGCTTTAGCCACAAACCGGCACGACCGGTAAGACGACCAAAAGGCAAAGTACCATCAAGCACCAAAGCAATATCATATTCACGGGCTAAGGCTCTGGCATGCTCAAATTCTATCTCACGCCCTAACTGTAAGCGTGCTTGAGGGTAGCCATCCTCACTCTCAGGCAAACTTTCCCATGGACCATGGGCAAAACGACGCAGTCTTGTGCAAAACTTTACCCAAGGCTCATCGGATGATTTTTTTTTGATATTAAAAAAGGAACGTCGATCCATCTGCTAAGTAAATCAAATCTTTAAAGCGCCCTGACTAGAGCCAAGTATTTAGACTAAGAAGTATAATGCTTTTTTACTTTCTTTTTAAGAATGTAATACTGTTATTCATTCTAGTATATCTTTATTTACCATCAGGCATATTAATATGTTGAAACCAGCTA
>JAAZFX010000063.1 GCA_012511555.1 Alcaligenaceae bacterium | reverse complement strand
CAAGCAACGTAGGCAAAGCCAAGCGCTGGAATAAGCGTGCCTATACGATACTTGCGCTATATGCTATTTCATTGTTTGTAGGTACCTTTAGTGCACAGCGAGTTGACGCATCTTATGCGAATATCTTCGGTTGGTTTTATGTTGTTTGGAGCATCATAGCCATAGTTGGAACCTTGATTTGTGCTGTCCGTAGTCTAAACTTGGTACCTCGGCAGAACTCACACGCAAAGTATTTAATTACCGTGTCGATCCTGCTTGCGGCTATTTTTGCTTTTATTGTTTATGCACTTAATAATGCAGGTGCTTGACCGTAATTAACAGTCATTTACAGTAAGCAGTACTCAAGCATACTGCTTATTCATCCGCGGGCACTTCCTCAATCGCCCGCACAAACCATCCCAATACCTCCTGCAAATGCTGCTCACCATAGAGTCGGCGAAAGCACTAGCTTTCTTCTGATTACGCATTGCTCCAGACCGTTAGGCGTTCTCTAATAAAATCTTGGCTTAAGTCAATACCGCACTCTACCGTGATGCAATGACGCCTTCGCTTTGACAGCTACCCTATTTCACACACTATTAAGAGAGCCTCACATCATGTCATTATCCTGTTAATTTTTCGAATCTTTATTTTTAAAAAGGATCTTCCACATGCAAGTTCTCTCATCTCTTAAAGGCGCTAAAGCACGCCACCGCGACTGCCAAATCGTACGTCGTCGCGGTTATACCTACGTTATTTGTAAATCTAACCCTCGCTTCAAAGCGCGTCAGGGTAGTGCAAAAAAGAAATGATGTTAGAAGATTATCCAGAGCGGCTATCATCGCCCGCTCCGGATTTAATACGGTAAAATGCTGCGGCAAGCAGCATCTATATAACATAGGACTATTGAGTCCTCTAGTCTAAACCCCAAACGCTATCACGCCCACCGACATGCCATTTTTTGACCACCTGTTGCGCTTGCCGCATGCCGGCACATATCACTCTTAAGAGTGGGTATTAAATCACGCATAGACATTTACACCCACCTACTTATAGACCGCTTATCACCCTAACAGTACTATATATCAAAGATATTTTCATCGTTGCGAGTTGGTGCTGATAAGCTTTTCTAGCCACCCCTTTAATATCAATAATAACGATTGACGTTAATAACGTTGTGCGTTATCATCAATAATCAATTCATAACCATTTATGATTACTCATTTTTCTTGCCGTGACACAGAGGATTTGTTTAATGGTAAGCGCATTAAACGCTTCGTTAATATTGAGCGCGTTGCAATACGCAAGTTACAGCAAATTCATGCAGCGATGAATTTACAGTACCTACGTATACCGCCGGCAAATCATTTAGAGTTATTGAGTGGTGATAGGCAAGGGCAATATAGCATCCGTATAAACATTCAGTGGCGAATTTGTTTTGTATGGAATGACGCTAATGTCAGCCATGTTGAGATTGTGGACTACCATTAAAGGAACAGGACAATGACAGCTAGAGAAATACCCCTCAGCCACCCCGGTGAAATCTTATTAGAGGACTGGCTTAAACCACTAGGAATAAGTCAATATGCTTTAGCCAAAGCAATTGACGTACCGGCTCGCCGAATTAATGAGATTGTTAAAGGCATACGCTCAATTACCCCCGACACCGCTGTACGTTTAGCTGTCTTTTTTAATACCGACGCACAGAGCTGGTTAGCCCTGCAAAACCATTACGACATTGAGTTGGCCAGAGAAGCTATTAGCGATAAGTTAGCAAGTATTCAGCCTTTTACTGAGAGGGCTGAGTTTGTCCATGCGACGTAATTGCAAATACTGAATTACAAGAAAGACTGGTGAATGGCTATGGGCATATAAACATGAATACGCTAATATGGTACTTGGTGGCAGCACAGCGATATATAAATTACCAAGCCATTCTATCGAAAAATACGACTGAAGATGGGGAGTTACCCACCCTAATAATGTTATAAGGATGTGACATGTAAGAGCACGTTCAACGTTAGAATTGACACTCTCTAAAGGTCATTTTTACATTGCCGTTAACAGCGTTTTACTATAGATGCACTATAGGGATTAACGTATTATTTTTGTACGACAAGCTATCTAAAAAAAGTCGCTTATAATTTTTAAAGGTTGCTATGGAAACTTGCTGTTCCGTTTTAATATCAGCTGAAAGTATTTTCATAGCTGCTTTTTCCATAGCCTCAACATACTGAGTCGATAAGTTATGAATTTGCTGCATGATCTCAGAATTTTTTTCTGCTTCGGCAGTAATAAGAAATAACAACATCACCAAATAGGACTCATTTTCATTGATATCTCTATCGGGACTCACGTCAACATATATTCCCAATATGTAGTCATTAGCTTTTTCTGTCGTCTTTTCTCTTTTTCTTTTTTGCCATTGTTCATTCAATAGCCTTTCAAAATCGGTTGGCAATGCGGGTCGATTATATCTGCCGGCTAACCAATTAGCGTACTGCTCGACAGTTTGCCCATCTAGCCTAAGGTCTGTAAAAGGTTGGATTTTCTTGATGCCTTCAATATCATCTTTTTTAATTCTTATTTTGTCATCAGCTCTAAGCTCAAAATACAGCTCGCCTATTTCATCCTGTGAATTATCGATAACTTTAATATGAAGACAACGAGGATGCTTATTGAATAAAAAATTTCCGTCAACAGAGTCAAGCTTCCCAGCAATTGAGAATTCTATATACTCCTCGGTTTTAGATGCGGCACATACATCACAAGATTGTGATGCCACAATGAGATAGCTTCCTCTAGGAATCTCGTCAGAAATACTCCTTAATATTTCAACATCATCAGGTGAAACAAAGGAGCCCTGCAGCCAGTTATTTTCTTCTAACCAAGATCGCATCCATCACCTATATTAAGTCGTTGCCATCTTCTGATTGACGCTGTAAATATCTACCGATAAAAAGAACCTTTTCTTTATCAAACGAAGCCAGTGCATCTAACAAATTAAGATCGCTAGGCAATGGCGAGGCTATTAGCATTTTATCTGTAGGATAAGCTAAAGATAACCAATCCTTAGCTAACACATATAAATCAAAAAACTTTGTGCGTGCTTTTTCTCTGGGGATATTATTATTCTTGCCCCAGTTATGTACAGTTTTTCTTTCAACACCCAAAATATTCGCTAACTTTTCATCAGTTAAGGAAAATGTATCTTTGATAAAATCAATTTGCTCTTCGACAACACTCTTATTACTGTGACTATCTGCTGCGTCTATTGAGTCTGTTGGCGCTCGCTGCTTACTACTGATAAGTGAAGTTGCCCGAAGTGCACTACTACCGCCACTACCGACTGATGAAGGTAGCCCTATCATAAGGGCAGTGGTCAGAATTATCCCGCCCGACCTCCCTATGAGTCCACCGAGTCGTAGATTGGCTAGTGATTGACCAGAATTGTTTATCGCCATGTTTCAATTCCTTCTTCTGTGACACTACTCCAAAACGCTTTACGAGACAAATAATGCATCTTGTGTAATTTCTCTGAAATCAATGCTCTATCGAAGCTTAAAAACTCGTCTTCTGCATGAGCTTCCCAAATATGGTCAAAATCAAGAAGAATTCTTTCGCTTGCTACATCACGTGTTGATAACTTAATTGGCAGATGGATATCTTGAAAAACAGATAGATCATGATGACCATACATAGTTCTAATTACCATTGTCCCTTCCTCCGTTTCCAAAAGAAACTCATTAACTTTACGTCCTAAACTGCCTATTTCAGAGAAATCGATATTTTCATAAAAACCCGGCTTGACATAAGCTGAGACACTTAGCTCTCTATTTTCTGGAACTATTAAATCCGCATATCTGAGCCCTATTCTCTGGATAAAAGAAGGCTTAACTACCTCCCTAAGAGTATCAAGCACATCTAAGCAAAACTCTTCAAAGCCTTCAAAACGATCGTAAGCACTCGTAGAGAAAACTATTCTGGATGGACTTAAGAGCACTGATTTTGTACGTGACTTATCTATAAAAGCCCATTGTGGAGAACTTTTAATCTCAATGCCATCTTGATTCAGCTGTACTTCTTGTGCCTGCTGCTCCTCATAAAAAGGCAGTTTTTGCCTTAGCTTCTCTTGTACCTCAGGCAAAAACTGATTCATTTGCATAATTACAGGAAAACGAAACTCAGCCAAAACAAATACTAATGGCTGTTTTGTTAATTTAAAATAATCCGTGTTATCCATAGAAGTCTCTTGTTATTCTCATAAGTATTGATCTTATTTTACACATCAAATTACACAAAAAATAGAGAAAATACCTCTTTGTGTAAAAAAGGCTTTGAGCTAACAGTTGGCTTTTCTATAGGTTCGACTGCAATACGGTATAAAAGCCTTCAAAGAAGACAATACAATGATGACAGTATTATTGGCCGATAACTGATTAGCGCTTAACTTTG
>JAAZFX010000062.1 GCA_012511555.1 Alcaligenaceae bacterium | reverse complement strand
TTTGGACCCTTGGGCGGTAAGAAAGTCTATATTCAAGCGAGTTTGCATGGTGATGAGTTACCAGGCTCTTTGGTTAGTTATTATTTACATCAAGAGCTGCTAGCACTTGAGCAGGAAAATCGTTTAGGTGCACATATTGTTTTAGTGCCTTTCTGCAATCCTATTGGTTTAGGCCAGATGGTTGATTATCAACATATTGGACGTTTTCATTTAGCGACTGCACAAAACTTCAATCGTTTGCAAATTGGCACCGATCTATTTAGTAAACTCATCGAGGTGATTGAGGGTGATGATCATGTATGGGCTGATAGCGCAACAGACAATACGCAATTAATACGGACTTATTTAAAGTCTCTTATCGATGAGATAGTGGTCAGCTCTGAAACTGATTCTTTACATAAAAGCTTGCTTAGTTTGGCTTTTGATGCTGATTTGGTGCTGGACTTGCATTGTGATAATCAATCCGTCATGCATTTATATGGGACACCGGCCGCTTGGCCCAAGTTGGAGCCCTTGGCGCGCTATTTAGGCAGTCAATGTCAATTGCTTTCCGATGATTCGGGGACAAATTCTTTTGACGAGGTGTTGTCATTAATTTGGGAACGTCTACAAACTAACTACCCTGAGGTGCCTTTAGACTTAGCCTGCACCAGCAGCACAGTTGAGTTTAGAGGCGAGTTTGATTTGTCCCATGAGTTGGCAGAGCAAGATGCAAAAGCAATTGTCCAATATCTACATCATCAGGGTTTTGTTAGCTTAGCCACTGAGTTGGTTGTGGAGCCGCCTGCGTTAATCAATGATGCTCATCCGCTTGCTGGTATCTGTTATGTTGATGCGCCGATAGCAGGGATTGCTGTCTATTTGGTACAACCGGGCGATTGGGTAGAAGCAGGTCAAGCGATTGTCGATATTTTAGATCCTGTCAGTCTTCAAAAAACTACAGTAACAAGTCCTGCAAGGGGGGTGGTTTTTGCTCATGCCGGGCAGCGTTTAGCTCGTCCGGAGCGGAAGTTGATGAGTATCTCCAGTCCGGATGAGCAGGGTAATACTGGCTTATCGCCTTAGTTATTCACGTGTTTTGGCATGTGTTTTTTTGTATTGGATATAGCTGCTGCCACTAAAAATGATAACCGCAATCCAGACAAGTACATAAGCAATAAAGCGCATGCTGTCAAAGGGCTCCTTCAATACAAGTAGCCCCATTAGGAACTGCATGGTTGGGTTGATGTACATTAAAATACCCAGGGTATTGAGGCGGATTCTTTTAGCGGCGGCTGCGAAGAATAACAGCGGATAGCTAGTCAGCAGACCGGTACCGATCACTAAGAGGATAATCTTGGGTTCCAGATCAAAGAATCTGAATTCGCCCAAGTTATTAAGCCAGGCTAGGTAAACGATGGCAATAGGTAGCATCAAGATAGTTTCAAGGGTCAAGCCAGGGATAGGAGCTAGACTGACTTTTTTGCGGATTAAGCTATAAAAGCTCCAGGAGATGCTGAGGCCGAGAGCAATCCAGGGTATTTGTCCGCCGAGTAGTGCTAACCATAAGACAGCGCAGCAAGCGAGAATAACCGCAAAAATCTGCGCTTTATTGATTGTTTCACCAATGAAAATTCGCGCCAAAGCGATACTCATGAGCGGTGACATAAAATAACCTAAGCTTGCTTCAATCACGCGATTAATGCTGACGCCATAAATATAAATTAACCAGTTACTCCCCAAGGCCAGAGAAGCTAAAAAGAAGATGGCAATTGTTTTGGGGCTTTTTAGAGCAGTCCATAGCTGATGTTGTTGTCCAGTGACTACGAGGAGCAGGGAGGCCCAAATCGTGGCCCAAACCACACGGTGACCCATTAACTGAGCCGCTGACATGTCTTGACCATTAAGCATTGACCAATACAGGGGAAAGAAGCCCCAAGTACAGTAGCAGATGAGAGCGTAAATTATGCCAAGGCGAGTTTCTTTTGCTTGGCTAGCGCTATCTAGGGCTGTGCTTGTGGTGCTAACAGGGAGTGTGTGTTTAGGCATCGACATAGCTTTTAGAGACTCTCAAGCAACCAATGTTGTAAGGCAGTGATGGTTTTTACATCTTCAATTTCTTTGTTCTTGAGTGCTGTAATAACCTCCTGGCGCGAGTACAGAACGGTATCAACAAACTCGTCCTCATCAGGTGCTAGGACACTGTTTTTTTGAAGACCACTGGCTCTGTATAAATACATATACTCATCACAGAAGCCGGGCGCAGTATAAAAATTATGAATCAACTCAAGTTTCTCTGCGGTATAGGGAGTTTCTTCGGCTAGCTCTCTAGCGGCAGTGCCCTCTGGAGTTTCAGAATCATCACCGTCCATTTTGCCGGCAGGAACTTCTAATAGTGGTTTATCAATAGGGTATCGGAACTGACGCACTAAGACGACCTTATCGTCATTGGTTACAGCCAAGACGGCGACTGCAGGACAATGGCGTACCACTTCCCGAGTAGCTTCTTTACCACTAGGTAAGGCGATGGTATCAACGAATACTTGAACGATTTGACCATTAAAAATTTCTTTACTGGATATTTTTTGTTCTTGGAGGTGTGCAAATTCGTTCATGATATGGTCCCGGGTTAAATAGTTAAGTATTAAAGTAAATTTAAGTGTTGTGTGATTTTTTAAATTGTCTAAAAGAGCTGACACTAAAAACTATCACCCCTGACCAGACAAAGAAATAGCCAAAGAAGCGAGTTAGGTCAAAGCTCTCATTCATTATAAATAAGCCAATTAAAAACTGGATTGTAGGTGAAATATATTGCAGTATGCTGATTGTCCCCAAACTGCTTTTTTTGACCGCCGCTGCAAATAGTAGTAACGGTAACGCAGTGACAACGCCGGTGCTGATGACTACGCTAATTTGAGCAGCCGAAAGGCTACTAAAAACCAGTGTACCTTGATTACTAAGCCAGGCTAAAAACAGTAAGGCAAAGGGTAGCATCAAGAAGGTCTCAAGAGCAAATCCGGGGACTACCGCCAGTTTTGCCTTTTTTCTGAAGATACTATAGATACCCCAAGTGCTACTAAGAATTAGCGCAAGCCATGGAATATCACCACTTAAAAAGGCTAACCACAACACACCGAGGCCTGCAAAGGCAACGGCCAGGAGTTGACTACTGTTGATCCTTTCACCAATAAAAATTCTGGCTAGTAAAATGCTGACAATCGGTGACATAAAATAGCCCAGACTGGTATCCAGTACGCGATTAATAGAGATGCCGTAGATGTAGGTCATCCAGTTAATGGAGAGTGTCAGGGCCGCGAGAAAAAAGATTAAGAGCACCTTGGGTTGGGTAATTGCGGCTAGAAAATCTCTGTGTTGCCTAAAAATAACTAATAAAATAAGCGCAAACACTGAACACCAGACAATACGTTGAGCTAGTATTTGATCAGGACCTAAGCCAAAGCTGGCTAATACACTCCAATAGAGGGGAAATACCCCCCAAAGAATATAACAACTCAACGCTAAGCTAATCCCTAATTTAGCCTCTGATTGTGGAGGCCTTTTTGATGTATGGTTCATGGTGAGAGATTAGCTTTATAAAATGGGCGATAGTAAACGTGCGGATGCTTGAATTAGACGTTCTGTCAGTGGTAGCTTTTCAAGGGCGACGAGTTCAGATTGTTCTAAGGTTTGGTAAAACTCTTCAGTCAGGCTTTGGTTGATCTTTTTACCGTAGCTGATGACTGATAATTCAAAGTTTAGATAAAAACTGCGGTAGTCGAAGTTTGTACTGCCTATGAAGCTGATGTCATTATCAACGATCATGGTCTTAGTATGCAGCATTCTCGGTAAATAAGTGTAGACCTCAATGCCGCAGCTAATAAGGTCTTCATACCACGATTGTGCGGCCTTGCCGACAATATAAGTATCGGTTTTTTTAGGTACTAAGACTTTAACATCGACTCCTCGCAGGGCGGCAGATGTCAGTGCAAAAAGAGCAGATTGGTCAGGTACAAAATAGGGCGTGGTCAAGTAAATACGGTGTTGGGCTAAGTGCATCGCTTCGACCATCACGCGTAAAATCGGTGCCAGTTCATTATCAGGTCCTGAGGGGATAAGCTGCATTGATAGCGATGGTATTTTAACTTTTTCAGTAATAGTTTGTGCCTGCTCCTTTTGTTGTTGCAGACGTTCATCACTTTTTGCTTTGAGGTACTCTAGCAGTATCTCATCACTCGGATTGGAATAGTACCAATCCTCTGTAAAAACGGTTTCAAACCAATCTACAATTGGTCCTTCAAAGCGCATGTGCACATCGTGATAGGCTGTTGGGTCAAGTCGAAGATCTTGGGTGTCGGTTATATTGACGCCGCCGGTAAAAGCAATCTTTCCATCACAAATGGCAATTTTACGGTGATTGCGGAAGTTGATAAGTGATGATAAACCACCTATGCCCAGTTTGTGGAAGTAGCATAAGTGGCCGCCTGCGTCTTCGAAGCTTTTCATAAAACTGCGACGCAATTTGATCGAACCCATACTGTCTACCAATAAATATACTTGAAGCCCCTCGTTGAGCTTTTTAATAAGTAGGTCGCGTAGGGCTGTACCGGTTTGGTCTGGAGCAAATATGTAGTACTCAAGCAGTATATACTCTGTGGCTTCTTCAATGGCTTTGAAAATTGCCGTGTAGGTCGCTTCACCACCCGAATAAATCTCATAAGCGGTGGTGTAGGTGGGCGGCATATTGGTGATTTGGCGAATTAGATTAACAATAGGACAATACCTGTCATCTAATACCGCGGGTTCAATTTTGTTTTTCCAGATTTCTTGTTGTCGATGGACAAATAGCCGCTTTTGGGCGCGCGACATCTTTTGTTTTTCAATTTTTCTGGGACCAAAAAAATGATAAATAAATAGACCGACGACGGGTAAGAGGGCAAGTGACAAAATCCATGCAATGGAGGAGATAGGATTACGCTTCTGTAGGAGAATAGTGCCTACCAAAAGTGCAAAATACACAGACCATATTACAAATAAAATACTTTGCCAATGTGCTGAAAGCCATGTGATCATCGATTTACTTAAAAAGAAAAGTTAATACTCTAGTAAATAGGTATACGTTAACAGATGTCATTTAAGCTTATATGAAAACCGTGAAAATTGAAAGTATAAGTACTGTTAGCAAGAATTGAAAATGCCTGACATTTAATTATGCCAGGCATCCAATCATAACGATAAACGATAAGAAGTGATTAGTACAGTACCTCGGGTCCGACAGGTACCACACCACTCGGGTTGAGCTGTTTATGACTGCCGTAGTAGTGGTGCTTGATATGATAAAAATTGACGGTGGCGGCAATTTTCTGGTTACTCATAAAGCGCTCAACAAAGTGGTGTAGATTGGGGTAGTCCTGGATGCGTTTTTTATTACATTTAAAGTGGCTATAGTAGACCGAATCAAAACGCACTAAGGTGGTAAATAAGCGAATATCGGCTTCGGTTAATTGGTTGCCTACCAGGTAATCAGCTTGACCCAGTTCCTCTTCTAAAAAGTCCAGGGTTTCAAAGAGTGGTTTGTAAGCTTCTTCATAAGCCTCTTGTGTAGTTGCAAAACCACACTTATAAACGCCGTTATTAAGGGTGTGATAAATGCGCTCGTTAATTTCGTCAATTTCACCGCGTAATGGAGTGGGATAATAATCTCCTGGCAGAGCGCCTAGATCATCAAAAGCTCCATTAAAAATTCTAATAATTTCGGACGATTCATTGTTGACGATTTTCTTTTCTTTTTTATCAAAAAGTACCGGTACTGTTACCTTGCCGCTCATATCTGGCTTGGCAAGACTGTAAATTTGATGCAGATATTGTGCGTTGATGACCGGATCGGCAACTACGCCGGGAGCGGCCTCAAAGTTCCAGCTCTGATCACCCATATACCAGTGCACGACAGAGACGCTAATCATGTCCTCTAAGCCTTTAAGCGCTCTCACTATGAATGTTCTGTGAGCCCAGGGACAGGCTAGACAGACATAGAGATGATAACGACCTCTTTCAGCAGGGTAGGATTTCTGACCCTCGGGACCCGGGCTGCCATCGGCAGTGATCCAGTCCCTGAAAGGAGAGTCAGGACGGATGAATTTACCGTCCTCTTTGTTCTTGATTAGATTACCTTCTTGCCAGACACCGTCTACTAAAATACCCATGCCGATTCCTTAAAAGTTTGTGTTTATTAGTTATAACAAAAGTTAGTGAATCTGAGGAGTAGTGTTTTCCTAATGCTTTGTTTCTGGAAGTGGAGTAATGGCATTTGTTAAGTGGTTATGGCGTGTTTTATTCAATAATTAAACTAACCGAACCTAAGCCTTCGATATGGGTGGTGAGCTTTTGTTCACGGCTTAGATTGACCATGGGGCCTAAAGCGCCACTCAGTAAAATATCACCGGCTTTGAGTGCCGTGCCCATTGCGACCATCCGGTTAGCTAACCAAACAGCCGCATTTAGCGGGTTGCCTAAGCAGTTGACGCCAGCGCCGCTAGAGATTTCTTGGCCATCTTGCTCTATGGACATGCAGCAAAGAGAAAGGTCAACTTTTCTTAGTGGTGTCGGAGTACCACCTAAAACAAAGGCAGCATAGGAGGCATTGTCAGCAACGGTATCAAGTAATGAAATTTTCCAGTCGATGATGCGGCTATCAACAATTTCAAAAGCTGGCAACACATAGTCAGTGGCAGAAATAACATCGGCCAAGGTATGGCGTTCTTTGTCCAGGTCTTTGCCAAGGACAAAGGCGATTTCAGCTTCAGCCTTGGGCTGAATCCATTGCGAGCCATCGATGACTTCGTGGGTGCCATAAGCACTTTCTGCAAAAATAGAACCATAATCCGGTTGGTCAACACCAATTTGTTGTTGTACCGCGAGTGAGGTCAGACCAATCTTTTTACCGACAATGCGGGCACCAGTTTTAAGGCGACGCTTTAGGTTAACTTGTTGAATTTCATAAGCAAATTTAAGCGGTTCTTCTTTGCCGGCGATTGCTTTGATTTGCTCAGCAATGGGGGCAATCGCTTGTTTGTTTTGCTCTGCAGCAAACAGTTGGTCAGCAAGTGTTTGAATTGTGCTCATAGTTAACCTTGGTTCTAATTACAAAAAATTTATCATTTAACCATCGCGACCCTCAATCACAGCATGGCAAGCAATTTGAATGCCCTGAAATTCCAACAGTTCAGGAACCTCTTGGCGGCAACGCTCATTAGCCAATGGGCAACGAGGATGGAAGGTACAGCCCGACGGTGGGTTTAAGGGATTAGGTACCTCACCTGCCACCTGCACTCGACGCTTACCACTACCGCTCATGTCCGGGATCGCACCTAAGAGCATTTTAGTGTAAGGGTGGCGAGGATTGGCAAATAGCTTATCGCGTGAAGCAATTTCAACGATCTTGCCTAAGTACATAACACCCACACGATCCGCCATATGGTGAATGACTGCCAGATTGTGGGAAATAAATAAGTAGCTTAAGCCCAATTCTTTTTGCAGTTTCTTCATCAAGTTCAGGACTTGAGCTTGCACTGAAACGTCTAGCGCGGATGTCGGCTCATCACAGACAATAAACTCGGGATTTAAAGCCAAGGCCCGGGCAATAGAAATGCGTTGGCGCTGACCACCGGAGAATTGGTGAGGGTAGCGATTTACATCAGTTGCGCTCAGTCCAACTTGCTCCAAGAGCTCACCTGCACGCGCGTATTGCTCTGTTTTAGAGAGGTTACTATGCGTGCGTAAAGGCTCTGCGATAATGCGCCCAACACGCCAGCGCGGATTTAAACTGGCATAGGGGTCCTGGAAAATCATCTGCAGACGGCGACGCATTTCCCGACTTTGCTCTTTCGTCATCGTTGACAGCTCTTGACCGTCAAACTGAATGCTGCCGCTGCTGAGGCCATAGAGACCTGTTAATAAACGTGCCACAGTTGATTTGCCACAGCCGGACTCACCGACTAGTGCCAAAGTTTCGCCCTTGTTAAGGGTGAAGCTGACATCATCGACTGCGCGTAGAAGAACTTTGGGCCGACGGTAAATTACACGCTCTAACCAGGGGGGTGAAACATCAAAGTGACGTGCAATGTTTTTAACTTCAACTAAAGTTTGTTGACTCATAGCTTTACCTCTTCATGTAGCCAACAGGCAACCTGACGACCGTTAACGGACATTAATTCCGGACGTTCGACTAAACACTTGGCAAATACCTCAGGACAGCGAGGATTAAAAGCACAGCCCTTAGGGATGGCATTTAAGCGTGGCATACTGCCGGGAATTTGCTCTAACTCATGGATGGCAGGATCAAGGGTGGGGATTGAACGCATTAAACCATGGGTGTAAGGGTGCAAAGCGTTTTGAATCACTTGTTGAACCGGACCAACTTCAATAATACGACCGGCATACATCACTGCTACTCGATCGGCAGTTTCAGCAATGACGCCCATATCATGGGTAATCAGCATCACCGAAGTGCCATTTTCCTTACAAAGCTTTTTCAGTAAATCAATAATCTGCGCCTGAATGGAAACGTCCAAGGCAGTGGTCGGCTCATCGGCCACAATGAGTTTTGGATCTGCGGCAAGGGCTAAAGCAATCACCACACGCTGGCGCATACCACCGGAGAATTGGTGAGGGTAATGATCAATACGCTCCCGTGCAGCAGGGATACCGGTAGATTCCAATAACTCGATAGCGCGCTCTTTGGCTTGCTTGTTTGTCAGGCTCAGGTGGGTCTGGATGGTTTCCACAATCTGGTATCCCACCGTGTAAAGCGGGTTTAGGGAGGTTAGCGGATCTTGAAAAATAGCACCAATCTCACGACCACGTACCTTACGCATTTCCTTAGCGCTTAAATTATCAATACGTCTACCATCCAAGTGAATCTCACCACTGCTAATACGCCCAGGGGGATCTAGTAAACCGATAATCGATGCGCCAGTGAGGGATTTGCCTGCACCTGATTCGCCCACAACGCCCAATACCTCACCACGGCCGATAGTAAAAGACACGTCGTCCAGTGCCTTTAACACACCTCGGCGCGTGGGAAATTCTACCTTAAGATTTTTTACTTCTAATAATGCACTCATGATCTTATACCTAGTTCAGTTTAGGATTAAGCGCATCACGCAACCAATCGCCTAATAAGTTAACCGACAATACTAGCAGTACCAGCATCACACCGGGGAAGATAGTGATCCACCATTCGCCCGAGAAAAGGAAGTCATTGCCCACGCGAATTAGCGTGCCTAGCGAAGGGGAGGTTGGTGGCACGCCCACGCCTAAGAAGGACAGGGTCGCTTCAGTGATAATGGCGGTCGCCAAATGCACGGTCGCTAATACCAGTACCGGTCCCGTGACATTCGGTAGTACATGAGTCAGCATGATTCGTGGACCAGAAACGCCAATTACCTTGGCGGCTTGCACATACTCTTTGTTTTTTTCTACCATCGTTGAGCCACGTACTGTACGGGCATATTGTGGCCAACCGGCAAGGGCAATGGCACCGATTAGCACCGGAAATGAAATACTCTCCAACAGATGCTGAGGCACCACAGCGCGTGCTACACCGTCAATTAAAAGGGCAATCAAGATGGCAGGGAATGATAACTGCACATCCGCCACACGCATAATAATGGCTTCCACACGACCACCGGCATAACCTGCAATCAGACCCAGTAAGATGCCGATAATCATCGCTAAAATCACTGAAGCAAAGCCGATCAATAAAGAGATGCGGGTGCCGTACAGTAGTGATGAAAATAAATCGCGACCTTGGCTGTCAGTACCTAAGAGATAAGTCAGTTTGCCATCAACCTCCCATGCGGGTGGTAACAGCGCATCAAACAAATCAATGGAGGCCAAATCAAAGGGGTTGTGCGGGGCTAGCAGAGGTGCACCGAAGGCACCAATAAATAAGAGCAAGGTGACGATGGTCCCGAACATAGCCGTTGGCGTATGACGCCAGGACCAGGCAATATCACTATCCCAAAAACGTTTTAGAGCATTCATCTTTATGCTCCCGCGCGGTTAAGATTAACGCGTAAGCGCGGATCAACCACAAAATAAAGTAAATCAACGATCAGATTAATGCTTACAAACACTAAGGCGATCAAACATAGATACGCTGCCATCACTGGTACATCAGCAAACTGCACAGCTTGTATAAAGAGTAATCCCATACCCGGCCACTGGAACACGGTCTCAGTCACAATGGAAAAAGCAATGATGCCGCCGAGTTGCAGGCCCGTAATAGTAATCACCGGTACCATGGTGTTTTTTAATGCATGACCAAAGTGAATAGCACGTTGGCTTAGGCCGCGCGCGCGAGCAAACTTAATATAATCAGCTCTCAGCACTTCAAGCATTTCTGAACGCACTAGACGCAGAATCAAGGTCAATTGGAATAAACAGAGCGTAATAGATGGCAGTATCAGATGTTTAATGCCAGTCCAACTAAATAAGCCAGTACTCCACCAACCGAGTTTTATCACTTCGCCACGGCCATAGCTTGGCAACCAACCCAAGTGCACTGAGAAAACAAGAATTAATAAAATACCGATTAAAAAGGTAGGTAAGGAGATTCCCAGTAGAGAAAAAGACAAAATTGCCTGCGAAATCCAGGAATTGCGTTTAAGGGCAGTGTATACGCCCAAGGGTAAACCGATAAACAAGGCCAGACAGGCGGCAATCACGGAGAGTTCAACAGTGGCAGGCAAGCGATCCTTGATTAGGGTGGAAACGCTTTGTCCTTGCCGTAAGGACAAGCCAAACTCACCTTGAACTGCATTTTGTAAGAAGTGCCAGAACTGTATAAGAGCCGATTGGTCAAGACCGAGGCTCTGTCGCAATAATTGACGGTCAAGATCTGTCGCATCTTGTCCCAGCATGATGGTAACAGGGTCACCAACGTAGCGGAAAAGAAGAAATGCCAATAAAGTGACCACCAGCATCACAATAATAGCCTGCAGGAGGCGGCGAATAAGAAAGACAAGCATAGGCGAAAATGGAGCTAAGTCTTAGCCAGTGATGAAACCGGCTAAGACTTAGCTTTGTAATTGTTGAAGATGAACTAACTCGCTTAATACATACTGAAGGTTAGTCGTTAACTACTACCCATTCAACAGTTAAGCGGTTATCCGCACGGTGAACGACGTCGATATTTTTAGCCATACCCCAAGGGATTACTTGGTCGTGAATCGGTAAGTGACCAAACTCTTCACCGTGAATCTTGAGCGCCTGATGAATAGCGTCATTACGCTTGGCTTCATTGGTCTCGGTTTTCACGATATCGATAAGCTTATCAACTTCGGCGTTTTCATAGTGACCAAAGTTAAATGAACCGTCAGCACCTTCACCCTTGCTGTGTAGCAAGCTTTGTAGCGTATAAAGTGCATCAAAGGTTGGCACGCCCCAGCCGAATAAATAAGCGCTAGTGTCAAAAGACTGTACTTTAGGGAAGTAAGTCGCTCGCGGCATGGAGTTGAGGTTAGCCTTGACACCGATACGGGCCCACATTGCAACAATCGCTTGGCAAATTGCTTCATCATTGATGTAGCGGTTATTAGGGCAATCCAAGGTGAAGTTAATCTCATTAGGCTGGAAACCTGCTTCAGCAATTAAGGCTTTGGCTTTTTCCGTATCCGGTTTAGGGCGTTTAGCCAGGTCTTCGCTCCAACCATTGACCTGCGGTGCAATCATGGTGCCGGTAGGTGCAGAAGAGCCACGCATCACGGAGCGCTTAATGGCTTCTGTGTCAATGGCTAAATAAAGAGCTTCGCGTACACGGACATCAGCGAAGGGGTTTTTGCCTTTTAGGCTGCTGTATTTCAGTTCATCACTTTTTTGGTCCAGGCCAATATAAATTGTACGGTACTCGTTACCTTCAACGATCTTTGCTTGGCGCTTAATACGGTCGATATCTTGCGCGGGAGGATCGAGTACAAAGTCAACTTCACCGGAAAGTAGGGCGGCAGTACGTGTCGCATTTTGGCTGATTGGCGTATAAACAATACGGGTGACATTGCCCACTTTGTTAGCCTTGTTCCACCACGCTTCGTGCTCAGTATATTCGGTACGGACATCCACTTCACGCGATACTAGTTTGTACGGACCTGTCCCCATCGCATTGCGCGCAGAGTGAGTTTCTTCTTGCTTGGTAAAGTCTTGGGGTACGGTGGTGTTGTTAGCCTCTGACCATGCTTTGCTCATCATAAAGACGTTGGTCAGTTGGCGTAGTAACACCGGGTTAGCACCCTCTAACTCGATTTCGAGCGTATGGGAGTCTGCTGCACGAGCATCTTTGATGCCATTGACATAGGCTTTAAAGTTTGATGTTGGCGCCATGGCTCGTTGAATCGAAAAGGCAGCATCCTCTGCTGTGAAGTCTGAGCCATCATGGAACTTCACACCCTCGCGGATTTTAAAACGCCAAAGCGTATCTGATGGAGTCTCCCACTCGATTGCCAGGGCCGGAGTAATTTGAAAGTCCTTGTCGTACTGAACAAGCGGTTCATAAACATAGCTGCTGGCGGCAATATTTAGACCCTCATTTTGAGCGTGAGGGTCTAAGGTTAAAATGTCGCCTTGGCTGGCCCAACGCAATGTTTTGGATTGCGCTGCTAAAGGAACAAGTAGGGCGGCGGATAAGGCTGCCACTAATAATTTCTTATGCATGAGGTTAAGCTCCAATGTGTTTTTTAATGCGGTTCAGTAATGTAACCTGTTTTTATTAAACCTAGTATTGGTAGTTATACCATGGAGAGCTTTGTGTGCATATCGGGAAGAGATATTATTTTTCTTTAAGCTTATGTTATTTGATAATTATTAAAAACAAGCAACAAGTGGTGTGTAGTTTTGATATTTTTGACGGACAATGTTTTGGCAGAAAATGAAAAAGCCCTTGTAAATAAATACAAGGGCTTAGTGACTTCTGGCGGAGTGGACGGGACTCGAACCCGCGACCCCCGGCGTGACAGGCCGGTATTCTAACCAACTGAACTACCACTCCGCAGTGGTATACGTATCTACCAGGATTTTAAACTCTACGGATAAAATTTAAAAGCCTGGCGTCCCCACGGGGATTCGAACCCCGGTTGCCGCCGTGAAAGGGCAGTGTCCTAGGCCTCTAGACGATGGGGACCAGAAGCTAAGA
>JAAZFX010000061.1 GCA_012511555.1 Alcaligenaceae bacterium | reverse complement strand
TAAAACGTCCTATGGTTCCATAGGGGATTTTACTTTGTTTCAAGGGGTTTAAGATGCGACATCTAAGTGACATTATCACAGCTCAAATACATCATCCTGAGGGCATTTTCAGGGGACTTAGCCCCTACCTTGGAGGGCGCTGCCCACTCTGTCAGGATCTTTGTCTAGCAGGTAGTTTTTGTCAAGCCTGCCTAGCAGACATCCTGGAGGCCACCAATAGTCACCAAAACCGCTGTCCGCGTTGTCAACTTGCCCTTAAGGGCTTAGATTATTGCGAAGCGTGCTATTTATGCAAGCCACACTATGATCACTTGAGCATTGGCTTTGACTATATCAACCCGCTTAAAGCGTTGCTCTTACGCTATAAAAACTCAGGCCAACTCAGCTTGGCCAAACCCTTTGCCAAATTACTACAAGCTCGCTTGCAGCAGCAACAGCTAAAAATACCAGTAGGCAGATTATGCATACCCCTGCCGTCAAGCAAGCAATCACTCAAAAAAAGTGGTTATAATCCTGCGGCTGAAATTGCCAAGGTCTTGGCCCGCCTCAATGGTTGGCATATCACCCATGATGCCCTCAGACGAGAGCAGGAACGCAACCACATTGAACAAAAAGCCTTAGATAGTATAGGTCGGCGACTCAATGTACTTCAACTGTATTATTGCGCTTATCGCTTAGATGAAACTGAGGTTATTTTAATTGATGATATTATGACCAGTGGTGCTACTCTCGATAGCGCAAGTCAAGCACTAAAAGCAGCAGGTGTTAAGCGCGTTCACTGCATTGTGCTGGCTCGCGCCAGTTATTAAATCATTAAAAATTCAAAAAATCGTGTTTCATATTATCTTAGTTTGTCCGGAAATCCCTGCCAACACAGGCAACATCATTCGTCTAGCCGCCAATACCGGTTGTACTCTACATCTAGTCAAACCCTTTAGTTTTGAACTGGATGATAAACGCTTAAAACGCGCAGGTTTAGACTATCACGAATGGGCCGACTTAAAAACCCACGATAGCTTGACAGAAGCGATTGCTTCTACAGGCGCCCCTAAGGATCGCTGCTTTGCACTTTCCAGCAAAGGCCAAAGACATATTGGTGAAATTGAGTTTAAGGATGGTGACTGCTTTATTTTTGGTCGAGAAACTGCCGGCTTAAGAGTCGAAGATTGGGAAATCATAGGCAGACAACAGTCGGTGCGGCTACCTATGTTTACCACCGGCCGCAGCCTCAACCTGGCCAACAGCGTTTCAATCACGGTTTATGAAGCGTGGCAACAAATTGGCTATAACGGTGGAGTTTAACGCTTAATTAAATACTAAACTAGCACCTTAACTACGCCAAAAATGCGGAGTGAAAATCACAAAAACGGTGAGTAGCTCCAGACGCCCTACCAACATAGCTGCACTTCCTACCCACAACTGGAAGTCATTAAAACCGGCGTAATTACTCATAGGCCCAACAGCGCCTAAAGCAGGACCAATATTTCCCACCAAAGCAACAGCCGCACTAAAGGCATCAACCTCTTCAGCGCCGCCAAAAGCCAGCAGAACAAAAACCGCCATGATGGTCATAAAATACATGGCGATAAACATCATCACAGATAATAAAACCGAATTCGATACGGCCATTTGTCTAAAACGCACCGGAAACACACCGCGAGGATGCAACAAACGCAACATTTCGACTCTAATTTGCCTAAACACCAAGAGCACACGAATCAGCTTAATGCCGCCCCCGGTAGAGCCGCCCGACGAAGCAAAAGAACCCAGAGCCAGCATAAAAACCGGC
>JAAZFX010000060.1 GCA_012511555.1 Alcaligenaceae bacterium | reverse complement strand
TTGCCTTTAAGTTTGGTGCGGTGCCGTTTCATATGTGGGTCCCTGATGTTTATCAAGGTGCACCGACAGCAGTTGCTTTAACCATTGGTTCTGCACCTAAGTTCGCAGTGATGGCGATGGCTTTACGATTCTTGGTTGAGGGCTTGGGTGATGTCGCTGTTAGCTGGCAGCCGATGCTGATGATTATGGCGGTATTGTCCTTAGCCATCGGTAATATCACGGCGCTATTGCAAACTAACTTTAAGCGTCTACTAGGTTACTCAACCATTTCTCATATCGGTTTTGTACTGTTAGGCTTACTGTCAGGTGTTGATGCTAATGGTCAGGTGACTAGCGGCGCTTATGCTACATCGTTATTTTATTTGACGACTTATGTATTAACGACATTAGCCAGCTTCGGTATTATCTTGATTCTAAGCCGTTCGGGTTTTGAATCAGAAGAAATTTCTGACTTCAAGGGTTTAAATCGTCGTAGTCCATGGTTAGCCTTTGGCGTCTTGGTACTGATGTTCTCACTTGCCGGTATCCCGCCTTTTGTTGGCTTCTACGCCAAGTTAGCGGTGTTGCAGTCAGCAGTTAGTGCTGGTCACGTTTGGTTAGCGGTGGTTGCCGTTCTCTTCTCTCTTATCGGGGCATTCTACTACTTGCGTGTCGTGAAAGTCATGTACTTTGATGAGCCTGAAAAGGACGCACCTGTATTAAATTCATCACTGAGCTTCCGTGAGGGTGTGCTATCTGTCAATAATTTATTAATTATTGTTTTAGGTATCCTACCAGGCGGGCTAATGGCTCTGTGTGTGCAGGTGATTGATGCGTCTTTGAAGTTCTAAACGTGTTAGGTAAGAGCGCTTAGTTAGGCGTTCAAGTGATAGGTTGAAAAGCACCGAACTTCTTAGGGAGTTCGGTGCTTTTAGTTTGTTGGGGAGCAAATGAGTTTTTTGAGTTGTAGCGTAAGCGTCCGGTGAAGCACGGTGGGGAGGATGTCAACGAAGAAATCCTTTTGATTGGGTGGACAAAACTCTCCATGTAGGGGGATAGAGGCACGAGTTTAATTAATAATTATATTAAGACCTATAACTTTTATAGGTTGTAAGCTATAATATTAATTGTTCCTTAGGTGTGCTGATGGTTAGAGTCTGGAATGTTGTTATTGTTAAACCCTTGGCTAGTTGGATAGAGCAACAAGAAGATAATTTGATAGAAAAAATACTTGCATCTCTTAACGCTTTATCAATGGCTGGACCAAACTTAGCAAGGCCATATAGTGATACGCTTTATGGCTCTAAAATTAAAAATTTAAAAGAATTAAGAATCCAGTATAAGGGTCACCCATATCGATTATTTTATTTTTTTGATTCTGCAAGAAATGCAATCATTTTGTGTGGTGGTTGTAAAAAAGGTATTAATGAAAAAGACTTTTATACAAATATGATTGGAATTGCTGAGCAGCGCTACTTAGACTATATAAACAATTATTAAGGTTTTTTGGAGGAGTATGATGGACGTCGTAAATTTAAAAGAATTAATAGCTAAACGCTCCCAAGAGAGTCAAGAGCGAATTAACCAGTTATGCGATGAGATTCTCTTGGACAATGCCTTGACGCAGCTACGAAATGAAGTTCAACTATCTCAGCAGGAACTTGCCGAGAAAATGGGGGTTTCTCAACCGTCACTATCTGCCATGGAGAAGATTAATCACAACATGAAACTGGTGACGCTTAAAAAATATATTGAAGCGATGGGTGGCAAGGTTTCTCTTAGCGTTGAACTTCCTAGCGATAAGAAAATATTAATAAAGATTTGATAGTAAGTAGTTGCTGTAAAAATTTGTTGTGAGCGGAGTAGGATGTCAACGAAGAAATCCTTTTGATTGGGTGGACAAAATACATCATAAATTAATTCTTCACTTAATACAGCTCCATAATTGTATTTAACTTCTAAACTCATTGTATTATATGGGATACATATATGGTTGTGTATAAAATTTACACTACACCTTTGTTTGATAAGTGGTTTGCAAGTTTCAAAGATAAGAGAGTTAAAGCGAGATAAAAATGTCAATTCAACTTAGTCAATGGGATAGCGCCGCTCATCTCAAAACAGACGAAGATATAGAAGCTTACTTAGATGCTTGTCTTGAGGAGGCGCCTGATGATGCAGCTTTGATTGCTAAGGCATTAGGTAATGTAGCAAAAGCTAGAGGGATGACTCAACTTTCTAAAGACACTGGCTTAGGTCGTGAGAGTCTTTATAAGTCACTGTCCGGTGATAATAATCCAAGTTTTGATACGATTTTTAAAGTCGCTCAGGCACTCGGTTTAAAGATTCGTTTTGAGCGTGCTTGAAGCATTTTACTGCTTAGGTTAATAATAAAATCACAGTGATAGAAGGGGCTATTTAAGCACCCTTCAACCTAGAGCTTCTGAATTAACTCTTTAACATCTTCAACATTTAGCGTTTTGGCTGCACCAAATCCGGCCACTTGTCTTATGCGAGTAATTTCCAAGACAAAGAAATGAAAATCTTTGAAGTGAGTCATAAATTCTACGTCAGGAAAACGCCCTAAATAAATATCACGGTAATAGCTCCATTCCTCACTATTGCGTTCAGGTTCGATGGCCTTGACTGCAAAAGTCACGCGTGAGAGATCGTGCACAGGCTTGTTCGTTTCTTCACTGGTGCAAATCATCAATGAAGCAGTCGGACGCTGTTGTATGTAGCGTGTATGAGCCGCAAATTCACTGATATGAATGACCAAATTGGCCGTTTTGTTATCAATGGCAAAGGGCACCATCGATGCAAAAGGTTCGCCTTGGTTGGTCAGTGTGGCAAGAGAGGCACTGCGCTTAGTACGCAGTAATTGCTGTAATTGTGGTACTAAATTATCTTGTTCAGACATCACTATTCCTTCTTTAAAAATTAACTAAAACTTGGGTTTTCTGTACTCTTGTCCGGATTGCTTTGAATATCAGTTTCAAAAACAATATGCCGAGAGTAATCAAAACCTTGTGGTTGATGGTGTGAGAGTAAAATAATGGCACTGTCAGGTAATTTCTCTGCAATGATACTGAGAATTTTGCTCTCACTATTGGCATCTAATGCACTTGTTGCCTCATCCAAAAATAACCATTTTGGTGCTAAATAAATTGCTCGCGCCAAGGCTAAACGCTGCCGTTCACCACCAGATAAAGCGCTTAATATGGATTGTTGCTCTTCCTGAGGAAGTGACAACTTATCAACTAAGTGCTCCAAGCCAACAGCCATTAGTAATTTTTCAGCTTTTTCATGACTTAATTCTTCTTTAGCTAAGGGATAGCATAAGGCTGCCAAAATACCCTGTTTAGGAATATAGGGAGTTTGTGGTAAATAAAGACTATCTTTTTGCTGTGGAGAGTGTATCTCGCCCTTGGCAAAAGGCCAGATACCCGCAATAGATTTAAGTAAGGTACTTTTTCCTATACCCGAATTTCCCTGTAACCATACACGTTCGCCTGGATGAATATCTAAGGATTCGACGAATAGTAACGATTTTTTAGTCGGTGTATATAATTGCACACCCTTGATTGATAGATGATTATCAGCCTGCAGTGTGTAGTCTGAGCCTTCGGATAAATTGTTATCAAGCTGTTTGAGTAATTGATCAAGACGGCGTGTCGATGCGGCCAATTCTGCCAAGTCCCGATAAGAGAAAATAAACCATGAGAGCGTGGTGACGACGTTAGTAAAGGCACTGGCTAACTGCATCAGACCACCCAAAGTGACTTTACCGGCGATGAAGGCAGGTAACGCTAAAAACATGGGGATACGCAGTACCGTCTGATAGTAAGGGCGGGTGAAACAACCCA
>JAAZFX010000059.1 GCA_012511555.1 Alcaligenaceae bacterium | reverse complement strand
GATGTCTTGTTAGTTGGCGGAAGCTATTCGGCGGAGGACATTGGCTCACAATGTTATAAATATGGTGCCAAGTCTGTCACTATCAGTAATCGTAGTGGTTCATTCGGCTATAACTGGCCCGAAGGGATGAGTGAAAAGGTTGGTTTAGATTATATTGATGGGAATGTTGTACATTTTACCGACGGTAGTTCCCAGCCTTTTGATGCCATCGTAATGTGTACAGGTTATATGTTTCATTTTTCATACTTGCCGGACGAGCTTCGCTTAGAAACGCATAACTGTCTTTACCCTGATAATCTTTATAAAGGTGTCGTTTTCCACAGCAATCCTAAGTTGATGTATTTAGGGATGCAGGATCAATGGTTTACTTTTAATATGTTTGATGCACAAGCCTGGTATGTCCGCGATGTCATCATGGGAAAAATTCAATTACCTGATGAGGAGAGTCGACGTAAAGATATGAATTTATGGTTAGAGCGTCATGAGAAGTTAGAGATAAACGATGAATCAATTGACTTCCAAGCATCTTATATAGATGATTTACTTGAAGCCACTGATTATCCAAGTTTTCCAGTTCATGAGCAAGCTACCTTGTTTAAACAATGGCTCAAAGACAAAGAAAACGATATTATGGGCTTTAGAAATAAGTCTTATGCCTCTACTATGACTGGTACGATGGCGGCTCAGTTACCTAGACCTTGGTTAGAGATTAAGGACGATAGTCTTGAGGGGTTTATGTCATTAAAGTTTAAAAAAGCTAGTTAATCTTCTTAACTAAGCACTTAAGTCTTATCTTAAAACGAAAAAAGCTCTTGATTTTGCAATCAAGAGCTTTTTGAGATCTTTGGCGGGAACGGAGGGATTCGAACCCTCGATACAGGTTTAAGCCCGTATGCTTCCTTAGCAGGGAAGTACCTTCAGCCGCTCGGTCACGTTCCCAAAGAATTAATAATTATATAGTCAAATTAAAAATTCTTCCAGTACTTATCTGAATAAATAGAAAAATTATTCAGCAGCTGTTGTATCTTCACCTAAATCGAAGGCTTGGTGTAAGGCACGCACTGCTAGTTCCATATACTTGTCCTCGATGAGTACTGAGGTTTTGATTTCGCTGGTGCTGATCATTTGGATATTAACGCCTTCTTTGGCAAGGGTGCTAAACATCTTGCTGGCAACGCCGGCGTGCGAGTGCATACCGATACCGACGATAGATACTTTGCAGACCTTATCATCAGTAATGACTTCACGTGCGTTGATATTTGGCAAAACAATGTTATTAATTACATCGATGGCGTCTTTATAGCCGGCGCGATTGACCGTAAATGAAAAGTCAGTTGTGCCATCAACTGATTGGTTTTGAATAATCATGTCAACATCAATATTGGCATCAGCAATAGGGCCAAGGATACCAAAGGCAATACCTGGACGATCAGGTACACCCAAGATAGTGATTTTTGCCTCATCGCGACTAAATGCGATGCCAGAAACAACAGCTGCTTCCATACTCGGATCTTCCTCAATAGTAATTAGGGTACCTGACATAATTTCTTCTTCTACAGGAATGTCAGGATCAGTTAATGACGATAAAACGCGTAGCGGTACCTTGTACTTACCGGCAAATTCAACTGCGCGGATTTGTAAAACCTTGGAGCCTAGAGAGGCCATTTCGAGCATTTCTTCGAAAGAAATAACACTCATGCGGCGAGCCTCAGGAACAACGCGTGGGTCAGTTGTGTAGACACCATCAACATCAGTGAAAATCAAACATTGCTCAGCGCCAATAGCGGCGGCAATGGCTACAGCCGAAGTGTCTGAACCACCGCGTCCTAGTGTGGTGATGTGACCATCAGGATCAACGCCTTGGAAGCCTGTGACAATAATCACTTTGCCAGCATCTAGGTCGGTCTTGATGCGAGTGCCATCAATGTCTTTAATACGGGCTTTGCTAAAAGCGCTATCGGTTTTTACTGGGACTTGCCAGCCTGTATAGCTACGGGCATCAATACCTTCGGCTTGTAAAGCAATGGCGAGTAGGGCGCTACTGGCTTGTTCACCGGTAGCTGCTAGCATATCGAGTTCACGAGGGTCTGGACGTTCAGAAAGATCGTTAGCTAAACCTAAAAGGCGGTTGGTTTCACCAGCCATGGCTGAAGGTACCACAACCACTTGATGTCCTGCCTTGTGCCACTTTGCGACGCGCTTAGCTACATTTTGAATGCGTTCGACTGAACCCATGGAGGTGCCGCCGAACTTTTGTACGATTAGGGACATTTTTATTATAAAAAGGGTTAAGGGAAATAGTTAATCTTACCTTAAAAGCATGTAGTTAAAGAGGTTTTTTGCGCGAATTATCATAATCTGGACTGCTTACACATTAAATTTGGCTAATTTTAAAATTGTTTTTTTATAAAAAAGCTGTATTTCTATATTGGGTAAACCCTAGAAAGTCATAAAAGTGACGATGATATAACATTTAAGAGAGTATGTTTAGAGGATAATATTCTTGCAGTAAATAAAAAACAACCATTTTCGGAGACAAAGATGCGTATCGGTTTTATTGGTTTAGGTAATATGGGCGGTCCGATGGCCTTAAATCTGGCAAAGGCAGGTCATGACTTAACAGTATTTGATTTATCAGCAGACGCTATTGCTAATTTACAAGAACAGGCACAAATCACTGTTGCTGCGTCACCTGTTGAGGTTGCTGCTGCAGGACAGGAGGTGATTGTAACAATGTTGCCGGCAGCGGCTCATGTCAAATCAGTGTACTTGGGTAGTGACGGTGAGAGTGGCATTGTTGCTGCCTCAGCAGCGGGTACGGTGATGATTGATTCATCTACTATTGATCCGGCAAGCGCACGTGAGGTTGCTCAAGTAGCTGAATCAAAGGGCATTGTTGTGCTGGATGCGCCAGTATCTGGTGGTACCGTGGGCGCTCAAAATGCCACCTTGACTTTTATGGTGGGTGGTACCGAAGAGGGTTTTGAAAAAGCTAAGCCAATATTACAGGCGATGGGTAAAAATATCGTCTATTGTGGTGGTCATGGCAATGGACAAGTAGCCAAAGTGGCTAATAACATGTTGCTCGGTATCAGTATGGTGGGCGTAGCAGAAGCGATGAATTTGGGTGTTAAACTCGGTATGGATGCAAAAACTTTAGCCGGTATTATTAATACATCTTCCGGTCGCTGCTGGAGTTCTGATGTTAATAACCCTTGGCCCGGAGTGATCGAGACTGCACCTGCAGGTCGCGATTATCAAGGTGGTTTTTTTACTGACTTGATGTTAAAGGATATGGGCTTAGCACTGGAGGCAGCAGCTCAGAGTGGCTGTGCAGTTGAGATGGGTGAGCTAGCCCATAATCTATATAAAGGATCCAGTGAGGCCGGTAACGGTCGCATAGACTTTTCTTCAGTCTTAAAGCTTATTCAAACAAAATAAGAGGGGATAGATGTTTAATACGACATTAAGCGAAGACCATATCATGATGCGTGATATGGCACATGATTTTGCCCAAAATGAGATCGCACCTAAAGCGCTTGAGTGGGAAGCAGCAGCCTGGCTTGGCGATGATGTGATTGAACAAATGGGTGAGCTGGGCTTTTTAGGAATGACAGTGCCCGAGGAGTACGGTGGCAGCTATAGTGACTATATTGCCTATGCTTTGGTGATCGAGGAGATCGCCGCGGCTGATGCGGCCATGGCCACGATGATGAGTGTACATAGCTCGGTTGGTTGCGGTACTATCCTCAATAGTGGCAATGAACAACAAAAGCAAGAGTGGCTGCCGCGCATGTGTAGCGGTGAGATTATCGGTGCATTTTGTCTTACCGAGCCTCAAGCTGGTTCAGAAGCGCATAACCTGAAAACTCGTGCTACGCGTAATGGTGACAAGTGGATCTTAAATGGCAGTAAGCAGTTCGTCACCAATGGCAAGCGTGCCGGTGTGGCCAATGTCTTTGCAGTAAGTGATGCTAGTCAAGGCAAACGTGGCATCAGTGCTTTTATTGTACCAACCGATAATCCAGGTTATCAGGTCACTCGTGTTGAGGACAAATTAGGTATTAAGGCATCCGATACGTGTGCTGTGAGCTTGGACAACTGTGAATTGTCCTCAGATATGTTATTGGGCGAAGAGGGTAGAGGCTTATCTATTGCACTTTCTAATTTGGAAAATGGTCGTATCGGTATTGCGGCACAGGCCGTCGGTATAGCCCGGGCTGCACTTGAGGCGGCAGTCCAATATGCCAATGAGCGTGAGCAATTTAGCAAGCCATTGACTCAGCATCCGAGTATTGCTGATAAATTAGCAAATATGACGGTTATGGTTAACGCTGCGCGCTTATTGACACTAAATGCAGCGAGTATGAAGACACAGGGTCTACCTTGTCTGTCGGAAGCATCACAGGCAAAGTTATACGCATCTGAAATCGCTGAAAAAGTTTGTAGTGAGGCGATTCAAATTCACGGTGGTTATGGTTACTTATCTGATTATTTGGTTCAGAAGTATTACCGTGATGCGCGCATTACCCAAATTTATGAAGGAACTAGTGAGATTCAGCGTTTGATCATTGCGCGCGGGCTCTAGATTTAAATAAATATATTAGCTACAAAAAAGCGCGTCTCTTCAAGTTGAGGAGCGCGCTTTTACTTTTGCCTTGCGAGACCGACAAAGGAATCTTAAGCGATTTGCTTTTGTAGTTCTTGTTGAAGTGCTTGTTTAAGCTCTTCAGTAATATTTAACTGACGAGCTAACTCATCTAAGTAGCTACGTTCCATATAGTTTGGTTCAGTTAATACGGCTAAACTAAGGGCATATACTTGGCTAGCCATTGCCGGAGAGTCAACGTGTTTAGTAACTTCACTTGGGTCTACAGAACCCTTGAAAAGGCTGTTGATCCAAGCTCTTTCCTCAGCGGTAGCTACGTTTTGAGTTTGTTGTTCGATAAAGGCTTGCTCTTCGGCGTCAACATGACCATCTGCACGTGCAGCTAAAATAATTGCAGCAATGAGTGCGCGACTACTTTGCTCCTGAGTCGCCTCATCTAATTGTCTAATGTCTTGACCTTCAGTAGTATCAGCAAACCAGGGACCTGCATCAGCAGCGCCTACAGCACTCTGTTGCTGTGCCTGCCAGTTTTGATAAGCACGAAAAGCAACAGTGCCTAAAGCCGCTAAGCCACCCATTTTAGCCAGGTTGCTATCTTTGCGACGACCGAGCAATACAGCTAGAGCACCAGCGCCAAGAGCTATTTGGTCATTTTTAGAGAGAATTTTTGAACCACTTTGAGTGGAATCAGCATTTTCGCTGCCAAAGCTATTTTGAATCTGACCCAGGATGTTGCCGGCGATATCACCTAAGCTGCCACCAAGACCACCACCAAGGCTGCTCAAGCCCCCCTGACTACCGCTACTTCCGCTGCTGGAATTACTGCCGATATTACCTAAAATACTTTGAAGAATATTAATGGCACTCATGGAGGCTCCCTTAATCTTGTAGGTTAATTAAATTTAAACGCGACTGCGGTATTC
>JAAZFX010000058.1 GCA_012511555.1 Alcaligenaceae bacterium | reverse complement strand
GTGTAGCGAAAGTCGACAAACTCGACTTCGTGCTGACCAATAAGTTCAAGAACTTGAGTAGGGGTAGTCATGAAATTCTCCTGACATTGATAGTTAAATACTTTAATAATATATTATGACGTTTTTTCTTAGGCTTTTTGGGCTAAAAGACAATTTACGATGTAAGTAAATTTTAATGGAGTCTTAATCCATGCGCTTAATCTAAAAACAGCTCTTGCAGATCATTTAAAAAACGCCAACCCAGTTCGGTAGGTTTATAGCGCAGTGCAGAATCTTCTAACAGCTTTTTGTCAATGGCTTTGCTGAGTTGCTTTTGCATGATGATGGGCGATAATCCCGTATGCTCGATAAATAGACCGGCCTCAACCCCCTCTCGTAAGCGCAAGGCATTGAGCATAAACTCAAAGGGAATATCCTCAGTCGCCAATTCACGCCACTCAACCTGATGCGAACCATCAGCCTTTATCGCATTCGCCATCCAATTATCCGGTGAACGCTGATTAACCGTGCGAACAATCTTGTCAGGAAAACTTATTTTGCCATGAGCGCCTGGACCAATTCCCAAATAATCACCAAACTGCCAATAATTGAGGTTATGACGCGCATAAGCCCCCTGCTTTGCATAGGCTGACACCTCATAGTGCTCATAGCCATTAGCTGAGGTCAAAGCAATATTTTGCTCCAACATATCATCAACCAACTCATCATCCGGCAAGTCCTTAGGCGGGTATTTGGCAAAGACGGTATTAGGTTCCATGGTCAGGTTATACAGTGACAAATGCTCCGTTTCATAGCTCAACGCCCTTTGTAAATCGCTTTGATGATTGGCTAAAGTCTGCGTGGGTAAAGCAAACATCAAATCCAAATTAATGCGCTCAAAATAACGCTGGGCAATATCAATGGCTCGACAGGCTGCGTCGGCATCGTGAATACGACCTAATAACTTCAGGTGCTCGTCATTGAAACTCTGAACACCAAGCGATAGGCGATTAATGCCGCTTGCCGCAAACTCTTTAAACTTATCGGCTTCAACCGCACCCGGATTAGCTTCCATGGTGATTTCAACGTTAGGTGTAATACCCAGTAAATTTCTGAAGATGGACAGCAAACGGTCCATCGCCGACGCTGAGAGTAAGCTCGGTGTACCACCACCAATGAAGACAGTCTGTATGGTACGACCCCAAATATGCGGCAAATGATGAATCAAATCCGCCTCAAGCGCCTGCAAATATTGCTCTTCGGGAATACCGTCCTTTAGCGCATGCGAATTAAAATCACAATACGGGCACTTCTGTACACACCAAGGTACATGCACATAGACAGACAAGGGCGGCAGACTGCTGCTAAAGCGAGGGCCCGATTGAATTAGTCCAGTATCTTGCTTGGCTTTGTCCTGGCTGCCGCTAACTGAAGCCGTATCGCGATGAATAGTAATCGTCTTCACTAGTTCGCCGCTTCCATCTCAGCAACCAGCTTTTTAAGCGCCATGGCACGATGACTGAGGCTATTTTTAAGCTCCGGCGACATTTCGGCGGCCGTTTGCT
>JAAZFX010000006.1 GCA_012511555.1 Alcaligenaceae bacterium | reverse complement strand
TGGACTCTATGCGATGGTTAGTGCGCACAAACTATCATGTATGGCGTATCTGCTATTATTTACGCAGTAAAGACCCTGTGGTCGGCGAAGAGCACCTAGCCGAAGACTAAAAAATCGCTGTGCCGGACTACTCGTCAGTGACTTCTTCAGCCACTACCTTTTTCTCATCAATCCGTTTAATTCGATCACGATAGAACCACAACAAGACAAGTCCCGGCATAGCAATAACGACGGTGAGTAAATAGAAGCCGTCCCAACCGAAACGCTCGACTAGAGGTGGGGTTAGAGGACCAGCCAAAAAGACACGACCGACACTAGCTAAGGCGGTGAGTAAGGCAAACTGGGTAGCGGTATAACGCACATCGCAAAGCCCCATTACTAGGGCCACAAAAGCTGCTGTTCCGAGGCCACCGCAGATATTTTCAATACCAATAGCTGTCGCCATAATCGGTACATTACCGGGGAAAGAAGCGACCACGTAGTAGCCAAAGTTTGAAATAGCCTGCAATATCCCGAAAATCATCAAGGCGCGGTAAGTCCCCCATTGACTCATTAATGAACCGCCAACAAGCGCACCAATAATCGTCGCAATCACCGCCAAAATTTTATTTACCGTACCAATCAACTCAGGTGAGAAGCCGGCACCACGAATTAAGAAAGTCGTCGATAAGGCGCCGGCAAAGGCATCACCTAGTTTGTACAAAACAATTAGCAGTAGCAAAGCCCACGCTTCTGGACGCGAGAAAAACTCCTTAAAAGGTAGAACAAAAGCCTCTTCAAGACTACGCGGCTTTTGCACTTCACCGGGCTCGGGAGATAAAAAGCTGACTATGGCGCATGCAGCCATAATCGCACCCATCAACATATAAGTACCGCCCCAGCCTAACCATTGAGGGGCAATAATCAGTGCCAGGCCACCGGAGATAATCATCCCTACCCGATAGCCAAGGGTGCGAATCGCCGCCCCCGCGGCACGTTCCTCAGGTTTCAACACCTCGGTACTATAAGCGTCAAAAGCAATATCTTGGGTGGCGGATAAAAAGGCTAATAAAGTTGCCAATAAGGCTAAAAGCAACAGATGCTCAGCCGGATTAAGCATGCCCATCAACACCAGGACAAAAGCCAGGCCTATTTGTGTTAGGGCCATCCAACCTCGTCTACGCCCCATAAACGGGGGTACATAACGGTCAATAAAAGGCGCCCAAATAAACTTAAAGGTATAAGCCATGCCAACCAAAGTCAAGAAGCCGATCTGCTGCAGAGAAACATTGGATACCGTAGCCCACGCCTGGAAGGTGCCGCCAGACAAAGCCAAGGGCAGACCGCTGGCAATACCTAATAAAAATAACGGTAAAACGCGAGGGCTTAGGTAGGGCTGGATGTACTTATATAACACGTGCCGTTTCCTTAGGCCTTAGGTGATAAAAACTCAATTGCCTGGATCTTATTCTCAGCAGGTACAACACGTGGCGTTTTAAAATAATACACCGCGAGTGAACTACGCCAACTGGGTAAAAAACCGACCTTCTTCTCATTGTTATAAGTTGAACGCTTGATAATCTGTAAACCCAAACTTTCGGCTAGATCCTCAAAATCTTTCAACGTACATAGGTGAATATTTGGTGTGTTATACCAGGCATAAGGCATTTGACCCGTGACCGGCATACGTCCCTGAAAAATCGACCACCAGTGAGTCCAATGGCCGAAGTTCGGAAAAGACACAATGCCATAGTCAGCAACGCGCGCCATTTCCTTAAGAATATGCTCGGTATTGACCATCGCTTGTAAAGTCTGCGACAACACCACCACATCAAACTGCTTGCAATCAAAAAGTGCCAGGCCATCTTCAAGGTTTTGCTGCACTACCGGCACACCCTTTTGTACACAACTGACTACACGCTCATTATTAATCTCGACGCCAACGCCAGTAACGTTTTTATTGATTTGCAAGTAATTAAGTAAATCACCAGTACCACAACCCAAATCCATCACCCGGCTATTGCTAGGGATCCATTCGGCCATTTCCTTAAGGTCGATACGAATATTATTTATATTATTAGTCATAGCGCACGCTCCTTGGCAATTCTTGCAAAATAACCGCGCACTACCCCATGGTAGGTCGTATCGTTTAATAAAAAAGCATCGTGACCATGAGGCGCATCAATTTCTGCATAGCTCACTTCATGTTGATTTTTTAACAAAGCTTGCACTAATTCACGCATCATCGCCGGTGGGAAGCGCCAATCAGTGGTAAATGAGACAGTTAAAAAGCGCGACTTTAAATTTCCCAAGGCCTTGGATAAATCACCATCGCCATACATACGGGCCGGATCAAAGTAATCTAAAGCACGGGTAATTAGTAAGTAGGTATTGGCATCAAAGTATTTGGAGAACTTCTCACCCTGATAGCGCAAATAGGACTCAACTTCAAACTCCACATCAAATCCATAGCGATAACGGCCATCTTCAGCCTTGTTACGACGCTCACGACCAAACTTCGTAGACATATCATCGTCGGATAAATAGGTAATATGCCCCAGCATACGAGCCACTGACAAACCTGAGCTTGGCACCGTATCGTAGGCATAGAAATTGCCGTTATGAAACTCCGGGTCCGTCGTAATGGCACGGCGAGCAACTTCATTAAAGGCAATATTTTGCGCTGACAAACTGGGGGTGCTGGCAATCACCACGCAATGGTCAACTCGCTCTGGCCATTGTATAGCCCAGCTTAGTGCCTGCATCCCACCTAAAGAACCGCCCATCACCGCAGCAAACTGCTGAATCCCGAAATAATCCGCTAAACGGGCTTGAGCATTGACCCAATCCTCAACCGTAACTACCGGGAAAGAAGCACCCCAAGGCTTGTCGGTACGCGGATTAATGCTTGCAGGGCCAGTCGAACCAAAGCAAGAACCCAAATTATTAATACCAATAACATAAAACTTGTTGGTATCAACCGGTTTACCGGGGCCAACCATATTGTCCCACCAACCGATATCCTTAGGATCATCAGGATTGATGCCGGCTACATGGTGCGAGGCATTGAGCGCATGACAAATGAGCACCGCATTGGAACGATCCTCATTTAATTTACCGTAGGTTTCTACAGCTAAGGTGTACTCTGGTAAAGACTGACCACTACTTAAAACGAGCGGCTCACTAAAAGAAATATACTCAGGCCGTACTAGACCAACTGAAGATTGAGGAATACTGATAGACATATAAATCAAAAACCTTTTTAGCGGGATTTTTAGACGCCCGCAAGCATACAAATCGGCGTCACAAACACTAATTATGAGCTAAATTTAAAACTCAATTAAGGGATTGTAGCACCAATTTTAAACTGCTCAAAAAAGTGCTGACGTTGCTGATTGAAGTTCTTGCTACTATCCGTGCCCGCTGTATACAATTGCACCACCAAATTACCCTCTCGTAACACCATTACTGTTGCTGTGAGATGTTTAGAATCCAAGCCTACACTCACATCAAACCGCTCACCGAGGGCAGGCAAGTCCGTCTCGTACTCTGCTATAAAATCAGCCGGTGCCTCTTGTAGCCGCGGGTCACGCTTTAATGTCATGCTGCGCAATAATTCATTAGCAACCACATCCGTATCTAAATGACCAGACACCAAGATATAACTTAAATTAAAGCTATTTTCACCATCAGCAGCATACCACTGCACCATGCTTAAAGGCTCTGCGGCCTCATCAGTCAACAATTGATAAGTACGCTCCAGTACTGAGGGCTTAGTTGGAAACTGTGCGGTGATTTGCTGACCGCCTACTATCTCGCTCTGTGTATACCACTCTTTATCCTGACAAGCGCTCAGTAAAAACGTCACGCACAGCAGCAAAGTCAGCAGAACTATTTTTTTAAAGGCAGGACTAGCTAATTGCATCAAATTTACCCACATAAAGAAAACTCATATAGTTATTCATATTTTTAAACTGAAATAAAAAACCCACAAACAGAGAAAGAATTACAATGAAGCTTTGCCAATAGGGCTAACATAAGCATAAATATTATTTTTAGCTAGTTTGAAGAATTTCACAGGATCTAATTGTGTCTAAATTTACAACAATAAAAGCGCAGCAGGATTTATTAGCGCAAATCGGTCGAGGCATTGAACGCGAGACCTTGCGCATTGACGCACAAGGCAACTATGCACTGGACGCACATCCTAAAGCACTGGGCTCAGCCTTGACCCACAGCTCTATCACCATTGATTACTCCGAAGCACTTATGGAGTTGGTTACTCAACCTTATCACGATGTAGAGAAATTATTTAGTGAATTACAGCAGGTTCATAGTTTTGTTTTACAAAATCTTGGTGAGCAGTCGCTATGGATGCAATCCATTCCCTGTGAGTTACCACCTGAAGAGCAAATTCCTATTGGCTACTATGGCACTTCCAATAGCGGCATGCTAAAGCATGTCTACCGTCGCGGTTTAGCCGAACGCTATGGTAAGTCCATGCAATGTATCGGTGGCATTCACTATAACTTCTCACTACCGCCAGAGTTGTGGCAATATTTAGAACCGGAGATTAGCGACCCTAAACAGCGCCAATCCGTCGGTTATATGAGCCTAATCCGCAACTTCAAGCGTGAGAGCTGGTTATTGATGTATTTATTTGGCGCTTCACCACTAGTTAATCGCAGCTTTTTAGAGGGTCGCGATCATGGTCTCCAGTTCTTTGATGACAATAGCCTTTATCTACCCTACGCGACTAGTCTGCGCATGAGTGACTTGGGCTACACCAGTGAGGCTCAGTCCAATATCCGCACTTGCTACAACCATGTTGAGAGTTATGTGTCGCTTATCTATAACGCTGTAACTAAGCCTTGGCCTGCCTATGTAGAGATTGGCACCCACCGTGATGGCGAATGGATTCAGCTCAACACCAGCATTTTACAAATTGAAAATGAGTATTACGCCAGTATCCGACCAAAGCGCACAACCAAAGAAGGTGAGCGCCCTAACAACGCACTAATCAACCGCGGCGTACAGTATGTTGAGGTACGCTGCTTAGATATTGATCCTTTTGAGCCTTTAGGCATCAGCCCTAAGACTTCCTATTTCCTGGATACGTTCTTAGTGTATTGTGCTGCTGAAGATAGTCCATTATTTGATGCTAAAAATGATTGTGATGAAACGGATCGAAACTTTAATAAAGTAGTACTTGAGGGTCGTAGACCCGGACTTACTTTAGAGCACCTTGGTCAGTCTGTGGCACTCAAAGACTGGGGCCTGGAGATTATGGACAAGCTCCAACCATACGCCGAGTTATTAGACCAGGTTCATCAGACAACTGCTCATTGCCAAGCCCTTGCTGCTCAAAAAGCTAAGCTCGACGACATTGCACTGACCCCTTCTGCACGCTATCTGGCGGCAGTTAAAGACAGTGGTTTAAGTTTTAATGAATTCACCAAACAAAACAGCTTTAAGCACTCTGCACTACTTCGAGAGCTTGAGGTACCGGCAGAGGTTGAGTCTGCTTATAGAGCAGAGATTAAGCGCTCTATTCAAGCGCAAGCTGACATAGAAGCTAGCGACAATATGAGTTTTGAAGAATATATGGTACGCTTCGAAAGCAGCCTCATGAATCCTGAAGCAGAACCCGAAGGGGAATCTGCAGCCATTTAAACAAAGCGAAGCCTTTTGCGTATGAAAAAATCCTGGATTGCCATACCCCTTTTATTAGTAGTCGCCGGTGCTGGCGCCTACTACTACAATCAACAACAACTGAATCGTGAGCCAGAGGGCTTAGCACGCTCCAATGGCCGCTTACAATTAGAGCGCATTGATGTGGCTGGACTTTTCGCCGGACGAGTTGAAGAAGTTTTTGTACGCGAAGGCGATAAGGTAACAAAAGACGCCAATCTCGTTACCCTTTCTTCTGATCAATATGATAGTCAATTAGATGCCGCCATTGCTCAGCGCAATCAAGCCGAGCAAGCTGTATCACAAGCAGAGGCTGAGATTAAAGCGCGCCAAGAGCAACTGCGCTTAGCCCAAGTAGAGCTAGACAACGCCCGCGCCTTGCGCCGAGACAACCTTATTTCAGCAACAGAGCTCAATAAACGCACAATCGCTGTTAATGCCCAGCAAGCCGCAGTTGAGGCTACTCAGGCCGCCAAAGGACAGGCTGAAGCCGCCGTACTGCAAGCCGACGCTCAAATCAAAGCCTCCCAAGCCACCACACGTGATCTAGTCATCAAAGCACCGATTGATGGCCTTGTTGAATACCGCTTTGCACAGCCCGGCAATGTGATTGCTGCGGGACATCCGGTGGTCAGTCTACTTGATCCGGCCGATACACGCATGTATCTCTTTCTGCCTACGGCAAGCATCAGTCAAATTGGCCTTGGCGATGAAGCTCGTATCCGCCTGGATGGCCAAGACTTTATCTGGCCGGCGACGATCAGCTTTATCTCTGCGCAAGCCCAATTCACACCCAAAACAGTAGAAACCAGTGAAGAACGCCAAAAGCTCACCTACCGAGTGGAGCTAAGAGTACCAGCTGAGGTCGCCCTAGCACATCAAAACTATTTAAAAAGCGGCCTCACCGGTATGGGTTATGTTAAAACCACCGCCGAGCAATGGCCTGCAGAGCTTGAGGTACAGTTACCTTAAGCACGAAGCTTGGAGCACAAGCGCCGTTACTTTAAACCCTTGAGCCAGAACTTCCTATGCCAAATCAACATCATCTTTCTGCAGAAAAACGCTATGCCGTAGAGGTTAAAGATGTTAGTCATCGTTATGGCAAAACAACAGCGCTTAACAATGTCAGTCTGACAATAGAGCGCGGTAAGACGGTCGGCCTAATCGGTCCGGATGGCGTCGGCAAATCCACTCTATTATCTCTAATCGCCGGGGTTAAGATACTACAGCAAGGCTCCATTAATGTCTTGGGTAATGACGTAGCTAAGCGCCATGAGCGTGAGGCCAACGCCTTTAAAGTCGCGTTTATGCCCCAAGGTCTCGGCAAAAACCTCTACCCTACGCTTAGCATCAAAGAAAATATCGAGTTTCACGCCAATATGTACGGCCTAAGTCGTCACGAGCGTGAGAGAAAAATTGCTCGCTTATTAAAAGCCACCGGTCTTGACCCCTTCCCCGACCGTCAAGCTGCCAAACTCTCAGGCGGCATGAAACAAAAGCTCAGCCTGTGTTGCGCGTTGATTAATGATCCGGAACTCTTGATTCTGGATGAACCCACAACCGGCGTCGACCCCTTATCGCGTCGCCAATTCTGGGATTTAGTGAGCGAATTGCAGGCAGAAGCTGAAGGCATGACGGTAATCGTCTCCACTGCTTATATTGAAGAAGCCGAGCGCTTTGAGTATCTGCTGGCAATGAATGCCGGTGAGCTACTTGCTGCAGACAGCTTGGACAATGTTTTAAGAGATACGACTAGTAAAAGCTTGGAAGAAGCCTATGTGAAGCTGCTGCCTGAGCGTGAGCATTATTTTGACGTTGATAATATTCCACCTTTTAGGCCAGATCCTAATGAGCCACTAGCCATTAAGGCAGAAAATCTGACTAAAAAATTTGGTGATTTTACAGCAGTAGATAATGTCAGTTTTGAGATTCCACGAGGTGAGATTTTTGGCTTCTTGGGCTCCAATGGTTGCGGCAAATCCACCACCATGAAAATGCTCACCGGTCTACTGGAGCCGACCTCAGGCAAGGCAGAATTGCTTGGCAAAGCGACCGATGCAGGTGATATTAGCACCCGTATGCGCGTTGGCTATATGTCGCAAAGCTTTTCTCTATATGAGGAGTTGACGGTTCGAGCCAATCTGGAACTGCACGCCAAGCTCTATCAACTAAGCGACAAAGAAAGTGTGACGGCGGTTGAGGACTCACTTGAGAAGTTTAAAATCAAAGAATATGAAAATGAGTTACCAACCGCTTTGTCTTTAGGCCTAAGGCAACGTTTACAACTGGCTGCTGCCTGCCTGCATAAACCGGAGGTACTGATTCTCGACGAACCGACATCAGGGGTCGATCCGGCTGCCCGTGATATGTTTTGGGATTATTTAATTAATCTCTCACGCAATGACAAAATCACCATCTTCGTCTCAACCCACTTTATGAATGAAGCCGGTTGGTGCGACCGTATCTCTTTTATGCACCAAGGTAAAATCTTGGCCCAAGACAAACCCCAAGAACTAGTCAAAGCTCAAAACGCTGAAAATCTGGTAGAAGCCTTTATTGCTTATCTGGAAGAAGCTGAGAGTGAGTCCACAAAGCATGTGGGGAGTCAAAGCAACGGAAAAAGTGAGACAAAAAAAGAAACGATGATACCAGAGCCTACCCCTACACCTGCAAAATCCGGCACTAGTCGCCCCCTCAATAATATCCGCACTTTTGCAGTACGAGAAAACAAAGAATTATTACGCGACCCCGTTCGCTTGCTGTTTGTGCTGTTGGGGCCGGTTGTCTTGGTATTTTTCTCGGCGCTTGGCATTACTTTTGATGTACGTAATGTCAATTTTGCAGTCTACGACCAAGACCAGAGCCAAATTAGCCAAGAGCTGATTACGCAGTTCAGTAGCTCGCCCTATTTTAATCAACGCGTGGTTTTACACAATGATGAGGAATTTGAACATATTATTCAGACTGGCGACATTCGCCTAGTGGTGGAAATTCCGCCTGATTTTGGTCGTGACCTGTTACAGCAACGCCGCTCCGAACTGTCCTTTTATGTGGATGGCTCCATGCCTTTTACGGGGGAAAATATTAAGTCCTATATTCTTGGCATTATGAGTGAGTATAGTCAAAATATGGCCCAAGAGATGGGTCGTAACCTGGGTACTGGAGCAAGTGCTCAATTACAAACGCGCTTTGTCTATAACCAATCCTTTAATAGCATTTTGTCTGTCACCCCTAGCATGATGATGATGTCCATGATGCTGATTCCGGCAATGATGACAGCCTTGGGTGTGGTACGCGAACGAGAAATTGGTTCAATCATGAATCTTTACGGCTCACCTGCCACCGTCATGCAGTTTTTAATCGGCAAACAAATTCCCTACATTCTCATGGCCTTGTTGAGCTTCTTTATTTTGTTGTTGATTTCTATCGTGATTTTACAGGTACCGGTGACAGGTTCTTTTTGTGCGCTCTTCTTTGGTGCTTTTTGTATTGCCTGGGCTGCTACTTCTCTTGGCCTCTTAGTATCTTGCTTTGCAACCTCACAAGTGGCGGCAATTTTCGGCTCGGCAATTTTATCGATGATACCGGCCTTGAACTTTTCCGGTATGCTGACGCCCATTTCTTCGCTCGAAGGCTTCTATGTCTGGATTGCCTATTTATTTCCAAGCTCATGGTTCCAAAAAATTATCATCGGTGCTTTTTCTAAAGGTTTATCATGGCCTGATTTTGTGAACTACTATTTGATTCTCGCGGCTTTTGCGATTAGCTATTTATTATTAGCCAATCACTTCTTAAAAAAGCAGGAGAAATAGCTAATGTGGGTCACTCTAAGAAATATCTGGTATCTCTGCTTAAAAGAATTTAGAAGTGTACTGAACGACTATGTACTGATGGGCTTAATTGTCGTGATGTTTACCGTGGCGACTTACTCAGTGGCCAAAGGGATTGCCGTTGAAGTCAAAAATGGCGCCGTAGCAGTAGTCAATGAGGATCAGTCCGCACTCTCATGGCGCATTATCGATGCGCTACGTCCCCCGCACTTTCAAGAACCGGTATTAATTCATCATGATGAAATTGATGAATTGATGGATCGTAGTCAATACACCTTTATTTTGGTGATTCCCAAAGACTATGAAAAAGATCTCATCCAGCAACGCGCCCCGGATTTACAAGTACTGATTGATGCCTCTGCGGTCAGCCAGGCCGGTCTGGGCGCCTCTTTTATTCAACAAGTAGTGATGAATGAAACGGCGGATTATTTTTCTCAAGACAATCCCTTATCTCAGTTACCAATGACCATGGTAACCAAAGTACTGTTTAATCCTAATGCGGATTACACATGGTTCGCTGGTCCGATGCAAATCGTCTCTAATGCTTCTCTACTCGCTATGCTGTTAGTGGGTGCAGCCATTATTCGCGAAAAAGAACGCGGCACGATTGAACACTTATTAGTGATGCCGGTGCGAGCTTTTGAAATTGCCTTGGCTAAAGTCATCAGCAACTCCGTAGTCATTACCGTAGCAGCAATCTTGTGTCTATACTTAGTGATTAAACTCTGGCTCGGTATCCCTTTGGTCGGCTCGGTGCCCTTATTTTTACTGAGCTTGATAATTTTCTTATTTTCGGTGAGTTCCCTGGGCATTTTACTAAGTACTATCGCCCCCACCATGCCTCAATTCGGCTTATTGGTCATACCGGTCTATGTGATTATGCGGCTCTTGTCAGGTGGTGAATCGCCGCGCGAAGGGATGCCGGATTGGGTCCAGGTAGTGACACTATTTTCGCCACAAACACAGTTTGTGCAGGTCACGCAAAACATTCTTAATCGCCAAGCAGGCATAGAGATTATTTGGCCTAATTTGATGTATATGAGTATCATGGCCATTGTGTTTTTCACCTTAGCCCTCTCCCGCTTTAAAAAAATGCTGAGCAATCAAGGTTAATTGACTATGACGTATCTTCATCCTAAACGACTCACCTTACTGGTACTCACTGCCTTCTTGACAGCTTGCGCAGGTACAGATGTCAATTTAAAAAGCACGGTTGACTTGCCGCAAGGCTTTGAAGAGGCACAAGGCACAGCGATGGTTAATTTAGACCGCTGGTGGTTAAGCTGGGAAGACCCTCAGTTAACTGAACTGATCGAATTAGCCTTAGAAAACAACAAAGAACTGGCGGCAACACGCGCAAAACTAGAAGAAGCGCGCGCAATGGCACGGGCTGCACAAGCCAACTTAGGTCCAGAGGTAGGGGCAACGACCACTGCCATGGGGACAGCCAATCGCTTACGCAATCCGGCCAGTAATGAAGCACGTGATATTCTGGGTGTTGTTGGCAGTGATTTGGGGGATAGATACCTGAGCATAAACGCTGGTGGCTTAAGTGCGGGTATTGCCGCCTCATGGGAGCCGGATTTTTTTGGTCATAAGCAAGCCGATATTGATGCAGCTACGCAAGGCGCCATCGTACGCGCTGAACAATGGCATGCAGCACAAATGCTCTTAACTACTGACATCGCCGACTACTATAGCCAATGGATGTACTTTGGTGAAAAGCAAAGCCTCAGCAACCAGCAAATACAGCATTTAAAAAACTTACTACGCTATGTCAACGCACGCTTTGAAGCAGGTCAGGCAACTGCCTACGATGTGCTGCAAATTGAAACACAAATACAAGCTGCAACCGCCGCCAAAACGATCCTGGAAGCACAAAAAGCCGATGCTGAGCGTCGCATTGCTGTTTTGACAGGACAGGTACCCCAAAACTTTAAGCTACAAGCTACACAGCGACACCTTGCCAATCAAACGCCACCAATGCCAAACGGACAAACACCTGCTTATATACTCAATCGACGACCGGATGTACGAGCCAATCAAGCCCTAGTCTATGCTGCATCTGCTCAATTAGCCGGTGCCCGTGCCGATTTATTACCACGCTTTAAGATTAACTTTTTAGGCCAAGGTGGAGTCGTAAGTTTAGATAGCGATGCACCAAATATACGTGGTCTCTCAAGCTTGGTCAGCGTGGGTGTGCAGCTACCTATTTTTACCGCCGGTCGTATTCAAGCCAATATTGATAGTAAAGATGCCAAACTGCAAGCGGCTCTACTAGATTATGATCACTCGGTATTGTCAGCGCTCGCTGATGTCGATAGCGCTTATCACGCCCAGTTTTTGCTACGCAATCAAGCGCAACTATTACAACAAGCAAACAATACTTCTCGCCGCCAAGTTAACGCCGCAGAAAAGCTTTTTGAGCATGGTGAAGCAACACTAGATCGCGTACTGGAATCACGCCTACAACTCAATGAACTACAAAACCAGACGCTCGATTTAAACCTTGCCAAAAGCCAGGCCATGTTAGATTTATATAAGGCGCTAGGCGGTGGTTGGCAAGCAGACACGGAATTAGAAGCAGGGGCTGTACTTGAAATCCAACCCCTAACCAGTACTTAATTGGCACTGGACTTGGCCGCGCGCGCCTTATTGCGACGCCTCAGGTAGTTTTGATTGCGCTTGGGTGATTTAGCATTAGCAGCACGCTTTTTAGATGATTTCTGGGCATCTATAGGCTTAGACTCATCCTTGAGCTCGCTACCGCCAATATTGGCTTTGACACTACTTCTTACTTCAGTGCTAACACTGACACTAAGCGAAGTCACCTTGTAGTACTGAGTACGCGGTCGTCGTCGGCTCATCTCCTGAGGTAAAAGTGACACCAACTCATTAAGTGCGTCTCGGTAAACCTCACGCTTAAACTCAATCACCGCATCTAAAGGCACCCAAAAAGGATGCCACATCCACGCATCAAACTCCGGCATTGAATTAGTTCTGAGACTAATGCTCGAATCCCTAGCCTCCAAACGCAATAAAAACCAAATCTGCTTTTGTCCCTTGTATATTCCTTTTGAGTCCCGACGGATAAAATGGTCGGGCACGTTGTAGCGCAACCAAGTACGCGTTCGCCCTAAAATTCTTACGTGCTCAGGCTTTAAGCCAATCTCCTCATAAAGCTCTCTATACATCGCTTTAGTGGGGCTCTCACCTCTTTGAATTCCCCCTTGGGGAAATTGCCAAGACTTTTCTCTTATTCGCTTTGCCCAAAAAACCTCATTATCTTGGTTGAGCAGAATAATGCCAACATTAGGGCGGTAACCTTCTCGATCTAGCATGAGGTTCCACCTATAATAAATTTCGTTGTTTAAATTATACGGTTCTTTTTGAAAGGGGCGATAAAACTCCTCCAAAAGAGAAATTTAAAACCAATTTATTATCATTCTCATACTATCTTTTTTTAGATTCCAGCCCACTCCAGCGGACGTAAACTTATATTAGAAATACAATGTAAAATTCGGTCTAAACTACTGATCTAAGACAATTAATCTAAAAACACATCTATGTTAGCGTCAAAATTTCATATTAATACTTTAAAAGAAGCGCCTGCTGAAGCAGAAGTCGTTAGTCATAAGCTGATGATGCGCGCCGGTATGATTCGCCGTCTCGCTGGTGGCGTCTATACCTATATGCCTCTAGCCTTAAGATCCTTACGCAAGGTTGAAAACATCATCCGTGAGGAGATGAACAACGCAGGTGCCCTTGAACTACTAATGCCTGTAGTACAACCAGCGGAGCTATGGCAGGAGTCAGGCCGTTGGGAAGCCTACGGTCCCGAGTTATTACGCTTCAAAGATCGTCATAACCGTGACTTTGTTTTACAACCAACTTCTGAAGAAGTTGTTACCGATATCGCCCGCAATGAGATCCAAAGCTGGCGTCAGTTACCGGTCAACTTTTATCATATTCAAACCAAGTTCCGTGACGAACGTCGTCCGCGCTTCGGTTTGATGCGTGGTCGTGAGTTCACCATGAAGGATGCTTATTCTTTTGACAAAGATGAGGCCGGCGCAAGCTTGTCATACGACAACATGTACGATGCCTATGTCCGTATTTTCACCCGTCTTGGCCTGGACTTCCGTGCAGTTGCTGCCGATACAGGTTCTATCGGTGGTTCTCGTAGTCATGAGTTCCAGGTGATTGCTGACACCGGCGAGGATGAAATTGTTTACTCACCAAACTCTGACTACGCTGCCAATATTGAATTAGCTGAGGCTACTTGTTTAATCTCTGAGCGTGCTGCACCCACAGAGCAATTAGTTGAAGTTCACACCCCTAATGCCAACAAATGCGAACTTGTTGCCGGTCAATTAGAGCTGCCTTTAGCCCAAACCGTCAAATCCGTGGTTTACCACACGACTGACGATGACGGGAAGGAGCAAATCTGCTTACTTTTAGTTCGCGGCGATCACGATGTCAATGAAGTTAAAGCGTCTAAATTAGATGCGCTTAAAAATGACTACCGCCTAGCCACTGAAGAAGAAATCCGCGAGTACTTCGGTACTAATCCTGGCTTCTTAGGACCTATTAACACTCTAAAACCAATCCAGACCATTGCAGACCGTACTGTTGCCAATATGAGTGACTGGGTCTGTGGCGCCAACAAAGAAGACTATCACTTGCGTGGGGTTAACTGGGGTCGCGACTTAGCTGAACCGGTTGTTGCTGACATCCGTAACGTCGTTGCCGGTGATCCGACCATTGACGGCAGTGGCACGCTTGCCATTCAACGCGGAATCGAAGTGGGGCATGTATTTTTCTTGGGTGATACCTACTCTAAAGCCTTAAATGCCACTTTTTTAAATGAGCAAGGCAAGGCTGAGCATTTACAAATGGGTTGCTACGGCATTGGTGTGAGCCGCATCGTCGCTGCTGCCATTGAGCAAAACCACGATGACAAGGGCATTATCTGGCCAATGAGCATCGCTCCATTTGAAGTGGTGATTTGCCCTATTGGTTGGGGTAAAAGTGAGGTAGTCCGCAAAGAAGCTACTGAACTTTACAACTCGCTACTAGAAGCAGGTGTTGAGGTCATGCTTGATGACCGCGATACTCGTCCAGGTGTGATGTTCTCTGAATGGGAACTAATCGGTGTACCTATCCGTGTCACCATTGGTGATCGTGGTTTAGCCAACGATGAGGTAGAGGTCCAATTACGCTCTGCAGCCGAAACTGAAAAGGTTAAAGTGGCTGACTTAAATACTTACGTTTTGAATCTTTATCAAAATCTAAAAAATCAGTAATATAAGCCTTAATTTGCTATAACATTCAGTCTACCCTATAGATTTCCAAGGGTAGACTTTTACTACCTTGACCATTTATCTATGAGCGATTCTCAATCAATACAGGATCAAAGCAAAGCCTTTAGCCTGCCAATTCGCGTGTACTACGAAGACACTGATGCCGGTGGCGTAGTTTTTTATGCCAACTATCTAAAGTTTTTTGAGCGTGGACGTACCGAATGGCTCCGTAAGCTGGGTATTAATCAAGCCAGGTTAGCTGAGGAGCAACAACGTATTTTTGTCGTAGTTGGCACCCAAGTACGCTACCGTAGCCCAGCACGTTTAGATGATCTTTTAGAAATAAAAACAAGGCTAAGTAAAGTTGGCAATTCATCAAGTACTTTTGAACAAATCGCGGAACGAAACGGCGAAGTCCTTGTCGAAAGTTCTATTCAGATTTGTTGTGTAGACAATCAAAGTTTCAAACCAGCCCCTATTCCGGCTGATATTCGTAGTTTATTTCTTTCTGTTCAGGACAATTAATCGCTATGCCAC
>JAAZFX010000057.1 GCA_012511555.1 Alcaligenaceae bacterium | reverse complement strand
TATTTTGAGGAGCATCAGGCTTGGGTGTTGCTGCGTGCCGATAATGCGCCTTATATTTTTGCTTTTATTGAGACGCTTTTTAGTGATAATGCTGAGGTCACCTATGGACAGGCGCGTCAGTTATTAGATGCGGAACTGGTGCAGAGCCGTGATCTGGGTGTCTGGGAGAGTAATACGCCTGCCACTATCTATTTAAATCAATGGATTCAGCAAGGCTATTTGCGAGAGTTAAATGATCAACTGAGTACCACCGATGCTTTTCAGAGCGCATTGCGTTTTGTTAAGGCCTTGGATGAGCGTTCTGCCGGTACCACAGCCTCACACTTGAGGATTGTGCAGGAGGCGGTGCGGGATTGTGTGGTGGCGTTTAGTACGGAGCCAGAGGATAAGTTAGCGCATCTGCAGCAGAAAAAAGCCGAGATTCAGGCTGAAATTGATGCCATTGAGGAAGGGGTGATTATTGAGTTAGATGAAGCCACCAAACGTGAGCGTATGCGTGAGGTATATCATCTTGCCTTTCAGTTAAGCGGAGATTTTCGTCATTTGGAGGAGGAGATTCGCCTACTTGACAAGGATATTCGCACGCAAATGATCACGGATGATGCCACCCGTGGCGAAATTCTACAAAAGCTGATGGATCAGGAAGCGGAATTGCTTAAAACCGAGGCGGGTAGTGCCTTTGATGGTTTTTTTCAATTGTTATGTGATCCGCATCGGCAGCAGGAGTTTCGTGAGCAATTGCGGTTCTTGGCAGAAAGTGATGCGGCAGGGTATTTGTCTGCATCACAGCAATATTATTTGGCAGAGTTGTTGACGGTGCTTTCTAAAGAAAGTGATCAAGTGATTCGTATGCGTCGCCGTACCGAGCAGGAGCTACGTCAATATATTGAGAGTGGTCAGGCCACGGAAAATCATCAGGTCAACCGCTTGATGATTGAGTTGGAAAAGGCAGCGATTGCGTTGGATATCGACCCCGCCATGTTGCGTCAAAAAACCGCACTTAGTCTAGCCATTGAACCTATTTCTTTTTTCTCCTTAGATGCATGGCGCCTGCGAGCACCGGCAGAACGCCTAGAAATTAATACCGATGAAGAGGAGAATTTGCAGCATTTGGATGCCCATGTATTGGCTCAATTGGAAACTGTGAATACGATGGAAGTGGTCAGTGAGCTCCATCAAATTCTGCTACAAGATGGGGTGAGAACCATACAGGAACTAGCAGAGCGCCGAGTGATTCATTTGGGTTTGGAGGAGTTGATGGTCTATGTGCGCTTGGCTAAGGCCATTGATGCCGTGGAATTGACGGGGCGTGAAAGCTTTGTGATTTACGATAGAAAGCAGCCGCTTCGAGTGTCGGTGCCGAAGCTTTTACTAAGTGCAGAGAGTTTTCCGCCGTCTTTGGATAGTCTAGTGATTTAGCGCAGGGTAGAACATGAGCGAAGAGATTCAAGATACAGAACAAACACAAGGCACTGAGCCCGTGCAAAATCTGCCGGCTGAGCTGCGTCGTGCATTAGTCTATTTGTTAAAAAACAGCATTGTGTTGCATGCCGATAATCCGCAGTTGTTTAGTAGCTTATGTCATTATCAGCAGCAGATTCGTGATTATTTGCGACAAATCTATATTTATTTGGTGCTGGATGAGATTGAGGGCGTGGCGTTTATCGCTAGAGAGCCGACAGAGCAGGATCTAGTCAGTGAAGAAGAAAATGATGTGCCTTCGCTGATTGCCCCACGCTCATTAAGCGTACTGGATACCTTATTGTTGTTGATTCTACGTAAGCATTATCAGGAGCGACAGACGGCGGGTGAGCAGAAAGTGATGATTGATATTGAGCGTATTGAAGCGCAACTGACGCCGTTTACTGCATTGGTTCAGCATGCGAGTAAGGATAGACGGCGCTTAGTTAGTAGTCTTAAAAACTTTGTGGAGCGTAAGCTCTTATTGAGCGTAAGTAGTGGTGAACGTTATGAAATTACCCCGATTATTCGCTACGTTGTGAACGCACAGTTTTTGGAGATGATGTTAGCGGAGTACCGTCAATTAGCACAGGTTGATGCTGGAGTAGCGGATGAGTAATTCACAATTGGATTTGTACGGTGACTATGCCGCGGCTGGTATCGAAACCGGCGGCAGAAAAGGGCAGGTACGTTTATCGGAAATCTCGGTCTACAATTGGGGTTCTTTTTCTGAGCGCATACATACGGCACCCATTGATAGAGAGGGTACGCTCATCACCGGGGATAATGGCTCGGGTAAATCCACCTTAATTGACGGCTTAATGGCCTTATTACAAGCGCCAGGGCGTGCCAGTTTTAATATCGCCGCGGCCCAGGGCGATAAGCGTGATAGAAATCTAGTGTCCTATATGCGGGGTAGCTACGGCACCTCGCATGACGGCGCCGGTACCCGTATCTTAAATAAACGTCCTAAGGCGGTGGTGACTGGTTTGCGGGCGCAGTATCAGTTCGACGGTGGCAGTGTCGTGAGCTTGATGGCGATATTTTTTATTAAAGATGCCAGTAACAGCTACAGTGATGTTAATAAACTGTATTTTATTGCCGATGAGGATATTAGTCTTAAAACGCTGTTGGACGCTTTTTCTAAGTCAACCATGCGCGAGTTTAAGCGTTGGGTTGAGCAACAGGTCAATTTACGTTGTTTTGACGATCGTTTTAGCGAATATCAGACGGTTTATCGACAAAAACTCACCATGGGGAATGAAAATGCTCCCGCCTTGTTAGCTCGTGCCTTGGGTTTAAAAAAGATTGATGACTTAACCAAACTGATTCGGGAATTGGTGTTGGAGCCCGGTAATATCCGGGAATTAGCACGTGATATTGTGCATGAATTTGCCGATCTTTTAGCCACGCATGAGCGTTTGGTAGATACACGTGAGCGAGTTAAGCATTTGCAGCGATTACTGCCCCTTCATCAAGCATTGCAGGAAGTTGAAAAGCTGCTAGCGCAGTTGGAGCAAGATAAGGTCGGTTTACCCATTTTTGAAGCAAAGCAACAAGTTATCGCTTTGGCTGAGCGCATTCATCGCTTAGAAGAAGAAATGGCTGCACTTAAAGAGGCGATGGAGCGATTAAGTGCAGAAGAGCAAAGGGCAGATGCTTATACGGATCAATGCTACGCCGCTTATCTGCAGTTGGGCGGCAGTCAAATTGAGCCTTTGCGTCAACAGCTGAGTGCCTTGCAGGAGCGCCTGGGCCGTATGGTGCGTGACAGTCAGCGCTATCAGAAGCTATGTCGTGATTTACAGTTAGGGCATGACTTAGTAGGCAGCGTGTTTCGCGATAATCAGCGTGTGGCTAATGAACAGCTGCGGCAAGCGGAGTTTGAATTGCCGCGCCTTGAAGAAGCCTTTTTTGCCAACAAACAAAAGGTAATTGAGCTTGATGCTGAGTACCGGGAATTAAGTTCGCTGATTCATGAGATGCAACAGCGTCCTAACTCCAATATTGATATTAAATATCAACAGCTGCGCGATCGTATGGTGGAAGAGCTGGGGATTGCCGAAGAAAAGTTGGTCTTTATTGGCGAATTGATTGATGTGGCAGAACTCGAGTTGCCCTGGAAAGGGGCAATTGAGCGTGCCTTGGGTCAGCGTAAATTGAATTTATTGGTACCGGAAGCGGATGCTAAGCGTGTTACGCGCTGGTTGAATCAACGTCATTTAGGTTTAAACCTAAGCGTGGAGCTAGTGAGTGCAGTGACGCAAACGGTGAGCTCTTTTGAGGCGGGCGGCTTTTTAGAAAAATTGATTTGGCGTGAGCACGCATATCAAAATTGGCTTAAAAATCATTTAAGCCGCTTTGATCTGTGGTGCGTAGACACGGTGGAGGAATTGAATCGTACGCCTTACTCCATGACGGTAGAGGGCTTAATCCACCTGAAACAGGGTTCTTTTGAGAAAAAAGATCGTCACAAAGTCGATGATCGACGTCAATGGCAATTGGGTTTTGACGCTAAAGCCAAACTGAATTTGTTATTGGCGCAGCAGCAAGCATTGCAAGCCTCGTTAGTCACGGCCAAAGCGCAGGCAGAGAAAAGCCAACAGCAGCGGGATGACTATCGTGAGCAAAGTCAATGGTGTCAGCAATTGTTGACCTTTGACTGGGATAGTATTGATGTGCCACGTTATGAAAAAGAGCGTGAGGAGTTAAGTAAACGCTTAGCAGCCTTGGAAGATGATCAAGGCGATTTACAACAGGCAAAAATTCGTTGGGAAGAGGCCAAAAAAGCAGTTGTCACGATTCAAAAGCAAAAAGAGGCGCACAACAAAAAAATCGGCGCTCTGGAAAACGCATTAAAATCAGCTGAAACTCAACATGCAGAGAAGTTACCCTTGGCACAAGAGAGCTTGGATGAGGTGGTGCAGGCTCGTCTCGCTTTGCGATTAGACGCATATGATGAGAGCGATAGAGCAGCCTATTATGCGCTTAGTAAAGCCCTGGAGCGAGAGTATGCTCAAGCACAGAATCGCCAAATCAAGGATAAGGAAGCGGTAGCGAGTTTATTAGGTGGTTTTAGAGGACGAGAAAAATGGCAGCCTTATACCGTGGATTGGGTGAGTGGTTTTGAAGCACTCTATGATGCCTTAACCTATCTTGAGTATTTGGAAAAAGAAGGCTTGCCCGTCTTAGTTGAGCAATATCAGGAGCGTTTAAATAAAAATATGACGCAATCGATTGCTTTACTGTATACCAATATTGAAGCGGAGTTCGCTGATATTCGCGATCGTATCAGCCGGATTAATCGGGTGCTGAGTAAAACAGAATTTAGACCCAATAGTTATTTAAAACTGAATCCACGCCGTGAGCGCTATCCTGCGATTCAAGATTTTACGCAAAAAATGAATTTGGCCTTAAGTAGTATGAATGATGCCGATCAGGATAAGCGCTTTAGCTTGGTGAATGACGTGGTCAGTATTTTAAAGAATGCCTTGGAGTCCAGTCGTGTGGATGATGAGCGCTTATTGGATCCGCGTAAACAAATGTCCTTTTATGCTGAAGAAATTCAGTTAGGCACAGAGCAAGTGTTGGATGTATTGGACTCCTCTAGCGGTAAATCAGGTGGTGAAAAGGAGGCCTTTGCCGGTACGATTGTAGCAGCTAGCTTAGCCTATGTATTGACGCCTAAGGATGAGGAGTATCCGGTGTATGCGACGGTGTTTTTAGATGAGGCTTTTTCGAATGCCGCCGAAGGTGTGGCAGCACGAGTGATTAAGGTGTTTAAGGCATTAAAGTTACATGTGAACTTAATTACGCCTTATAAAAATCTGAATGTGGCGCGTGAAGCGGCACACAGTTTGATTTTGACGGAGCGTAAGGCTGAAACTCATGAAAGTCGATTACGAGAAATTAGTTGGGAGCTGATTGACGAGCAGCAGGCTAAGCGTCAGCGGGACTTAAAGCAATATGCACAGAGCCAAGGGGTTCAAGTGTATGAGCAGTAAGGCACCGGACTGGGGTGTGTTAGTGACGACAGCGCGCGAGCGGTGGCGTAGTCGCTTTTTGGATAATGCTAAAAACTACCGTAGTGTATTAGCCGGCGAGATTGCGTTTCCGCTGACGCTACCATTAAAACCACCCAAAAGCGCTAAGGACATTCTTGCCCATACGGCGCACTTTCAAGCTTTTTATCAACAATGGCAAGCCTTGGAGCGCAGTTTGACGAATACTGCCTGTGAGGTGGTGTGGGAGCTTAAGCGCTTTCAGTCGGTGGCCGAACAGAGGTTGCCGGTGCGTTTGGTGGTGCACGATGCTACTGGATTAATGCGTTTTATTGGCTCCTCGGCTTATCAGCAATGGCAGAGCTCAGAGCGCTTATTGCATACTTTGGTAACGGGGATTGGCGTTACAGACTCAGTGAGTCTACGCACGACCTTGATTAAGCATTTAGCCACCTTAGAAGCCATGAGCGAGGACAAGCTGCGCTTATTGTTAGGAGTCTTGCCACAGTTACAAGCGCAGATGGGGCGAGGTGAATACTTAAGAGCCTTGCCGGTCGTGGGCGTTGATACCAAATTTATTGAGCAGCATGGTTATTTGCTTGAGGCTATTTTAGACGTGTTGCATGAGGGGGCGATCAGCGCTGCCGGTGGCTTATCATCTTGGTTAGCTTGCCTGGAAAAGCCGCGTGATTGGCTATTGGTGCGACCTCTATGCCCTAAGCCCTTGGCGGCGTTGGCGGGGATGTCGATTTTACGCCTCTCAACGGAGACGCTATGGCACATGCCTTTGCCAGCACACAATATTTTAATTATTGAAAATGAGCAGTCTTGCTTGGCTTTGAGCCATATTCCGGAAACCATCGCCGTTGCTGGTGGCGGTAAAAACCTAAGTTGGTTAGGGGCGGAGTGGTTGGTCGATAAACGAGTGGCTTATTGGGGTGATATTGACTCCGAAGGCTTTGCCATGCTCAGTCAGGCGCGTACTAAGGTGCCTCAGCTGAAAGCGTTGATGATGGATGTTGCTACCGTTAAGCGCTTTGCTGAGCGGATGGTGGAGGAGCCTCACTCGGTCTTTAAAGCACCGGAATGCTTGCTTGAGGCGGAGCAACATTTATTTCAAAATTTACGTCGTGGTGTTTATCAGCAAGGGCGTCTAGAGCAAGAGCGCTTAGATAGAGATTATATACAGCAGCAGGTATTAGCATGGGCTGTGGCGGAGGAATAGTATTCTCAGCTGTATTGGCAGACTGAAAGCTATCTAAGCATTTACAATATCGCATGACGTTAAAAATTTATTGTCGTATCGTTGAATTTATTTTAGGGATGTACTGTATGCGCTTTAAGGTGAATCGTAAGGAGCTGTGGTCAGTGTTGCTGATGCTGATATTGGCGGTGCCGGTATTTGTCAAGATAGTTGTCACTCATACATAAATTTTAAGCTGCTTTTTTTACTCTTAAATCATTCTCCGGATTTAACGTGACGACACCTAAAGGGGTGCAGTTTCTTACTGCACGTGAAC
>JAAZFX010000005.1 GCA_012511555.1 Alcaligenaceae bacterium | reverse complement strand
GTTCTGTCCGCAATTGGAAACCGGTCAAAGAGGTCTGGCTAAACCCATCGAAGGAGAGTAACGAGTTAGAGAGAAATGTCGTATTAGCTGCATAAGAAATCGGACAACTTGCTTGACAAACACCGCATGTGTTGGGACAGGTGATCCAAAAACAGTGGCCGCAGGTTGAGCTTAAGCAGCATGAGTTCAGTATGAAGGTGAGCCATGATGTGGATGCGCCGAGCCGTTATGGCTTTGGTTCAGCTAAAAGCATACTCAAAAGCATGGCTGGCGATGTGCTCAAGCGCAGAGATATTAAAGGCGCGATGATAGCCCCTTGGGTGCGTTTAAACAGTGCTCAGAAGCTGCATCCTGCTGACCCGTTTAATACCTTTGATTGGTTGATGGATGTCTCCGAAGCCCATAACCTGACCAGTGCGTTTTATTTTATCTGTGGTCGTACCTCAAAACTCGATGCCAGCTATGAGCCAGAGCATCCAGCCATCCGCGAGTTAATGCGCCGTATACATCAGCGCGGGCACGAAATCGGTTTACACCCCAGCTACAATACGTACCAAAAACCACAGCTGATCAAGCAAGAAGCCGATAGACTGCGCGCTGTATAAAGCAAAACGAATTTGGCGGACGCATGTATTACCTGCGCTGGGAGCATCCCACCACATTACAAGCGTGGAATGATGCGGGTATGACCTACGATACCACCTTAAGCTATGCCGATTTACCCGGCTTTCGTTGCGGCACCTGCTTTGAGTACCCAGCGTTTAATGCTTTAACCCAGCAAAAATTAAAAATCCGCATCCGGCCACTTATCGCCATGGAATGCACTATAATAGCCGAGCGCTACATGGGCTTAGGCTATGGCGCTGAGGCTGAGAAGAAGTTTGCAGGGCTGAAAGATACGTGTCGTAGGGTGAGTGGGTGCTTTACGTTGCTTTGGCATAATAGTCATTTTCATAATGAATTTGATAAAAAACTTTATACCAAAGTTTGTGTATCTTAAAGGTTTTATAATTTTATGGGTACGTTTGATGATTAAAACATATGCACAGTATTTAAAATTTCTTGAGGCAGATAGAGTTTCTTTAGGCATTGAGAAAACACTTATGAATTATTTGTTTAATGATATTTGGCGTTTTCAAAAAACAATGCGTAAATTAGAATTTTTGACTAACTGCAAAAAAAATAGATTTTATCGAGCATATATTGCTTATAGATATAAGATGCAAGGTCGTAAATTAGGCTATTCTATTCCAATTAATACCTTTGGGCCTGGGTTGTCAATTGCTCATAGAGGAACGCTAGTTGTAAATGCTGGTGCGAAAGTTGGTGCTAATTGCCGTATACATGTTTGTGTAAATATTGGTACAGAGGCTGGAAAGAGTGATTATGCACCGACTATAGGCGATAATTGTTATATTGGGCCAGGTGTTAAAATGTTTGGAAAAATACAGCTTGGATCAAATATGTCTATAGGGGCAAATGCAGTAGTGAATAGAAGTTTTCCAGAAGGAAATGCAACAATTGGTGGAATACCAGCGAAAATTATTTCAGATAAAACCTCCGAAGGGTTACTGATCAAAGGTTATAAAGGCTAGTTTTACTATTCTAATATAGGAAATAGGTTGTCTGGTTTTATAATTAGATAAAGGGTGTAATTTTTTCATGAAGATTGTGACAGTTATAGGCGCGCGCCCTCAATTCATTAAAGCCAGCGTCGTCTCCAAAGCCATTCAAGAAACCGACGGCCTAGCTGAAGTTTTAGTCCACACCGGCCAACATTTTGACGCGAATATGTCGGATGTGTTTTTTGATCAACTGGCCATCCCACGTCCTGACTATCAACTCAATATCAATAGTGGTAGTCACGGTGATATGGTAATCACCCCATTTTTAATAGCAGTTGGCAGTAGAATTATTTAATTTATGTTGATGTAATTTTTGCCTCGGTGTGATGCCACCTAATGCCATGTTGGGGCGTTCGTTATTGTAAGTCCAGAGC
>JAAZFX010000056.1 GCA_012511555.1 Alcaligenaceae bacterium | reverse complement strand
ATAAAAGCAAAGCCGCTACGCGGTTGGCCATGATCAAGTTCCCAATCAGGTAGAACTAGGCGCCAGTAGGATTTGCCATTGAGATTAACAGAGTGTTTTGCAGGGTTGTGGGTGTGGCCATGGATTATGCCGTTGAGTTCAGGGTATTGCCTGAAAATTGCATGAACAGCACTTTCTGCAACTTCTCCTTTGCTGTTGTCATAAGAACTAGAAGCTTGCTTGTTTTTACTTTTTTTTCGCGCTTTATTGGCAATGTTGATGCGCCATTGCATCGGTAATTTAAAGAATAGCTTTTGCAGCCACACTTTGCGGGTCCAATATCTGAACAGCATAAAGCCCTTGTCATCGGTACAAAGCTCATCGCCGTGACTAAGATAGATTTGTTGACCATCGACCTCTAAAATATTCACATCATCCAATAATATTGCACCGATATAGCGGGCAAAGTCATGACCCATCAAGAAGTCACGATTACCATGAACAAAATAGAGTGATTTATGCTTGGCAAAAGTTTGCAGATGCGTAATTGCTTCGCTTAACCAAGGTTCGGGATGTTGGATCGCAATATCATCGCCTATCCAATAATGAAAAATATCCCCCACTAAAATCAGGTGATCTGCCTCTTGGGCAGCCTGTTTTAAAAAATCATAAAACGCCTGATTGGTGCGGGGAATAGAGGGCCCCAGATGAATATCTGAGGCCAAGTAGACATTAGCGGTAAGGCTAAGCTTATTCAACGATTTCAGCGCTTTCGATAACGATATCTTCGCGAGGTACGTCGCCGTGGAAACCACGAGTACCGGTTGCTACTTTTTCAATACTATCAACCACCTCAGTGCCCTCAACAACCTTACCGAAGACAGCATAACCCCAACCTTGTACTGAAGGAGCAGTGAAGTTCAGGAAGTCATTATTATTTGAGTTAATAAAGAACTGTGCTGAAGCAGAGTGAGGGTCTTGAGTGCGGGCCATTGCGATGGTGTACTTATCGTTTTTTAGACCATTGTCGGCTTCGTTTTTAATCGGTGCATTGGTGTTTTTCTCTTTCATGCCGGGTTCAAAGCCACCGCCTTGAATCATGAAATTAGGAATAACACGGTGGAAAATTACGTTAGTGTAAAAACCTTCTTTGACGTAGTTAAGAAAGTTTTCAGTAGTCACAGGCGCTTTTTCACCATCTAACTCCAGAATAATATCACCCTTGTTAGTGATTAATTTAACGCGTGTATTAGACATAGAACTTGAATCCTTTTGGTTGTCTGTTTGAGAAAAAGCCATGCCTACAGGTGTCATGGCGAGTGTTGCTGTTATTAATAAAGCAGCCAAACGGCCTGATTTTAACATCATTTACTTAATATCCTTGTAAAATTTGACGAATAGCATGAGCAGTTTGGCTTGCACCGCTTATACCTTGCTTTGCGGCAATATTAAAGTTTTGTTCAGCCTTCATGATGTGAATCATCCCTAAGTTGCGTTGAGCAGCACCATAATTAGGTCTCAGGCTAACTGCCATAGTTAATGATTCATAAGCCTCATCAAGTAGACCAAGATTCATTTGCATGGCAGCCAGGTTGTTATAAGGCTCAGGCAGTTCCGGGTATTTGCTGATTAAATCTATGTAGCGCTCCAACGCTTGCTGAAACTGACCTAAACCGTTATAGGCGCGAGCTTCTAAAAAACGTAGCTGTACATCCTCACCGGGGTTTTCTATATAACCGGTGCTACTGAATACCTGCGCAATTTCATTTAGCGCTTTTTGGTGTTGCCCAGAGTTGATAAGGCTATTGATGCGGTTGCTTAATTGAGTTCTGGTTTCGGGGAGACTGGTATCAACTGTGGGCTCCAGCTTTTTTAAAAGCTTGGCTAAACCCTGCCACCCGCCATCAACATCCCCCTCTTTTTTGTTTGTTAATAGTGGTGGCGTCTGGGTGCCTGCATCGGGTACGATAAATGCATTGTCTGTAACGCTCATCGAATTAATAGGCGTGGCGTGAATTTGGCCGTAGGGTGCATTGCTTTGAGTTTGTTGAATGGCATTGATATCGACACTGTTAAAGACATCCAAACTGAGTTGATCATTTAGCGGGTTAGCCCCTCTTTGAGCGTGTGGTGTAACTAACTGACCACTTTCATTAATTTGAGTGGGCACTTCCGGCAAGTCGGTTAGAGGGATATATTGTGCAAAGACGGCAGTGCTGGCACAGCCTAAGGCTAGGGCAAAGGCAAATTGGATTTGAATCTTTCTCTTATTCATCGGGCAATACTCAACAGAATTGGCGCTAGATTGCTATACTTAACGATCTTAATTAATAACCTCCTATTGTATCTTTATTTCTCATAACTTATGTTGATATATAACTCTTTGACCCGTCGCAAAGATGAATTGAAGCCTGTTGAACCTAATAAAATCCGCATGTATGTTTGTGGTATGACCGTTTATGACTTCTGTCATTTGGGGCATGCGCGTATGCTGGTGAGCTTTGATGTGGTGCAGCGCTGGTTGCGTTGTTTGGGTTATGAGGTGACTTATGTGCGTAATGTCACAGATATCGATGACAAGATTATTCGTCGTGCAGTCGCGACACAAAAGCGTTTGCACCAAGTTACGAGTTTCTTTACTGATGCCATGCATGCTGACGAGCGTGTGCTCAATGTACAGTCTCCTGACCATGAGCCACGAGCTACCCGTCATGTACAGGGCATGGTTGAAATTATTCAAGCTCTCGAAGAAAATGGCTTAGCTTATCAGGGCAGCGATGGCGATGTGAATTTTCGCGTTCGCGGTTTTTCTGACTATGGCAAATTATCCGGTCGCAGCTTGGATGAGATGCGTGCAGGTGAACGTATTGCTGTTTCTGATGCCAAAGAAGATCCTTTGGATTTTGTTTTGTGGAAGGCTTCTAAAGCCGAAGACCCTGAGGATTCCAAATGGGACTCGCCTTATGGTGTGGGTCGTCCCGGTTGGCACATCGAGTGTTCGGCGATGAGTCGTGATTTGCTTGGGATGCCTTTAGATATTCATGGAGGTGGTCCGGACTTGAAGTTCCCCCATCATGAAAATGAAATTGCCCAATCCGAAGGCGCTTATGGTGGTTCTTTAGCCAATCTTTGGATGCATTGTGGTCCACTAATGGTTGACGATGACAAAATGTCAAAGTCGCTTGGCAACTTTATGACCATTCGACAGGTGGTAGGTACTGATAAGACGAATCAGGAGGTAGCTGATTACCCTTATCATGTACGAGAAGCCGAAATGCTGCGCTTCTTTATTGTACGGAACCATTATCGTAGTCAGCAAAACTTTGCACCGAACAATTTAAATGACGCACAGGTGGCCGTCGATCGTTTTTATCAAGGACTGAATAATATTGGTTTTGATGAGGTTGGGGTTGATTGGGATAGCGATCATGCACAAGCTTTTAAGGCGGCAATGAATGATGACTTTAATACGCCGGTAGCCATTGCCGTGTTATTTGATATGCTTAATCAGGCTAATCGTGAAAAGGATCGTGCTCTTATTTCACAGATGCGAGCGCTTGGTAATGTGTTAGGCATTTTGCAGCAGCAGCCGGCTGAGTATTTGCGTTCTTATTCTCGTTATACTCGTTTAGGTCAAGAGCAGGATAGTACTATAAACTTAAGCTCAGATGAGATTGAAGTACTTATCAACCAGCGTGCAGAGGCTAAGAGTGCCAAAGACTTTGTTCAGGCCGATCAGATTCGTGATCAATTAAAACAAGCAGGTATTGAGCTAGAGGATGTGGCAGGCGGTTCAACCCAGTGGCGCAGGATATAGTATGGCTAAACCAGGGTCAAAGTTGACGTATTGGGATGAGGCAGTTGAGCATTTACAAGCCAATGATCGTATTCTCAACAAGGTTATTGCCAGGTACCAGGGAGAATTTTTCCCTACTGGCAGTCATGAAGCCTTTACCACGCTGGCGAGGTCATTGATTTCAGTGCAGTCTTCTGCTGCACGCGCTAGTGAGACTTGGCGAGCTTTAGTTCGTTTCTGTGGTAAAAGGCCTACGGTCCAATGTATTTCTGCGCTGACTATAGAGCAGCTGATAGAAATTGGTATAGCCAAGCGTAAGGCAACAAATTTAGTCGATCTTGCAAAACATTTTGAAGCAAAAACCGTTAATCCTACAAAATGGTCTAAAATGTCGGATCAAGAGGTGATTAATGATCTGTGTCAGATTCGAGGAATTGGCTCTTGGACGGGGCAGATGTTTTTAATTTTTAATCTACATCGTCCCAATGTATTGCCCCTAGAGGATGCGAGACTGCTTAAAGCTGTCTCTATGCATTATTTTGGTGGTGAGCCGGTGTCACGATATGAGATTCGTGAGCTTGCTGATAATTGGGAACCGTGGCAGACAGTAGCAACTTGGTATATGTGGCGCAGTCTAGCTGACGGCAGCATTGTATAGTTAACGTGTTATCACTCACACAGAGTACAAAGGTTTAAAGCAAAAAGATGAAAAATACCTATCTGGAATTTGAAAAACCAATCGAGGAATTGGAGCAAAAAATTGATCAATTACGTCATATGTCCGGCGACTCCGCTGTAGATATTTCGGAAGAAATCACTAAGCTTCAGCAAAAGAGTGATGATTTAACTGAGTCTATTTATAAAAAGTTAAGTCCTTGGCAGACTGCCTTAGTGGCTCGTCATCCTCAGCGTCCTTATACTTTGGATTATATTGATGCACTTTTTACGGATTTTCATGAGTTACATGGCGATCGTATGTATGCTGATGATCCATCAATTGTTGGTGGTTTAGCGCGTTTTAATGGTGAACCTTGTGTGGTTTTAGGTCATCAAAAAGGTCGTGATACCAAGGAACGAGCACGTCGCAATTTTGGTATGCCGAGACCCGAAGGTTACCGCAAGGCGCTGCGTTTTATGCGTTTAGCTGAGAAGTTTGGCTTACCTATTTTTACTTTCATTGATACCCCGGGTGCTTATCCGGGTATTGGTGCAGAGGAGCGTGGTCAGTCGCAAGCGATCGGGCAAAATCTCTATACCATGGCCGAACTTAAGGTACCAATTATTGCCACCATTATCGGTGAAGGTGGTTCTGGTGGTGCCTTAGCTATTGCTGTAGGTGATGTGGTGCAGATGCTGCAGTACTCTACTTATGCGGTCATTTCACCTGAGGGCTGTGCGTCAATTTTATGGCGTAGTGCCGATAAAGCGCCAATTGCTGCTGAGGCTTTGGCTGTTACCGCCCCCAAGCTTGAGCAATTTGGTTTAATCGATAAGGTAATTGATGAGCCGGTTGGTGGTGCTCACCGTGATTCAACCATGATGTACAGAAACTTGCGACGAGCCTTGTCTGAGTCCTTACGTTCTGTTTCAGGATTGGGGGCCAGTGAATTAGTAGAGCGCCGTCTTGAGCGCCTAATGTCTTATGGCAGCTTCCTCGAAAAAGCCTAAGCAATTAAGTAGTGAGTACCATCATTACTATCCTCAATTAAATAGTTTTTATGAAGCCAAAGCAAGCAACACCTTAACTGAGCCGTTGCTCGAGCTACTGGCTTCTTTTCAAGAAATTTCAAATAAACAGGGGCTAAAAGCAAAAGTTGCCATTGGTTTAAGTGGTGGCGCAGACTCGTCCATGTTATTAGTCACTTTGGCTCCTCTAGTTCGGCAATTTAATATAGCTTTGCATATAGTTCATATTCACCATGGCTTAATGAACGATGCGGATACTTGGGCTGAACATTGTCAGGCACTAGCTGTTTATCTGGGTTTTGAATGTAAAGTCCTGAGAGTCGATGTCGAACGACAAAGCGGATTAGGTGAAGAGGCTGCTGCTCGAATAGCTCGCTATCAAGCCTATAGCCAATATTGCCAAGAGTATGATATTTGCGATTTTATCTTGGCCCATCACTTAAATGATCAAGCTGAAACCTTATTGTTGCGCCTGCTTCGTGGTACGGGAGTCAAGGGTATGGGTGGTATGTTAGCAAGGCACAGCTATGGTGGTGTGCTCTATCATCGCCCTTGGTTGGCGATTGAGCGGCAAATTATTATCGACGCAGCTGCTTTATTTACCAAGCTAAGCGGTTTTGAGATGATTCGAGACCCCAGTAATTTGGATCTGCGTTACAAAAGAGCGGCTGTGCGTCGCTTATTGATCCCTGGCTTGGATGAAGCGTGGCCACAATGGAAGCAAAACCTTGGGCGTCATGCGCACCTTATGTTAGATGCACAAGCTCTTTTAGATGAGGTGGCTGAAGCTGATTTGCAATCACTTGACCCGAGAGATGAGTCTACGGACTTTTGCTTAGCTTCTTGGCGTGAATTGTCTGCGCGCAGACAAGCTAATGTCTTGCGCTATTGGCTTAGTTTGCATGATATTCCTATGCCTACGGAGCGGCGTATTAATGATTGGCTACGTCAGTTAAGAGAAGTGCATCAATTGGGCTTTGACCGCGGCTTGCGTTTAAAGCATCAAAACTATTTTATTGTAGTGGAACGAGGTAGAGTCCGCCTGAATCTCGGTGTTGACTAAGCAAAGAGTAGCTGTAGTGCGATACCTGCCACGATTAGCCAGACAAATATCATCAATCCTAAGATAAAAGAACGTGGACCGGCGGCTTTAAAGGTTGCGAACTGGGTACTAAGTCCTAGAGCAGCCATGGCCATCATTAATAAAATATTATCAATGAATAAAATACTCTCTACTACACTTTGCGGTAAAGGCAAAATAGAGTTCAGTACAATTATGCCTAAAAACCAAACAGCAAACCAGGGTAAAAGGAAGCGTTGTGGAGTACTATCCTTGTTACTGATAGCAGAACTTTTACTACTTTTGCCATAAAATATAAAAGATATGGCAAATAAAAATGGTGCCAACATAATAACTCGTACCATTTTTGCCAGAATCGCGGTATCTGCTACATCCTCACCTAAGACCTTGCCAATTGCCACGACTTGAGCTACTTCATGTACTGAAGAGCCGATGTAGACACCAAAAGCCGATTCACTGATGTAATTGGTGAAAATAGGAAAAAGAATCGGGTAAATGAAAATTGCAAGGGTGCCAAATAACACAATCACTGTTACTGCTTGAGTGACGGCAGAAGTTTTAGCTCTTGAGATTGAGGCTGTAGCCATAATGGCAGCTGCCCCGCAAATACTACAGCCGGCGCCAGTCAAAATACAGGTGTCTTTATCCATCTTTAGTACCTTAGTGCCAAGCCAATAGGTCAACATAAAAGTAGAAATTAGCATACAGGCATCAATGAAGATAGCTTGAAGGCCCAAGGACCAGACTTGACTAATGGTTAAATGAAAACCATAAAGAATAATGCCTAAACGTAGCAATTTGCTTTTAGCAAAACTGACTCCATCAAAAGTTGCATGGATGGTTTTGTTGAAAAAAGTATTACCCACCAGCATGCCTAGTAAAATAGAGTAAATAAGCGGACTTAAACCGTAGCGTTGACCGATACCTATGGTCACCAAAATAGTCGATATGAATACAATCATGCCAATTAGCAGTAAGCCGGGCAATAAACTTTTTATATTGCTGGCAGTACTGCTTAACGTGCTCTTTTGCTTGATTTGTGTTTGATTCATGTCGGGCTTAAAACGTCAGTCGTAGGTAATTTTAATGTCATTAATATTACACGTATTGATAGCTTAATGAAAATCAGTAATATAGGTATAATCTATCAGTAAAATTGATAGATTAAGTTTTTTGTATTAAAGGACATCTGTGAAAATTACTTTAAAGCAATTGGAAGTCTTTTTGGCGGTCTACCACCAAGGTTCTACTGTGGCAGCAGCTGCGCAGGTTTTTTTGTCACAATCTGCTGTGAGTATGTCTTTAGCCGAGTTAGAAAAGCATTTGGATACTATTTTATTTCAACGAGTAGGCAAACGCTTGTTGCCTACACAGCAGGCGCATATGTTGAGTTCATTAGCTGGAGGGGCCTTAAAACAGGTAGAGCAAATCGAGTATTTGTTTAATCTTAAGGTAGCACGCTTAGTCATCGGCGCCAGCACCACCATTGGCAATTATCTGTTGCCTAAAATGATTCGCGATTTTCAAGGGCTCTATCCTGAAATTGATATTAGTTTGGCTATTTTTAATACGACAGATATTTGCCAAGGCTTGCTGAATTATGAGTATGACTTGGGCTTTATAGAAGGTGATAATCCTTTTGTGGAACTCAAAGCGAGAGTTTGGACGGAGGATGAATTAGTCTTATTTGCTGCCCAAAATAGTCGTTTCTTGGAGTCGGGCGGAGTATTATCAAATATTAGAGATTTAGAGAGAGTGCCTCTTATTCTTCGGGAAACAGGCTCTGGTACCCGAACCTTTGTTCAACAAAATTTACTGCAATATTTAGAAACTATCGATATTTTAGAGTTGGGAAACTCCGAGGCGATTAAGCAGGCTGTCATTAATGATCTTGGAGTAGGCTGTTTATCCCGTTTTGCTTTACAAGATTTACTTGAGTTGAATAAAATTCAAGTTCTGTCAATTCGTGATGCTGAAGCTCTAATTCGACCTTTATATTTTTTAGAAAATAAAAAAAGTGTGCATTCAGATGCGTATAACAAATTTGTAGATTTTGCTTTTGGCTATCGTTTTAATGGGGCGACAAAAAGTTGAATTTAATGTATATTAATATTATCTAATATATATTTAGTTTATTAAGGATAATGCCCATGAATGTACAAGAGTTTTTCCATGCCGATACCTATACTTATAGTTATGCAGTCAGCGATCCCGCAACTAAAAAAGCCGCTATCATTGATTCTGTATTAGATTATGACCATGCTGCTGGTCGTACTTCAACTACAACAGCAGATCAAATCATAGCCTATGTCAGAGAGCAGGCAATTGAAGTAGAGTGGTTATTAGAAACGCATATACATGCTGATCACCTGTCTGCTGCACCTTATTTAAAAGAGCAGCTTGGAGGGTGTATAGCGATTGGCGAATACATCACTACCGTGCAAAATGTCTTTGGTGATATATTTAATGCTGAAAGTAGCTTTCAGCGCGATGGCAGTCAGTTTGGTCAAATTTTTAAAGACGGTGATAGCTTTCAAATTGGTGGTTTAAATGCTCGAGTGATTCATACACCGGGCCATACTCCTGCCTGTCTCAGTTATCTTATTGATGATGCGGTTTTTGTCGGTGATACCTTGTTTATGCCGGATTATGGAACTGCTCGATGTGATTTCCCAGGTGGTGACGCGGCTACTCTTTATCGTTCCATACAAAAGCTTTTTCAGCTACCTGATGACACAGTGGTGTATTTATGTCATGACTACCAAGCAGAGGGGCGTGATTATTTTGAGTTTAAAACGACTATCAAAGAGCAGCGTGACAACAACATTCATGTTGGCGGTGGCATAAGCGAAGCAGAGTATGTAAAGATGCGTACTGAGCGTGATGCGACGCTTTCTATGCCTAAGTTGATTTTACCTTCAGTGCAACTCAATATGCGTGCTGGTGAGTTTCCTCCGGCTGAAGATAATGGCACGACTTATTTTAAGATTCCTATTAATAAATTTTAATAAGCGTTAAATTTTAAATTGCTCCTCAAATCAGGCTACTTTACAACACAGCTCTTTTGATGCTAAATTAAGTACCCTCGATGATTGACAAGCGACTGATTTTAAGGGTAAAATCTTTGGCTTACTCATCCTCTGGCAATTAAGTTACATGGGTTTGTAATTTACATGGCCACTCATAGTCAACTAAGAACAAGAGTGGCATGGAGCACTTTCGTTGCGTATGATGATTTGGATTTTTTGGGGTCCATAATGAATTTAATTCAAACTCTTGAGCAGGAAGAAATTCAGCGCCTTACAGATGGTAAGACGATGCCTGAATTCGGTCCTGGTGATACCGTTGTGGTAAACGTTAACGTAATTGAGGGTACTCGTAAGCGTACTCAGGCCTACGAAGGCGTGGTTATTGCCAAGCGCAACCGTGGTTTAAACTCTGCTTTTATTGTTCGCAAGATTTCATCGGGTGAAGCTGTTGAGCGTACCTTCCAGTTGTACTCTCAGCAAATCGCTTCAATCGAAGTTAAACGCCGTGGTGCAGTGCGCCGCGCTAAGCTTTACTACTTACGTAACCGTTCTGGTAAAGCTGCTCGCATTAAAGAGAAGTTAGTTCGTAAAGTTGTTGCTAAGTAATTTTTAGTTTACAAATTTCGCGATAGTTCTCTCTATAAAGCATGTTTTCGGTTTCTCTGAAAGCATGCTTTTTTAATCGAATTGTTGCTTCTGTAGCAATAATTAATCATTCCTTTCTTTTTGTTCATTGCTAATTTTTAATTGAGCTATATAATATAAGCTATTGATTTTTATTAAATATTCTAATTATTATTAATTTAATGAGCAAAACACAAGGTCTTTTGTCTAGGTCCTCTCCTGATTTTAACCCTTTGATTCAACCCTCCGAATCTGCCGGCTTCGGTTTACCCATTATTGGTGGTGAGGAATTACCCGAGTTAATTCAACGGGCCTTCTCTCCCGAATATGTCTGGCAGGAAGATCGGCTGGTTAAGCAGTGGAATTCACAAAAGGCTGTCATTAAAAGTAGTTTTATTGAAGCCGGTGTTTTAATCCCTATTGTAGTAAAAGATAATCAAGAGCAAGTCGTCTTAACTAAGCGCTCCTCAAAGCTTAGAAATCATCGAGGTCAGATTAGTTTTCCTGGTGGTCGATTTGAGGGAAATGATAAAGATCTTGAAGACGCAGCTTTACGAGAAACAGAAGAAGAAATTGGGGTAGAGCGTTCCAAGATCGATGTTTTTGGCGAGATGCCTATTTTTTATACGGGTACCGGTTATGCTATGAGTTCTTACCTGGGGCGGATGTCTGAGGTATCTAATTTTATGATTGATGTCAGAGAAGTTGAAGAGGTTTTTTTAGTACCTCTTAGTTATTTAACTGATCCAAACAATTATCGTCTTTATACAGCACCAAATTCCATCTTGCCATTTAGCTACTATGGGATTACTTGGGCTAATCATTTCATTTGGGGGGCGACTGCCTCGATTTTGCGCAATTTATATCAGCGTATTCAGCAAGCGCGCTAGCGTGCCTCTAGCCCCAGCTACAACAAACTACCATTTAGTTACGGCATCATTTTCAGCAATGATGCGCTCATAGAGTGCATAGCGTTCGGGATGTATTTGTCCATTGGCAAGAGCATCAGTAACTCCGCAGCCAGGTTCCCGCAGGTGACGGCAATTATAAAAGCGGCAGTTTTTTATGGCGTCACTAAATTCCGGAAAACCTTTCACAATTTCTGTGTCATTTAAGTGCAGTAGACCGAAATTTTGAAAACCCGGCGAATCAATCAAAGAAGCGATAATTTCATCGTTTTCTCTGACCTCATAGAGCTCAGTTTTTGTGGTGGTATGACGACCAGCTCCCAGCGCGTGTGAATGCTCTTGGGTATGAGCATTGGCAGTCGGTACTAGTACATTTAAAATACTGGATTTACCCATTGCGCTTTGACCAAGTAGTATGGCTGTTTGCCCCTTAACTTTGGGAAGTAGCTTGGCAGCAAGATCTTCAGGCTGGTGAATACTGCACTCAATGACCTCTACGCCCAAGTCCTGGTAACGTTTTAATCTATCTCGTGCTTCAGTGACGCCTTTTTCTAAATCGATTTTATTTAAAATAATATAAGGTTGAAGATCCTCACACCAGGCAGCGGTTAGGGCACGACCTAATAAATCGTCAGAAAACTTTGGCTCTACCGCAGTAATCAATAGTAGGACATCGACGTTGGCAGCAAATTGTTTACTGCGCATTTCGTCACTACGATAAAGCAGGTTTTTACGTTCCAGTACCTTTTCTATGCGAGCTTCATTATTACCTTGGGGGGAAATCTCTACGTAATCACCAACGCATATCCCTGCCTTTTTGCCACGAGTATAGCAATGCCATAACTGACCTTCTACTCGCGCCACATAATGTCTCCCGTGAGCAGAGATAATACGTCCTTGCATCATGCGCCAGCTCCCATAAGCTCTTTGAGATGTTGAATGCGGATAGTGGCAGGAGGGTGGCTATCATAATAAGCTGAAAAGGCCGGGTCCGGGGTTAGCGTACTGGCATTGTCATCGTAGAGCTTAACCAAGGCTGAGATTAAATCATTGGCATCGCTATGTTTGGCAGCAAAAGCGTCAGCTTCAAACTCGTCGCGACGTGATAGGCGGCTATTAAGCGGTGTTAGCCAGAAGGTAAAGGTTGGTAAGACCAAGGCAAATAAAACTAGGGTAAGTGCATGGTAAGTTTCATGCGCTGGAAGGGTTACACCTAAACCACCGTAAAACCAACTTTTGTCACTAACATAACCAAGTACAGCAAAGAAGATAAAGCTACCAATCACCATCGTGGCAAGACGCTTAACAATGTGTTTATGTTTGAAGTGCCCTAGCTCGTGAGCCATGATGGCCTCAATTTCGTTGGCTTTGAGTTTGCTCAATAAAGTGTCGAAAAAGACAATACGACGGTTTTTACCAAAACCTGTAAAAAAAGCATTGCCGTGGGAGCTACGCTTAGAGCTATCCATAACAAATAAACCGCTAAGTTCAAAATCGCAGCGTTCAGCTAAATGCTCTATCTTATCCTTAACATCGCCTTCTTCGAGTGGGGTAAATTTATTAAATAAAGGCATTAGCCAAGTTGGTGCTATGTACATCATCACCGCCATAAAGCCTAGAACCACTAACCAAGCCCATAACCACCAGAGTTCGGTATTTTGCATGAGGTATAAAATAGCAATAAGGACAATGCTGCCTAAAACCAACGATAACAAAAGATTGGTCACTGTGTCTTTGATAAATAACCCGGGTGTCATACGATTAAAACCGTATTTTTGCTCAAGCCTAAAGGTCCTGTAAATAGAAAAAGGCAAGCTTAAAACACTTAAGATAACTTGTACCACTATGATGAATACCAAGGATTTAATGAGAGTGGGTTCTGTGTTTAAACCGAAAGTCTGAAATAACCAATTGACACCACCTAGGATAGTGAAAGCTAATAAAATCAGCACATCATAGAAAACCTCTATTTGTCCTAATCTTAAACGCTCTAAACTGTAGCGAGCTGCACGCTGGTGGCTTTTGAGGCTGATATGGTCGGCAAACTCTTCAGGCACTGCTGTAGCGTGCTTGGAAATATGGCGGATTTGGCGGATATTTAACCAAGTGCGAATACCAAAATCCAAAATAATTAAAGTAATGAATAAAAATGTAAAATGATGTGCTTGCATAGGGCTCTGTATAAACAATATATCTGTGCGACAATACTAGGTAAACATTATATTAAATCAAAAGGAAGTAGTTATGGCGTCAAGAGACCTTCGTTTAGTTTGGTTGGATATGGAGATGAGTGGTTTAGACCCCGAAATTGAACGAGTGTTGGAGGTTGCCGTCGTGGTGACCGAGCCTGATTTGACTGTGGTGGCTGAGGGTCCGGTTATTGTTATTCATCAGCCCGATGAGGTACTGGATGCGATGGATGAGTGGAACACTACAACTCACGGGCGCACCGGATTGACTGAGCGGGTCAGAGCGTCAACCGTCACTGAGGCTGAGGCTGAGCAGCAATTGATTGATTTTTTGAGTCAGTATGTTAATAAGGGTGCATCGCCGCTCTGTGGTAACACAGTGAGCCAGGATCGCCGCTTTATGTTCAAGTATATGCCGGATTTTGAGCGTTTTTTTCATTATCGTAACTTAGACGTAAGTACTCTAAAGGAATTGGCCAAGCGTTGGCATCCTGACGTTTATCGAGGCGTGGTCAAAAAGGGACGACATGAGGCTTTAGCTGATATTTATGAGTCGATTGAGGAGCTCAGACATTATCGCGATAATTTTTTAAGATTAGCTGATGAGAGCAAGTAGTTCGCTCAATATAGAGGTTATTCAATGCTTGACCCTAAAATTTTAGACCCGCAGCATACGTCAGTTGCGGCTGCGATTGCTGGTATTGGTACTGATTTAATTTATATTAATCGAATTCAAAAGTCTTATGATCGTCATGGAGAACGTTTTTTAAAGCGTATTTTGGGACCTGGCGAGAGAGAGAAGTTTCAACGCCGTTATGACCGTGATCCGCATCGCGGCATTACATTTTTAGCAACACGTTTTGCTGCTAAAGAGGCCTTTTCCAAAGCCATAGGCTTAGGTATGCGTATGCCAATGCATTGGTCCGCTATGCAAACACTTAATGCGCCTAGTGGCAAGCCCATGGTTGTTCTTTCCGGTGAGCTAAAGAATTGGTATGAGTCGCGTTTTGGTGAAGCCCATGTATCCCTAACCGATGAATCAGATTTAGCGATGGCATTGGTGATTGTAGAGCGTAAGCAGTAAGCAAGGTTGTTATTAAAGATATTTAAAGGCAGATTATGTCATCAAATAATAAAAATTCCACAATGAGTTTAGGTCCGGTAATGGTTGATGTAGAGGGCTTGTGCCTGCAAAACCATGAGATTGAGCGTTTAAAAAATCCCTTGGTAGGGGCAGTGATTTTGTTTGCCCGCAACTATCAGGACCCTAAGCAACTCACTGAATTGTGTCGTCAAATTCACGGTGTCCGTGATGAGCCTTTGTTGATTGCGATTGACCATGAAGGGGGTCGAGTACAGCGCTGCCGTACGGACGGTTTTACTCATTTGCCAGCGATGGCTGAATTAGGTGAGTTGTGGGACGATAATCAAGAACTCGCTGTAGGGTTAGCACATGAGGTAGGTTATGTGTTAGCAGCTGAATTATTATCTTGCGGTGTGGATTTCTCCTTTACGCCCGTGTTGGACCTGGATTATGGCGTAAGTGAGGTTATCGGTAATCGTGCCTTTCATCGTGACCCTGAGGTAGTAGCAACGCTTTCTGAAGCGCTGATTGATGGTTTAGCTGAAGCCGGTATGGCTGCTTGTGGCAAGCATTTCCCGGGTCATGGTTTTGTAGAGGCAGACTCTCATGTAGCCATTCCTGTTGATAGCAGAGAGTTTGATGAAATTTGGGCTGAGGATATTCAGCCTTATGTGGCACTGGGACATTTGAAGCTACCATCGCTGATGCCAGCCCACGTGATTTATGAAAAGGTTGATCCGATGCCGGCGGGTTTTTCCAAGTTTTGGATCCAAGAGCTTTTGCGTGAGCGTATGGGCTATCAGGGAATGGTTTTTTCTGATGACTTGACCATGGAAGGTGCTTCAGTGGTTGGTGGTATTGTCGAAAGGGCTAATGCTGCTTTTACGGCAGGCTGCGATATGGTTCTGGTATGTAATAGACCGGACTTGGCTGATGAGTTATTAGGGCAGTTAGAGCATCAAAGCAGTGAGGAATCTATTCAACGTTTAAAAAATTTAGTACCTAAAGAATTTTCGATGAATTGGCAGCAATTACACAATGAGCCACGTTATGTTAAAGCGCGACAAGCGCTTGAACAATTAGGCTCCAAAACTTGTTAAGTTAAGTTATGAGTTCTGAGTCACCTTCTTTTGATATTCAAGGTTTTTTAAAAGACTTACCCAATTTGCCCGGTGTCTATCGACATATAGCGGCAGATGGGGAGGTCTTGTATGTTGGCAAAGCCAAGGATTTAAAAAAACGGGTTTCTCAATACTTTCAAAAAAATCTGCAAAGTCCACGCATAGCTCACATGGTGGCGCGCGTGGCCAGTGTCGATATCACAATTACTGATTCTGAAGCTGAAGCGCTGATATTAGAAGTTAATTTAATCAAGCGCTTACAACCTAAATACAATATTTTATTCCGTGATGACAAGTCCTATCCCTATCTGATGTTTACGGATCATGAGTCCCCACGGATGGTCTACTACCGTGGTTCGACCAATAAAAGCGGTCATTTTTTTGGTCCTTACCCTAATTCTTGGGCAGTGCGGGATACCATGCAGTTACTGCAGAAGATCTTTCGATTAAGGACCTGTGAGGATAGTGTTTTTTCTAATCGCTCTAGGCCCTGTTTGCTCTATCAAATTCAGCGTTGTTCGGCTCCCTGTGTAGGTTTAATCTCAAAGGAAGAGTATCAAGCGGATATAGAGCATGCGGTCAAGGTCTTACATGGTGAGTCTAACAAGGTTCTCGGTAATTTAGAGGACAAGATGTTGCAAGCCTCTAATGACTTGCAGTTTGAGCGTGCAGCGATGTTCCGTGATCAGATGAAATCTTTAGCGACCTTGATGCAACAGCAGGCGATGGAGTCGAGCGATGAAAGTGATGTGGATATTATTGCTGTAGAGCAGTATGATGGCAATTTCTGTGTCAACTTGGCCATGGTAAGAGCAGGGCGCCACCTGGGTGATAAACCAATTTTTCCGACCCATATCAATGGCGATGAGCCGGGCGAGGTACTCGCTGCTTTTATAGCAAGTCATTACATAGAGCATCAGTTACCGCCAGTTATTATCTCTTCTCATATCTTGCCTGAACCTGAGCTTTTACTCTTATTAAAACAAGAAACCAGGGCACGAACTCAAGTCATTACCAGACCAAGTGGGGTGCGTAAAAATTGGTTAGAGCAAGCACAACGTAATGCACAGCTTGCCTTGCAGCGTCGCTCAGCCGAAGCAGGTCAGATGCAGGAGCGAACTCAGGCGTTGGCAGAGCTGTTGGCTTTGGATTTAGACCCTGAGGCTTTGGCTAAATTGCGAATTGAGTGTTTTGATATTAGTCATAGTCATGGTGAAGCAACCCAAGCCTCCTGTGTGGTTTATCAGAATCACGATATGCAGCCTTCACTCTATCGCCGTTTTAATATTGCCGGTATTACAGGGGGCGATGATTATGCCGCGATGCGGCAGGTCTTGCAGCGTCGTTATGCTCATGGCTATGAGTCAGAGTCGATGCCTGATATTGTCTTGATTGATGGCGGCAAGGGGCAGGTCGAAGTGGCGCGACAGGTCTTTACAGATTTAGGCTTGGATATTTCAATGATTGTTGGTGTTGCCAAGGGTGAGGGTCGCAAGGTTGGCTTAGAAACTTTGATTTTTGCAGATTCCAGACCAGCAGTAGAGTTGGGTATTGCTTCTAAAGCATTATTATTAATTGCACAAATACGTGATGAAGCACACCGTTTTGCTATCACCGGCATGCGTAGTAAGCGCGCTAAAGCAAGAAATGTTTCGCGTCTAGAAGAGATTGAGGGTGTAGGTCCGAAGCGGCGCCAGCGATTATTAGCTCGTTTTGGTGGTTTTAACGGTGTGGTTAATGCGACAGTAGATGATCTAGCGTCAGTAGAGGGTATTTCTCTGCAAATGGCGCAACGTATTTATGACGCCCTGCGATAAGTACTTTTAGTGTGAATTAATCTTTTCAGTGGTAATATAGCTGCTATGAAATCAATGAACTTACCGATTATTCTTACTTGGCTCAGAATAGCCATTATTCCTCTATTCATAGGCTTGTATTACTTGCCTCTGGATGGCGCTAGTGCCTCTGTGCGGGATTGCTTTGGAGCGGCTGCTTTTGTTGTAGCAGCGATTACTGACTGGTTAGATGGTTATTTAGCGCGTCGCTGGAATCAAACCTCGGCCTTTGGTGCATTTTTAGATCCAGTGGCTGATAAGTTGATGGTTTGTGCTGCCTTATTGATCCTTTTGGACTTAGGCAGGGTTGAGTCCTATATTGCCTTAATCATTATTGGCCGCGAGCTGACAATTTCTGCTTTACGTGAGTGGATGGCAAGTGTGGGAGCACGCGACAGTGTTGCTGTGAATTGGCTTGGTAAGTTTAAGACGACGGCGCAGATGGCCGCAATTCCTTGTCTTATGGTTTATCAGACAGTACTCGGTGTTAATTTAGTACTCGTTGGTAATGTTCTGATATTTATTGCAGCATTTCTTACGTTATGGTCCATGTTTTATTATTTGAGTAAAGCTTGGCCGGCACTTAAAAACGCCGATAAAAATTAAAACTAAAAATTATAAATTTATAATTTAGCCTATATTCCGGAGGGGACAGATGGGCGTTGTTGTACAAAATAAGCTATCGGTACAGCGAGTCTTGCTTTGCGGCGGTCTGATTGTCACCTTATCGATTGGTATACGTCACGGTTTCGGTCTATGGTTATTGCCCATTAGTCAGGCGCATGGTTGGGAGCGTGAGGTATTTTCTTTTGCAATCGCTTTGCAAAATCTTGTTTGGGGGATAGTCGGTATTTTTGCCGGCATGCTGGCAGATCGCTATGGTGCTTTTAAAGTTATTGTTCCGGGGGCGATTTGCTATGCTTTAGGTCTTTTAGGGATGGCTTATACCAGCACACCATTGATGTTTATTTTAACTGCGGGTGTGGTTTTGGGGGTTGCCCAAGCAGCGACGACTTATATCATTATTTTTGGTGTGATTGGACGTCATATTAGTCCAAGTCAACGTTCATGGGCGATGGGAGTAGCATCTGCGACCGGCTCTTTTGGGCAATTTATGATGTTGCCTATTTCCAATACCTTAATCAGTCAGAGCGGTTGGCAAGGCGCACTCGTTATTTTAGCGTTATTTGCTCTAATGATTATTCCGCTTGCTTATCTGCTTAGAGAGCGTATTGTTTGGGCCTCATCAGAAAGTGCTATAAGTAATGTAGAAAGTGAACAGAGTATCAAAGCAGCTGCCAAAGAGGCGCTGACTTATCGTAGTTATATTTTGTTAATTTCGGGATATTTTGTTTGTGGCTTTCAGGTTGTTTTTATCGCAGTGCATTTGCCTGGCTATATTAAAGATAATGGCTTAGGGCCAGAGGTAGGTAGTCTGTCCTTGGCTTTAATCGGTTTGTTTAATATTTTTGGCAGCTATTTAGTTGGTTCACTAGGGCAACGCTATCAAAAACGTTATTTGTTAGTGGGGATTTATGCGCTACGTTCAGTGATTATTGTGCTTTTTCTGATGATTCCATTGAGTGCATTGAGTGTTTATTTGTTTTCGATGGCAATGGGTTTTCTTTGGCTCTCTACTGTGCCGGCAACCAATGCCATTATTGCGCAAATCTTTGGGGTTCGTCATTTGTCCATGCTAGGGGGGATCGCTTTCTTCAGTCATCAAGTAGGATCTTTTTTGGGTGTATGGATGGGCGGCGCCTTTTATGATAGATTTGGTAATTATGACCTGATGTGGATACTCTCAATTATCTTGGGGGTTCTGGCTGCTTTAGCTAACTGGCCTATTGTCGAGCGTGCTATCAGTAGAGAAAAGGCTCCGCTACTAGCCGTTAACTAATGAGTTGAGCTAACGAGATGCGTATTGTTTTGGCTTTTATCGCCATTTTTGTATTACTTCTTGTATTTTCAATGTACCTAGATCCGACGTTCTGGATGAACGTTTCGGATCTAGTATGGTCTTGCTTTTAGATTTTGCTACTAATTTATTTCAGAGTCTGAGCAAAATCAGCAACTGAAGCCGCATAAAAATAACTGTTATTGTATTTGGTAATGGCAAAAAAGTTTTGTGTAGCAATGCGGTATTCATTTCTGCCCTGAGTTTCATCCATCAAGTTAATTACCCCTAGATTACGACCTTTTTTCCAAGAGGCAGCTTGTGAGTTGCTACTAGAGCCTTGATTTTGTAGCTCTTGCCAAGTCAGCGTGGGCTCTAAACCTTTACCTTCTACCGCTGCGGGATTTGTCGGTAGGCTTGCAGGAGCAAAGACCGGCATGTCGCTTTGCCAGCCATGCTTGACCAAGAAGTTTGCCACCGAATGAATCGCGTCTTTTTCACTGTTGCGTAAGTCAATACGACCATCAGCATCGCCATCAACCGCGTAGTACATGATGCTAATAGGCATAAACTGAGGTAAACCAGTAGCTCCGGCAAAAGATCCTAGTTCAGTATTGGCATTGATTTTCCCTTGATGATCAAGTTTGATTAAGGCTGCTAATTGATTACGGAATGACTGATGACGATCAGGACGATTAGAATCTGGATGATAGAAACCCAAGGTGTAAAGAGAATCCAGTAATTTGAAACTACCCATGTAATTACCATAAACAGTTTCTACTCCGATGATACTACCAATAATTTCTGCCGGTACTCCATATTGTTGCTCTACCTCGGCTAGTGTAGAAGCATTTCTTTGCATAAAGCTTTTACCGCCACGGATGCGTATCGGATCCATGACACGTTTTCTGTAAGTAGTCCAAGAACGCTTAACTCGGCCGTTATTGCTAGGAGTCATGAGGCGTTGAGTTTGAGTATTAATTTGTGCGGAGTTTACTAACGCAGCGACATGATTTACGGGCACTTCGTAGCGTTCAGCCACTTCTTTAATAAAAGTAGATTGATCAGCACTTAAAGGACGACGTTCAAAATCAGCGCTTAAAACTTCTGGGGCATCAGTCGTCGCCGTGTTGGTTACTACTTTATGTGTGTCAGGTTGAGGATTGCGATTTGCTGTGGATTGATCAGAGCTTGTATTAGCACATGCTGTCAAGCTAAGCAGAGAGACGGTAGTTAATAGTACTTTTAAGGATTTCATAAATAGTCATTGACGAGGTAGGGTTGATTCTAAACAAGGAAACTGGTTTTTTTAATTAAAACACAGCCAGAGCCTATACAAGTATAGGGTAAATACTGGGGTTTAGAGGATATCAGTCCATATTAATATGTTACTTATAGCATGAGTTATTAATATTCAGATAGAGTGAGAGATTATATTGGTAGGCGGTACGCTTTATATCACCCATCCGGACTGTAGTTTACACAATATGCGCAGCTGGCATCCCGAGTCAGCTAAGCGTTTGGCAGCGATCCATGATCGGCTGTGCGGGACTGATTTGATTTGGTGCCTTAAGGAAATGCAGGCCCCGCAAGCCACTGAAGAGGATATTTTACGTTGCCATCAAGCAGATTATGTGGACTTTATTAAGTCAAATATTCCTTCCGAGGGCTACTTTAACATAGACAATGAAGAAACCAGTTTGAACCCTCATACTTGGGCTGCCGCTTTAAGAGCCGCAGGCTCAGGTATCTTAGCCGTCGATGAGTTGATGCAGTCTCGAGCGAAAAATGCTTTTTGCTCTGTGCGTCCACCGGGTCATCACGCTGAGCCAGATAAAAGTATGGGTTTTTGCTTCTTTAATAATGCTGCAGTGGCTGCTCGCTATGCCATTGACAAGTACGGTTTAAGCCGTGTGGCTATTATTGATTTTGATGTGCACCATGGCAATGGCACTGAGCAAATCTTTGCCAATGACCCCCATGTCAAGATGTTCAGTTTTTTTCAACATCCGTTCTTCCCATACTCCGGTGCCGAAGATGTTGCTCCTAATATGCATAATGTTCCCCTCAAGGCTTACAGTGGTCGTCAGGAGATTGAGGAGGCAGTCAAGACCGTTTGGTTGCCGATCATGGATGCATATAGGCCTGAACTAGTTATCATTTGTGCTGGTTTTGATGCTCATCGAGATGATGATATGGGTCAGATGACTCTGGTCGAGCAAGACTTTGTCTGGCTTACTAAAGAGCTTATGGCAGTGGCTGACAGGCACTGCCAGGGGCGAGTTATCAGTTTTCTTGAGGGCGGCTACAATATCAATGCCTTGGCACGAAGCGCAGTCGAACATGTAAGGGCCTTAGCAGGGTTCTGTTAGCAGATTACTGAGTTAGTGGTTATACTTTAGTCCGTTGTATAAAGCTTACACTTAAGCATGGGTTAACCCTTTACTTAACCTAACGTTAAGTTAGTCTTTTTAGAATTTGATTAGGTAAAAGTTTTTAAAATAGGTAAAATGATTGCGACACCGTGTAATATATATTGCATTTAAAAAGTAATTGTCATAGGAGAATATTTGATGAAGGTCTTAGTACCCGTCAAGCGCGTTGTTGACTATAACGTCAAGGTGCGTGTAAAAGCAGATCAGACAGACGTCGATATCGCTAACGTGAAGATGTCTATGAACCCGTTTGATGAAATTGCTATGGAAGAGGCTGTGCGTCTCAAAGAGCAGGGCAAGGTTTCAGAAGTCGTCGCGGTATCTTGCGGCATTGATAAGTGTCAAGAAACTATTCGTACAGCCATGGCGCTTGGTGCTGATCGCGGCATCTTAGTGCAGACTGATGATGAATTGCAGCCTTTAGCTGTTGCCAAGTTATTAAAAGAGATTGCTCAAAAAGAAGAAGCACAGTTAATACTCTTAGGCAAGCAAGCGATTGATGACGATGCCAACCAAACCGGTCAGATGTTAGCTGCTTTATTAGATAGACCTCAAGCTACCTTTGCCTCTAAAGTTGAGCTGGGTGATAGCAGCGTTACTGTTACTCGTGAGGTAGATGGCGGTTTAGAAACTGTTGAAATACAGTTGCCGGCAATTGTCACTACTGACTTGCGTTTAAATGAACCTCGCTACGTTAAATTACCTGACATCATGAAGGCCAAGAAGAAGCAGTTGGATGTTGTTACTCCTGCTGATTTGGGCGTTGATATCACTCCAAAAATTAAAACTTTGAAAGTATCTGAACCACCTGCACGTGAGGGCGGTATTACCGTTCCTGATGTAGAGACGTTAGTTGATAAGTTAAAAAATGAAGCGAAGGTGATTTAAGATGACGAATTTAGTAATTGCTGAACACGACAATTCTTCTTTAAAGCCGGCTACGCTAAATACTGTAGCTGCTGCTGCCAAAATAGGTGGTGATATTCATATTTTAGTTGCTGGTAAAGGTGCTCAAGCTGTTGCTGATGCTGCTGCTAAAATAGCTGGCGTAACCAAAGTTTTATTGGCTGATGGCGATAGTTTAGAGCAGTTTTTAGCAGAAAACGTGGCTGCTCAGGTGCTTGCAGTCGCTGGTGAATATAGTCATATTTTATTCCCTGCAACAGCAAATGGTAAAAATATTGCTCCTCGCGTTGCCGCTAAGTTAGATGTAGCACAAATTACTGACGTGATTGGCGTTGAGTCTGCTGATACTTTCCAGCGTCCAATTTACGCAGGTAATGCAATCGCAACAGTACAAGTTGAAGGCGATACCAAAGTTTTAACTATTCGTACAACAGGTTTTGATGCAGTAGCTGCTGAAGGTGGTTCTGCCGAGGTTGTAAGTGTTGAGGCGGTGGCTGATAGCGGTTTATCTAAGTTTGTGGGCCGTGAAGTAGTTAAAAGCGATCGTCCAGAGCTAACTGCTGCGAATATTATTGTATCGGGTGGTCGTGGTGTTGGTAGCCAAGAAAACTTCGCTATTATTGATGGCTTAGCGGGTAAATTAGGCGCAGCCGTTGGTGCATCTCGAGCTGCTGTCGATGCGGGCTATGCTCCTAACGATTTACAAGTTGGTCAAACAGGCAAGGTAGTTGCTCCTCAGCTTTATGTTGCAGTTGGTATTTCAGGCGCAATTCAGCACTTGGCAGGCATGAAGGACTCTAAGGTTATTGTGGCAATTAACAAAGACGCAGAGGCACCAATTTTTGGTGTTGCTGACTATGGATTAGTTGCAGATTTATTCCAGGCAGTACCGGAATTAACCGAGAAGTTATAGTTCTCTAAGACTAAAATCTTGTAAAATGGCCGAGATATTCCTTTATCTCGGCCATTTGCCTTTACAATTAACAACTGTTTTTGTAATTTATAATAATAATTCTTGCACTTCTGTTTTTTAATTTACCTTTCTCTAAGAAAAATAAGAGTTTCACTTCATGCGTTCTTTACTTGCGATTTCACGATTTTTTGACTTTATAAATACCAAAGTCTTACAGCTGGTTATTTGGGTGACGTTGATAATGGCCATTGTCAGTGCAGCTAATGCCGCTTACCGTAAAATTTTTAATGACAGCTCTAATGCCTGGTTAGAAATTCAATGGTATTTATTCGGTGTAGTGTTTTTATTGGCTGGAGGTTATACCTTCCTTAAAAATGCGCACGTTCGTGTGGACGTTATTAACTCCAGGCTCAAAGAGCGCACTCAAGTTATCATTGATATTCTTGGTGTTATTTTCTTTTTATTACCTGCATGTGGCTTGATTGTTTATTTGTCTTGGCCTTTCTTTGTGCAGTCTTATGTCTCTGGTGAGATGTCAAATAATACCGGTGGTTTAATTCGTTGGCCGGTAAAATTACTTATCCCTATAGGCTTTAGCTTGATGATTATGGCGGGTTTATCCCACTTAATTAAATGCATAGCTTTTTTAAAAGGCATGTCACCTAACCCTTTGCATAAGGGTAAAAGCTCTGACGAGGAGTTACTCGAAGAGCTTAAAGAGCAAAGCGAAGATTCTAATAATAACGAGAAATAGAGGATTAGGAAATGGTTGAATTTATTGTTGCTAATATGCCTCCGATCATGTTCTTAACCCTGATCGGGTTCTTGCTTTTAGGATTCCCAGTTGCTTTTTCATTGGCGGCGAATGGTATTTTTTATGCCATTTTAGGGATTTTGCTTGGTGAGTTTAATTTCCAGTTTTTACAGGCTTTACCTAATCGAATTTTCGGTATTATTCAAAATGACACCTTGTTGGCAGTGCCGTTTTTTACATTGATGGGTTTGGTGCTTGAACGTTCAGGGATGGCAGAGGATCTCTTAGATACGATTGGCGAGATATTTGGTCCAGTGCGTGGTGGTTTGGCGATCGCAGTAGTATTTGTCGGCGCCTTGCTTGCTGCGACGACCGGTGTAGTGGCCGCATCTGTGATTTCAATGGGCTTGATTTCTTTGCCTATTATGATGCGCTATGGCTATGATCGTCGATTGGCGACAGGGGTGATTGCTGCATCGGGCACTTTGTCACAAATTATTCCGCCATCATTAGTGCTGATTATTCTAGCTGACCAAGTGGGTCGTTCAGTGGGTGATGTTTACCGTGGCGCGATGATTCCTGCATTAAGCTTGGTTGGTATCTACCTTGTTTTTGTCATTATCATTTCAATTATTATGCCTAAGGCGGCCCCGGCTTTACCGGTTCATGCGCGTAAATATGTAGAAGATAATGGTCGTTCGGGTTTGCGCTCTTTGCTTGTGACTTCGGTTATTGCCGGTGCCATTTCTTATTGGCTTGATCTACAGTTTTTTGCAGATGAAAATACCGCAATGGATGAAAAAATCGTCATTAGCTTATTGCTATGGGGACTAGTTATGTTCGCCATTGCCTTGGCTGATAAGTATTTACGTTTGCGCTGGTTATCACGTATTACCTCAAAAGTGGTTTTTGTGATGGTACCTCCGTTACTACTTATTTTCTTGGTATTAGGTACCATTTTTCTAGGCATTGCTACCCCAACTGAGGGTGGGGCAATGGGTGCTGTAGGTTCTATTATTTTAGCGTTGTCGCGTGGTCGATTAAATGTTTCGTTATTAAAACAAGCGATGGAATCAACCACCGTGTTGACTAGTTTTGTCATTTTTATCTTAGTCGGTTCGACTATTTTTACTCTAACCTTTACCGGCTTTGGCGGTCAACACTGGGTTAATAGTCTATTTACTGATTTGCCTGGTGGAGTTTATGGCTTCTTAATCGTTGTCAGTATTTTTATTTTCTTATTAGCTTTCTTTTTAGATTACTTTGAATTGGCTTTTATTGTGGTGCCTTTACTAGCACCAGTGGCTGACAGTTTAGGTATTGATCTGGTTTGGTTTGCGGTGATTTTGGCCGTTAATATGCAGACTTCGTTCATGCACCCACCATTTGGCTTTGCCTTGTTCTTTTTGCGCTCTGTAGCTCCTAAAGATGCCTATATTGATAAGATCACTAAAAAGCGTGTAGAGGGTGTCAAGACGACCGAAATTTATTGGGGAGCGATTCCGTTTATCATTATTCAATTGTGCATGGTAGGTCTAGTTTTGGCTTTCCCAAATATGGTTACTCATTACAAAGGGACAGGGCCTCAAATTGATCCGGCAACGATTCAAATAGGCATTGATTCTTATGGCAGTAGCTATGGGGACGATCCTTATGCTAGCGACCCATTTAGTAGTTCCGAGGGGGACGCTTATGGTGCTGATCCCTATGCGGTCGACTCTTTTGGTAACGCAGCAAGTCCAAGTAGTGACGATCCTTATGCAGTTGATTCTTTCGGTGCAGAGGCAGAGCCTAGTACACATACTGAAGAAAGTAACTCATTACAAAATGAGCATCAACAATCAGATAGTAAAGATCCTTATGCCGTTGATTTTCAATAAGGGGTTCTGATGTTGTACCGTACACGCGTCAAGTTTTGTGGAATCACCCGCCTTGAAGATATCCAAAAGGCGGTTGAGCTAGGTGTTGATGCTTTGGGCTTTATACTGTATCCAAAAAGCAAAAGAGCTTTAAGTGTTGAAGAATTGAAGCCCTTAATTCATGCTGTGCCGGTATGGGTAAGTTCAGTTGTATTGTTAGTTAACTCCTTAGCTGATGAAGTTAATCGAGTAATTGAGGAAGTAAGACCAGATTATCTACAGTTTCATGGCGATGAGACGGTAGAGTTTTGTGAGCAGTTTAATTATCCCTATATCCGGGCAATTAGAGTGGGGGCTCCTGGCCTCTCTACTCCCGAGGAAATTGCGCACAGTGTTGCTGCTTATAAGCAGGCGAAAGCGTTTATTTTTGATGCCTATAGTCCTGAGTATGGTGGCACAGGGATTAGCTTTGATGCCGATTTATTAAATGTGGTACGTACACAGCAAGCAAGAGAAAAAATTATAATTGCTGGTGGTCTTGGACCTCAAAATATCAAGTCCTTTGTTCAAAAATATCAGCCATTTGCGGTGGATTTATGCAGTGGCATTGAGCGTAGTCCTGGCTCAAAAGATCCACTTAAAATGGAGCGTTTTATGACGGAGCTAACACTTGGACATATTAGTTAAGCTAGTCATATTGCGACTACTGTCGAGTGTTTTTATCGCGCATAAATAAACCCCCAGAAGAAGGAAATTTAAATATCCAAATTTGGGGGTTTTTATTTAGAGACTAATTTTAACAAGAGCTTAATGTTTTTAAAGAGTCTCTTTAGTTACTTAAGTGCTGAATTTGCTTTCATACGCGCTAGTTGGTATATCACCATAATAACGAAGATAATTGCACCAATAATATCTGTATAGCTGCCAGGGTACATTAAGAAGATACCGGCCACTAAAGAAATTAGTCGTAGGAGTGGATTTAATTTGAAATACCAATACCCAATTAATCCGGCGCCAATTGCGATCATCCCTGCAATCGCGGTAATCAACATCAATATAACCTCAAAAAAGTTAGTATCAATTAATAATAACTGCGGTTGGAAAACAAACATATAAGGGATAATAAATGCAGCAATTGCTAGTTTAGTGGCATTAACCGCGGTACGAATTGGCGCTCCGCCCGAAATCCCTGTGGCCGCAAAAGCAGCTAAAGCCACTGGAGGAGTAATATCCGCCACAATTCCAAAATAGAATACAAACATATGGGCTGCTAAAATAGGAATTGCTTCGTTAGCGGGTAAAACATGATTAATTGCAACGATTGCAGGTAAAGCAATTGTTGAAGTAATGATATAGTTGGCAGTCGTTGGTGAGCCCATTCCGATAATTAAAGACGTCACCATAGTAAATACTAGGGTTAATAAAATTTGGAACTGCAAATTACCAGAAGCAATGATACCAGCCATATCTAGCAGACCATTACCCATTTTTAAACCTAAACCTGTTTTAGTTACGACACCTACAATAATCCCTGCGCATGCGCATGCAGCAGCGACACCCAGTGCTGTACGAGCTCCAGAGGTTAATGCTTCAATAAATTTAGGAAAAGTGATACGTGTATCTTTAAGAAAGAGAGACACAACAATAGCTGAAACAATCCCTAATAAAGCCGCTCTTTCAATACTAAAGCCTTTAAAAAGCAATACTACGATAATAACGATGGGGAAAAGCAAATGCATACGTTTTAAAACGACTTTCATTTTTGGGATCTGATCATCCGGAAGTCCCAGTAGTCCTGTACGTTTTGCTTCAAAATGGGTCATAATCCAGATCCCTGCAAAATATAACAGGGCCGGAATAGTGGCTGCCTTAGCAATCTCCCAATAAGGTACTCCAGCAAATTCGATCATAAGAAAAGCGGCTGCCCCCATAATGGGTGGCATAATTTGTCCACCCGTAGAAGACGCTGCTTCGACTGCGCCGGCAAAATTCTTATGATAACCAAGCTTTTTCATCATAGGAATAGTGTACGAGCCCGTGGTCACCACGTTGGCAACTGAGCTACCTGAGATAGTCCCCTGCAAAGCGCTTGAGAATACAGCTACTTTGGCAGGACCACCAATTCGCTTACCCGCAATGGCTACCGCTAAATCGTTAAAGTAATTTCCTACACCAGTTTGTACTAAAAACGATCCAAAGAGTAAAAATAAGAAGATGTAGGTAGAGGAAACTTGTAATGGAGTGCCTAAAATACCTTCTGTTGTAAAGAACATGGCTTTAACAAGTTGATACTCTGTCAGCCCTCTATGAGCGAACATACCAGGCATCGATTGACCGAAATAAGCATATAACAAGAAAGCAACTGAAATAATGACTATAGGCAGTCCTACGGCGCGGCGAGTGGCTTCTAGTGTTAGCAAAATAGCGATCGAGCCGATAGCAAACTGCGCGCCTGTAATGGTGCCAATGTGTCTTACTAACGTTTCGTAATACATTGGCCAATAGCCGCAAACAAAAATCGTCAGTAAAATTAAAATTAAATCATACCAAGGGACGTGATTTTTTGCTGTGCCACGTTTTGCTGGAAACAAAAAGAAAATGAGTGACAGGGCAAAACCTAAATGCACTGTTCGTTGAATGTACGCTGTAAACTGACCAAATACGCCAGTATAAATTTGGAATAATGAAAAGCTAATTAAAACGACAAAAATAACGCCTGCCATTATTCCGGTTACATGGCGAGTACGTGATTCGACATCAAATTGCTCTAGTAAAGCGGCTTGCTGTTCAGCGCTTAACTCAGGCTCTTCGAGAGGGTCAACGTTTTGTACCTCATCAGGATCAGTGAGGTTGTTTGGATTTTTTTGAGTCATGAATTAATGGCTCCTTCCATAAAAAATAACGAGGTAATTTTTTAACCTTTATCTCTAACCAAGCGCCTGGTTTAAAGTAATCGTTAAAATACACTTGGTGCTCTTGATTGTTTTTGTCGACCCATGCAAAACGGTGTTCAGAAACTGTTTTACCATTTCGGATAATCATAGAAGGCATTATTAAATTCAAGTTTTTGATATGGTATTTGCCGTTTTCAGTGACAAACAGAGCTCCAGCTGGCGCATTGGATGGCATACCTATACCAAATTGTTCAAAAATAATGTCTGTTTGTTCAATCTCATTTTGTTCATTGATTCGGTATTTTTCAATAACATCTTTAAGGTGTATCGAATGAACAAAAATAATACTAAATCGAGTACCTGACTCAACAGGTAACAGTGCTTCTATTTCTTGCGTCTTCCAGTTTGCAAAAACTAATACGGGTTGACGAGATAATAAATTTATTATTGCTAACGTTGTGAAAATTATAAATAGGATAACTACTATTTTGATGAAAAGTTGTTTTCGTCTAAAATTGTATTGTTGCATATTATTTAAAAAGTCGACAACTAGTGCTGTCGACTTTTTAGGTAAAATAGAAGGTTTAATTATTTAACTTCTAACCCTTTTTCTTCATAATACTTTTTAGCGCCAGGATGCACATCAAAGCCAATACCATCTAATGCTTTATCTAAAGAAATTTCTTTTCCTTTAGCATGTGCAATTTTATCTGAGTTTTCATAAATTGCTTTAGTGATGTTATAAACAGCGTCCTCTGGAAGATCTTTTTGTACAACTAGCATCGCTAAAACAGCAACGGAGTTAACATCGTTAGATAAACCATAAGTGCCTTCTTTAATAGTGTCAACGCCATAGAAAGGGTACTTATCGATTAGTGTCTTAGCTTCGTTACCATCGACAGGTAAAACATTGACTTTTGACGTTGCCGTTAATTGCTCTACCGCACCTGTAGGAGTGCCTGCAGTAATAAAGGCAGCATCAATGTTGCCGTCTTGGATGCGACCAACAGACTCACCGAAATCTAAGTGTTGTGCTCTGATATCATCCATTTTTAAGCCATAAACCTCAAGGATTTGCTCAGCACTAACATAAGTACCAGATCCTGGAGCACCAACAGATACCTTTTTACCTTTTAAGTCAGGCACTGCTTTAATCCCGGTTTTTTCAGTCGTAATGATTTGAACGGTTTCTGGGTAAAGAGATCCAAGTGCCTGGATGGCATCAACCTTTCTACCTTCAAAGCTATTTACACCATTAACGGCATAAGCAGCCACGTCAGTTTGTGTGAAAGCGATTTCAGCTTCGCCATCTTGTAAAGCAATGATGTTATCAGCAGAGGCATTGGAAGACAAAGCATCAGTCTGGATGCCAGTTGCGTCGGTAACGATTTTAGCGATTGCACCACCTAATGGATAATATGTACCACCTGTACCGCCTGTTAACATACTTAAAAACTTAGGATTTTCTGCATGAGCTGTTGCAAAGATTGAAGACATTGCTAAAGTAGCTGTGAGTAAAAGTTTTTTATGCATAAGGATAACCTCCAAAAATATATCTCATATTAATTTACCAAGCTTTAGATGCTCAGGCTATTATGACTTTCACTAGTTTTATCGGCTTTTACAATGTGTTTTAGAAAAACGGATATCAACTAAAAATAAAATACTTATAAAAAAATGATTGAAAATCGAAAAACTAATCTTTAATCTTAAATATTTTATTCACTTGAAAGATACCACATTTACTACGTTTATAAAACAAAAATATTTATTTAAGTGACCCCAGATATGGTTTCTCAGAAAAATTTTAGAATCAAAACAAGATACTTTATGTTTGTAGTTATGTTTTATGCGGCTATCTTTTATATATTATGACGAATTGGCGCATTGCCATCATTGTTATGATGGCGGTGTTCGGTGCGCAAAGAGAGCATCTTAAAAATTAGCTTAAAACTCAGAAGGTATTTGTGATTTAGGCTGCTAAATGAATAAAAGCCTCATGAGTGAGTCATGAAACCTTTATTTTAACGTTGTTCTATTTGTTCTATTGCTTCATTAAGCTCTAACCAGCGTTCTTCCAGTTCATTTTTCTGAGCTTCCAACTGCCCATGTTCACTTAGTTGCGCTATGCGGGAGTCTCGATTCTCATCACTATAAAAATTTTCATTGCTCATGGCTTCTTGAAGTTCTTCAAGCCTTTGCGTGCTTTTCTCAAGTTGCGCTTCTAGTTGATGCAGTTCTTTAAGCAAAGGTTTTTTTAGAATATTTAAGCGTTGCCTATCTTCAGCCTCTTGGCGTCTTTGGGCGCGGCGGTCGATAGCTGTGTTCTCACCACTTGCAATACGCTCTTTTTGTTTAGCGATATTGGATTCTTGGCGTTCCTCAGCTTTTCGATTGGCTAGCCATTGTTGATAATCATCTAAATCACCGTCAAACTCACTGATGCTGCCATCAGCGACAATCATAAACTCATCGGAGGTACTTCGTAATAAGTGTCTATCGTGAGAAACTAACAGGATACTGCCTTCAAACTCTGTTAAGGCTCTAGCCAGGGCTTCGCGCATATCGACATCTAAGTGATTGCTTGGCTCATCAAGTAGCAGCAGGTTTGGTTTTTTCCAAACTAATAAGGCAAGGGCGAGGCGCGCCTTTTCTCCACCAGAGAAGGGCTCAACCTTAGATAGTGCCTGCTCACCTATAAAACCGAAACCACCCAAGTAATCACGCAAGCTTTGTTCACGTTCATTAGGGGCAATACGCATCATGTGCAGTAGCGGTGTGGCCTGGGGATCCAGCATATCTAATTGCTGTTGAGCAAAATAGGCAATATTGACACCTTTAGCCATATTTATTGAGCCACTAAGAGCTTTCAATTCTCCTACTAATGATTTGATAAAAGTTGATTTACCAGCGCCGTTGACACCTAAAATACCAATACGTGCACCACCCCGGATCATCATATTGATATTTTTTAAGATAGGGCGCTCAGGCGCATATCCTATATCTACTTTATCAATGATAATTAGTGGATCAGGCATTTGCTCGGGTTGAGGCAAGCTAAAACTAATTCCTGAGTTGAACTGCAAAGGAGCCAGTTTTTGCATGCGGTTAAGTGCTTTTACTCGACTTTGTGCTTGTTTGGCTTTGGTTGCCTTAGCCTTGAAGCGGTCAATAAAAGACTGCATATGTTGAATCTCTTTTTGTTGCTTCACATAAGCGTGTTCATGCTGAGCTAGATGCTCGGCTTGTTGCTCAACAAAGGATTCGTAATTGCCACGGTAGCGTTGTAGTTTTTGCTGCTCAAAATGCAGGATAATACGAGCCACATTATTTAAAAACTCAGTATCATGAGAGATGAGTAAAACAGTGCCTTGGTAGGCTGCAAGCCAACGTTCAAGCCATACCATGGCGTCAAGATCTAAATGGTTAGTAGGTTCATCCAGTAGCAATAAATCAGAAGGCTTCATGAGTGCACGAGCAATAGAGAGGCGCACTTGCCAACCGCCTGAAAACTCACTGACTGTTTTACTCCATGTGTCTGGAGCAAAACCAAGGCCTGCCAATAGCTGTTCAGCGCGCGACTCGGCAGACCAATGTCCGGCATCGGTGAGGGCAGCCTCTAGCTCGGCGACTTTGATGCCGTCAGATTCATCAACTTCAGCGCGTTTTTGTTGTAATGCTCTTAAACGCGTGTCGCCATCAATAACAAATTCGCGAGCAATCTTTTCTTGACCATAGATATCTTGACTAACGGCGGCGATTTCCCAAGATTTAGGTATTTCTAAGGAGCCTGCATCTTGCTCTAATTGGCCTTGAATTAAAGAAAAAAGAGTGGATTTTCCAGCCCCATTTCTGCCGACGATACCAACCCGTTCCCCTGGATTGATAACAAACTCAGCTTCTTCTAATAATACTTTGGTGCCTCGACGAAGCGTTAAGCCTTGAGCTTTGATCATTGTTTAACGGGGTCCTTTATCTTTTCTAATTGTTCTTTTGTCAATAAAATAATGATGTTTGTATCATATTCATTTTCCAAGAAAATCGGTTCTAAATCTGGAAAAGCATGATGGAAATTATCTTTGTTGAAACCTATTTCTAAAATAATGATTCCCTCGTCATTTAAATGATTTGTTGCTTGGCTTAGAAATTTGCGAATGATGTCCATGCCGTCGTCCCCACCATGCAGGGCAAGCGAAGGTTCGTGTCGATATTCATCAGGGAGCCGCCTCAAGCTCTCGGTTGTAACATAAGGTGGATTGCAAACGATCACATCGTATATGCGGTCGCTACTCAAGTCGTCAAACAAATCACTTTCGATGATGTTAATTCGATCCTCAAGTTTGTACATTGCGACATTACGTTGAGTTAATAAAACAGCATACTCAGAGACATCCACAGCATCGATGGTGCTATTGGGGAAGGCCAAGGCCATTAAAATGGCTAGTGAGCCAGACCCTGCGCACATATTAAGCATGGTCATTGGGGCTTCATTGTCTTGTACCCAAGGACGGAGTTCTTCTTGGGTAATTAATTTGGCAATAGGGGAACGAGGTATAAATACACGCTTATCTGTCAGGAAGCGATGGCCTTGCAACCAAGCTACACCGATCAGGTGTGCTAATGGTAATCGTGTGGCCGCACGCTGATGAATTAAGTCTAAGACCAATTTCCTTTCACTCTCTAAAACTCTTGCATCCATATAAGGAGTTAATTGATCTAAGGGTAGATTCAGTCGCTCTAACACGAGATAAACGGCTTCATCCCAAGCATTATCATTGCCATGACCAAAACTTAGATCTGCCTGGTTAAAGCAAGACACGGCATAGCGAATTAGGTCGCGTATATTTTTAAGTTCTTTGTAGCTTCTGATAGCCATGGTGAAAATTGCTCCTGAAACGAGTTAAGGACTGTCAGACTGTCAGTCAAAGGACTCACATTTTAACACCAAATTTTGAATAGGGCTGCTTAGGAGAATTCTTACTTTTTACTATATCAATAAAATAAATCAAGATAAGTATGTCTAAGAAGGAAAAATACAGCACAGAGTGCTATTGATTTTAAGAGACAGGATTTTTATAAAAGAAATTAATAAACACTTGATGTGTTGTGGTGCGAGCGGAGAGACTTGAACTCTCACACCTCACGGCGCTGGAACCTAAATCCAGTGCGTCTACCAATTCCGCCACGCTCGCACTATCAAAATATAAACTTAAGCATTGCGCTTAAGTGCATAGTAAATAATTACTTGGTAGATTAATTAATTAATTACTACTATTTAGTTAATCACTACTTTGCTAAAAATCATCTAGAAGTTTAGTAACTAACTAAGCATTAAATATTATCCTTTAATCGATCCCGGGTCAAGCTTTTTGTTGGCTTAGTATTAAAAATCACAAAATTATTTTTTTGTGTAGCAAAAAAGCTATAAATTAAATTATCGAATTGGAGGTTTTGTGCTTTTGAGTCTCACCATTGTTTGTGCTTTTTGTGCTCTAAGTTCATTGGCGTCATTTTCAATTAAGGTTTCAGCAAATAGTTGCCAACAAACGATAAATAAAGCAGCTAATAGAGGTCCAATAACAAAGCCATTAATGCCAAATACGCTTAAACCACCCAGTGTAGAAATTAAAATTACCCAGTCAGGGAGTTTGGTTGACTTTCCGACTAAAATAGGGCGCAGCACATTATCCGTAAGACCAATCACAAAGACACCAAATAAGGTCAGGATAATACCTTTGAAGATAGCACCGGTTGCCAGGAAGTAGACTGCGACAGGTAACCAAATAAGCGCAGAGCCTATGGCAGGGAGCAGTGATAAGAATGCCATAACCACTCCCCAAAGTACGGCGCCTTGTACTTCTAAAAAGGCTAAAATGATACCGCCTAAAGTACCTTGAGCAACTGCGACAAGGATATTACCTTTAACTGTCGCTTTGATTACCGTGGTAAAACGCTCGAATAAGGTATTACGATATTCAGAAGTTAAGGGAATTGTGTATTTGATTCTTTCAACTAATCTGGCGCCATCGCGGAAGAAGAAAAACATGGCGTAAAGCATCACGCCTAATGCGGCAAAGAACCAAACAGCATTTTGTCCAAAAGCTACAGCTTGATTCGCAGCGGTACGGCTGATGTTAGCTAGTGATGCTTGTATCTTGGATTGAATATCGCTTAAGTCGGTAATCTCAAAGTAGCCTAGGGTATTGTGTACCCAATCAGGCATCTTATCAATAATTGCGTTGGAGTAGATGGCAATATTAAATTGGCCATCGCGGACTAACTCATAGAATGTGTTGATCTCTCTAACTAACGCCGCAGTAATTAATAGTAATGGAATTAAGGCCAAGAAAATCCACAATATAAGGGTGATTAATGCCGCTAGATTAGGGAATTTAGGCATCATTCTGTATATGCGATTATGCAATGGCAAGAACAAAACGGTAAAAATAACCGCCCAGAATAATGAGCCAAACCAAGGTAAAATAGTGGCAATAAAGCCAATTGTTACAAAAACCAGTAACACAACAAAAAAGCTAAGATTGGCTTTTGCTGTAGACATTGTCACTCCTAGAGATTAGCTAGTATTTAATAGCTTATTATATATGGTAATTGGGCTTCGGGGACTTAACTAATTCGCTCTAATTAAAAACCCGAATATGCTTTCTTAGACTGGAATGCCTGCCCTTAGTTCTGTTAACAAATGAGTAGGTTGTATCTATGTTAAGACGTGCTTTGTATTTAAAAAATAATCAAGCTTCGAGGCTATTGATTATTGTTGGGCTGGCTGCTTTGTTGTCTGCATGCGCTTCTAGTCGTACGCCACCTGCTCAGCCTGAAAATATCTGTTCGATTTTTAATGAAAAGCCTGACTGGCACAAAGCAGCAATTAAGAGCGAACAAAAATGGCGTGTTCCGCCACAAATTTTAATGGCGATTATTTATCATGAATCAGGCTTTAAGCACGATGCACAGCCACCGAGAAGGTGGTTTTTAGGTGTGATTCCCAGAGGTCGTGCCAGTTCTGCTTATGGTTACCCACAAGCCAAGGATGAGGTCTGGAGTGACTACAAACGTGAAAACAGTTCATTTGCCAGTCGCTCTAATATGGCTGATGCTTTGGACTTTGTGGGTTGGTACTCTAATAAATCACAACAACTTAATGGTGTTTCCAAGTGGGATGCCTATAATCTTTATTTGAATTATCATGAAGGGTGGGGCGGCTACAGTCGTGGTACTTATCGCAACAAAGCTTGGTTGTTGCGAGTGGCCAGCGCGGTACAAGCAAGAAGTGAGCGATATGGTGCGCAGTATGCTCAGTGCCGCCCTTAGTAACCTTTGGCTTTAGATGTTGATTTCTCTTAAGTTAGCGTAGCTGTGATTTTGGCGACAACAGGCGCATGGTCAGAAGGCCTTTCTAGACGACGCGGTTCTTTATCAATCCAGCAGAATTCACAAATTTGTTTTAAGGATTCGGAGATCAAGATATGGTCAATACGTAAACCGGCATTGCGTCTACAGCCCATCATGCGGTAATCCCACCATGAGAAACTTTTTTCTTCTTGCTCAAAAAGTCTGAATGAGTCGTGTAAACCAAGGTCAATTAACTCTTGTAATGCGGCGCGTTCTGGAGGGGAAATTAAAATATCTCCTTTGTAGCCCTCGTGTACATCACGATCTTCTGGGGCAATATTAAAGTCTCCGGTTAAAACAACATGCTGATGTTTTTCCATTTCACTTTTAACGAAATTAGTCAGTTCCTTGTACCAAGCCAGTTTGTACTCGTATTTATCACTGCCAACAGCACTGCCGTTAGGGCAGTACACATCAATGACACGAATTGGTCCCTGATCAGTCTCAAAAGTTGCAGCAATAAGACGTTGTTGAGGATCTTCGAACAGGGGATTGTTGCGGACTATATCTTTGCCTTCGGTGCGGCTGATTATCGCTACCCCGTTATATGTTTTTTGACCGCTCCAGCATGCGGTGTAACCTATCTCTTCAAAAGAAGCGAGATCAAAAAATTCAGTGTCTTGCTTTAATTCTTGTAAGCATAAAACGTCGACCGGGTTTTCTTGTAGCCAATCAATAACTTGTGGCAGACGAATTTTTAAAGAATTGACATTCCAAGTGGCAATCATCATTTTTGTATAAATAAAAGTGGATTTAAAGAGCCTATATCTTAACAATCTAAGCAGGTATTTTGCTCTTTAAGGTGGTGGCAGTGCAAATTCCTGACTATTTTCACTAAGATATGTAATTAAATTACAAATCCAAAATTATAACCATTTGCTATTTAGTCTTAAAAATATGAAAAAACATGCTCCACACCCCGAATTTGATGTCCCTATGTTGGCAGAGGATGGCGAGTGTCGGTATTTGCACTTCGATAGTCCATGGGCACAAGGCGTGATGTCTTTGTCTGAGCCGAATTTTTTAGTCTTTGAATATACTCGGCAGATGTGCGCCTGGTTATTATTTCAGGAAGCGACTAAAGATAAAGCGATAGCCTTACTGGGTCTTGGTGCGGGGAGCCATTTTCGTTTTTTTCAACACTATACCGATGCGCCTATTAACTGTGTTGAGTGGAGTGAATTGGTGATTATGTGTGTGCAGGACCATTTTCACGTAGAAGAAACTGAACGTTGTCAAATTACTCAAGCTAATGCTGAGTCATGGGTGCATGACGTCGAAGTGCAGGGACAGTATGCTGTGTTGATGGTTGATTTGTATGACTACACTGCCGAGGGACCTGTTTGCAGTTCGAAGAAGTTTTATAAAGGCTGTGCCAATGTCTTAGGGAAAAGCGGTATTGCTACTTTTAATCTTTTTGGTCATCATCCAAGTTTTGCCAAGAATCTAGCTAATATTCGAGCAGCTTTTGATAATAGAGTCATTATGTTTCCTGAAACTGAAGATGGGAATCGTATCATAATGGCTTTTAAAGGTCCGATTTTTGAGTTTACGACTAAAGAGTTAAAAGCCCGAGCCAAGCAAGTGCAGTTAGATTATGCGTTACCGGCACCGGATTTTTTAGATATCTTACTAAAAGAACAGGACAATCAGCATATTGTCCGAGCTAATAAAGTTATTATTTAGTTATTCCCATTGAATCCTATTTAGGAGAAGAGTTGATGAGCAATTTTAAGAATAGATCCTTAGGCTTGGCACTTGGCTTTATTGTCAGTCTTGGCGTTGTGGCTCCCGCCGTAGTATTGGCTGCTGACAAATACGTTGCAATTACATCCATTGTCGAACATCCGGCTCTTGATGCTTTTAAAGAGGGCGTAGTCGAGGCCTTAGCGACTGAAGGTTTTAAAGAAGGCGAGAGTTTACGTGTTAAATATCAAACTGCTCAGGGCAATACAGGCACAGCGGCGCAAATAGCTCGTCAATACGTTGGTGAAAGTCCTGACGTGATTGTGGCTATCGGTACACCGTCAGCACAAGCCGTGGTTGCTGCAACTAAAACCATACCGGTAGTTTTTGGTGCTGTGACGGATCCTGTTGCTGCTCAGTTAGTCAAAGACCGTGGACCTTCTACCACTAATGTAACCGGTATGTCGGATGAGTTACCGCTAGCGGCTTCATTAGAACTCATTAAAAAAACATTACCCGATGCTAAAAGGGTTGGTCTAGTTTATAACCCGGGCGAGATAAACTCTAAAATCGTTGTAGAACAGTTAAAAAAATTGATGCCTCAGTACGATTTAACCTTAATTGAGGCTGCGGCTCCACGTACGGTAGACGTGAGTTCAGCAGCGCGTAGTTTAGTAGGGAAGTCGGATATGATTTTCTCAACAACGGATAATAATGTGATCGCTACTTACGAATCGTTGACTAAGGTGTCTTTGGATTCCAAATTGCCTTTGATTGCTTCGGATACTGATAGTGTGGAGCGTGGTGCCATTGCTGCTTTAGGTGTCAATTATAGACAGTTAGGTGTACAAGCAGGGCAGATGGTTGCACGCATTTTAAATGGTGAAAATCCGGGCGATATTGCTTGGGAAACCTCTAATCAATTAGAAACTCATCTCAATAAAAAAATGGCTGAACGTATTGGTATTGAGTTTAGTGAGGAATTATTAAATTCGGCTCAAAAAGTGATTGAATAAGCTACGGCTGGTTATAATTTGAACGCCAAGCTAGGTTGGTTATCGGTATTTACTTCATCAGCTTGGTGTTTCTTACTTCTTGTTGTTTAAAAGTAGCTCTTTAGGTGTTTTGATTCATGTCTTTTTTAGCCTCTTTAGGCGCGCTGGAGTTAGGCTTTATCTATAGCCTTGTTGCTCTGGGCGTTTTTATTTCATTCAGAATTCTTCGATTTCCTGATCTAACAGTCGATGGTACATTTGCTACTGGTGGTGCAGTTGCTGCACTAATGATTAGTCAGGGTTATGATCCCTTTTTAGCGTCACTCTGTGCGGCTTTGGCTGGTGCTTTTGCAGGTGCAATTACGGGCTGGTTAAATACCAAGTTGGGGATTATGGATTTACTCGCCAGTATTTTGATGATGACCGCTTTGTACTCCATCAATTTGCGAATTATGGGCGGTCCTAATATTCCATTGATTTTTAATGATACTGTATTTACCGTAACTCAGTCGTCTGCCATATCTGATTATATATGGCGTCCGGTGGTGCTCGGTTTAGTGGTGGTGTTGCTTTGGGTGTTAACAAATCTTTATTTCTCAACGCGCTCAGGCCTGGCAATGCGAGCGACAGGGGCTAACCTGCGTATGGCGCGCGCGCAAGGTGTAACCACCGATCGTTCTGTTGTTGGTGGCATGGCTCTGTCAAATGCCATGGTCGCTTTAGGTGGTGCTTTATTTGCTCAGTCACAGGGTGGTGCTGATATTTCCATGGGAATCGGGACGATAGTGATTGGCTTAGCAGCAGTTATCTTAGGCCAAAGTGTGATTCACGCCCGTCGCTTTGCAGTTATTTTATTGTCAGTGGTATTGGGCGCTATTATTTATAGATTCTTTATTGCTTTAGCACTAAACAGTGACTTCATAGGCTTAAAAGCGCAAGACTTAAATCTGGTTACCGCTTTATTAGTTACCATTGCCTTAATTATGCCAAAGTTAAAAAAATTAATTAAAAAGCGAGATAGCGATGCTTGAAATTAAAAATGTTCATATCACTTTTAATCACAACACGCCAATAGAAACTAAGGCTTTGTGCGGCGCTTCACTGACGATTGATGAGGGTCAGTTTGTTTCTGTCATTGGTTCTAACGGAGCTGGTAAAAGTACCTTATTAAATGCTGTAGCGGGTGAGGCTTGTGTCGATCGCGGGCAGGTCTTGATTAATAAGCAAGATGTCACACGTTTAGCGGTATGGGATCGAGCCAAGGATGTAGCGCGAGTTTTTCAAGATCCGATGGCTGGTACCTGTGAGGATTTAACGATTGAAGAAAACTTGGCCTTAGCCTATAGCCGTGGCCATAAGCGTGGACTAAGACCTGCTATTAAAGCGGCTATGAGAGATTTTTTCCAAGAGCGTCTGGCTGTTTTAGGGTTGGGCTTGGAGCGCCGCTTGAGTGATCGAATAGGCTTGTTGTCCGGTGGGCAGCGTCAAGCGGTAAGTTTGTTAATGGCAACTTTGCAGCCGAGTAAGGTTTTATTGCTGGACGAGCATACGGCTGCTTTAGATCCGAGAACTGCCAGTTTTATTCTTGAGTTAACCGAAAAAATTGTCCACGAGCAACGATTAACTACCATGATGGTGACGCATAGCATGAAACAAGCATTGGAACACGGTGATCGAACGGTTATGCTGCATCAAGGCAAGGTTGTTTTAGATGTCTGTGGTGATGAACGTGCTCAAATGACTGTGAGTGATTTATTGAGTATGTTCGAAAAGGTGCGTGGCGAAGAGGTTGAAGATGATGCATTGCTATTAGATTAGTAATGGTGTTATCAAGGTTGTACACACTAGCATGTTTTTTTCATTGATGGCCTTAGTAGATCAAGGGTAATTGCTTGCCTAGGCAGTTAGATTTATGTACAATAGTCGTTCCTTTTCTTAAAGAAATTGTGATGAAATCATAATTTTTTTAGTAAAAAGATTTAAATAGGTTACATTGAGTGATATAAATTCCTAGACGATAAACATCAATAGTTTTATCGTCCTTTTGCAGTTTAGCTGTATCTATCGTCACTTTTCGTTTTTTAACTTATCTTCTCATTCATTGGCTAATGAGTTATAGATACAAAATAGGTTATCCATGAAAAAAAATCAACATGCCACACGTGGCCTAATGGTGTCATTAGGGGTCACCGCTTTATTGACCTTAAGTGCTTGTTCGCAAGAGGGGGAGCAGCAGACGCCGCCGCCAATGGCGGTTAGTGTAATTGAGACTCAAGAGGAGTCCACTAAGCTTTATAGTACATTACCGGGTCGTGTAAATGCGCTCAAAGATGCACAAATTTTGGCTCGAGTGACGGGTAATATTGAGACTATTGAGTTTGAGCAGGGTAGTCGAGTTGAAGCTGGTCAGCTATTATTCAAGATTGATCCAAAACCGTATCAGGCTGCCTATAACCAGGCAGCAGCTTCTTTAAAACAGGCTGAAGCTACTGCGCAGAGTGCTAATGCTCTATCCAGACGTTATCGTGGTCTGGTTGACTCTGCTGCTATTAGCCGTCAAGAATATGATAATGCAGTTGCACAAGCTGGCTTAGCCAATGCTTCAATTGAGCAAGCTAAAGCCGCTCTGGAAAATGCACAGATTCAGCTTGGTTATACCGATGTGACTTCACCTATTGATGGTATTGTTGGACGTGCTTTAGTGACTGAAGGCGCTTTAGTGAGCGAGGTTAGTGGAACTCCTCTAGCTTTAGTGCAGCAATTAGATACAGTGTATGTTGACTTTAACCAAACAGTTGCTGAGCTTAGTCAGCTACGTCGCGAAATAGATGCTGGCAATATCAATACCTTATCTGATGGGGTTGCTGAAGTTGAATTATTACTTGAAGATGGCACGGTTTATCCCGAAAAAGGTGAATTGCTCTTTACCGGAGTGACTGTTAATCCAGGCACTGGTCAGGTGCAGTTGCGCGCAACTTTCCCTAATCCAAATCAGCATTTGTTGCCGGGGCTTTATGTGCAGGTGCGTTTAGCGCGTGCTGCGGTTAATGATGCAATCTTCGTTCCAAATCAAGCCATTCAACGTACAGCAGAAGGTGTAAATAAGTTGATGATTGTTGACGAAGAAAATGTTGTGCGTGATCGCCCTGTTACCTTAGGTCAGGATTTTGCCGGTCGCACTCACGTTGTAAATGGTGTAGAGGCGGGTGAACAAGTTATCGTTGAGGGTTTTACAAAAATTCGCGCCGGTCAGCCTGTTAGACCGCAGCCTTTTGAGAAGGCGCCAGACACAGCTGACGACCTAATGCCGGTTAGCGAGGCTACAGAAGCCGCAGCTGCGCAATAGGAGTCTGATTCATGTCTTATTTCTTTATTCATCGCCCGGTTTTTGCTTGGGTGCTGGCGATCCTGATTTCATGTGCCGGTCTTTTAGCAATTAATAATTTAGCGGTAGAACAATATCCGGATGTGGCACCACCAGCCATTACTATTAGTGCGACCTATCCTGGTGCTTCTGCTGAAGAAGTTTCCCGCTCAGTGATCAGTTTGATTGAGGATGAGTTAAACGGTGCTGATGGTTTGCTATATTATTCATCGACAGCGGACTCGAGTGGTAGAGCGAATATTGTCGTTACGTTTGAGCCAGGGACTGATCATGACATGGCTCAGGTTGATGTACAAAACCGCGTATCAAATATTGAGTCTTCTTTGCCGCAAGCAGTATTGGAGCAGGGTGTTCGTTACTCCAAGGGATTAACTAACTTCTTGATGATTGTCTCAATGTTTTCAGAGAACCCTGAAGTTAATGCAGCTAGCGTTGCTGACTATATTAGCCGAAATGTTAAAAATAGTATTTCACGTATTGAGGGTGTAGGTAACTTCCAGTTATTTGCTGCACCAAGGGCAATGCGTATTTGGGTTGATCCGGACAAATTGACTGGATATGGCCTAACCATGATCGATGTTAATCAGGCTCTGAGTTCACAAAATATCCCCATTCCGGCGGGTATTTTAGGTGCGCCTCCTGCAGCAGAGGGGCTGACTACAACAGCCATTACCTCTGTTAATGGTGAGTTGACTAATGTTGACGAATTTAAGGATGTGGTGCTGCGTGCTAATTCTGATGGCTCTTTGGTGCGCATTAGTGATGTCGCCCGCGTCGAGATTGGTTCGAGCTCCTATGCTTTTAGCGGAAAGCTTGATGGTAAGGAAGTAGGGACTTTCGCCATTAACTTATCTGCAGGCGCCAATGCATTACAAACTGCTAAACTGGTCCGTGCAGAAATGGAGGAGTTGTCGCAGTACTTCCCTGACGGAATTGGTTATGCAATCCCTTATGACACTACACCTTATGTTGAACAGTCTATTTCAAAGGTTTTTCATACCTTAATTGAAGCGATTGTGCTCGTTATTATCGTGATGTTCATCTTTTTGCAAAATTTCCGCTATACGGTGATTCCGGCGTTAGTGGTGCCAATCGCACTTCTTGGAACGTTAGCAGTGCTGTGGTTTATGGGCTTTTCTCTTAATACGATGACCTTATTGGCAATGGTATTATCCATTGGTATTTTGGTGGATGACGCGATTGTTGTTGTGGAAAACGTTGAACGAATCATGATGGAAGAACGCATTCCACCTCTACAGGCAACAATCAAAGCGATGCCTCAAATTGGCGGGGCAATTGTCGGTATTACCTTGGTCTTAGTGACAGTGTTCCTGCCACTAGCCTTTATGAGTGGCTCGTCGGGTATTATTTATCGTCAGTTTGCGGTAACGATGGCGGTGTCTATTGCTTTCTCTGGTTTCTTTGCCTTAACCTTTACACCCGCTTTGTGCGCGACTTTCTTAAAGCCAATTACTGTTGGTGCGCATGATCGTAAAGGCTTTTTTGGATGGTTTAACCGTAACTTCGATCGTTTAACAGAAAGCTATACAGGTTCTGTCGCTCACATGGTTAAACGCGGCGGTCGCATGATCTTTATTTATTTGGCATTATCAGTAGGTGCTTTATATTTCTTTACGCAGTTGCCGAGTTCTTTCATGCCGAATGAAGATCAGGGGGTGGTAGTAACTAACGTTGAATTGGCTTCTGGTGTGTCAGCTGATCGTACAGAGGCTGCACTAGATGAAGCTAGAGCTTTTTTCGAGCAAGAAGAGGCGGTTGAACACGTTGTTAGTATTCGTGGTTTTAGTTTCAATGGTACTGGTATCAATGCGGGTATTATTTTCTCGCCATTAAAAGACTTTAGTGAGCGTACTGCTACGGCACAAGAAATTGCCGGTAGGGCAACAGGTGCGTTGTTATTCGGCGTGCCTGATTCAACCATGTTTAGCGTAATCCCACCACCAATTCCTTCTTTAGGTAATGCCTCCGGTTTTGAAATGTATTTACAAGACCGCGGAACTTTGGGTGTTAACGAGTTACGTGTACAGGCTGATCAGTTAATTGCATTGGCTTCAGAAAGTTCTAGTTTGCAAGACGTACGTATTTCGAGCTTAAGTGCCGGTCCGGCTTTGGAAATTAAAGTGGATCGTGCCAAGGCAATGACTTATGGCGTTAACTTTGCGGATATTGCACAAGTCCTTTCTACCGCAACCGGTGGCGCCTATTTGGGTAAATTCCCTAATATGGGCCGTATGCAGGATGTGTGGGTACAAGCTGACAATCCTTTCCGCCGTTCGCCCGATGATATGCTAAACCTCAAAGTACGTAATTTAGCTGGTGACTTAGTTGAAATTTCTAACTTTGTCGATATCAGATGGAGCTTGGCGCAGAGTTTAGTTCAACGTTATAACAGTTATTACGCAGTAAATATCAGCGGCTCAGCTGCTCCTGGTGTGGCCAACGGTGATGCGATGGCAGAAATGGAGCAATTGATTCGTGATAACTTATCTACGGATATCGGTTTTGAGTGGACAGGTCTATCTTATCAGGAGATTCAAGCTGGCAATCAAGGCCCTATATTGATGCTGCTGTCGCTCTTTGTAGTATTCCTGGTGTTAGCAGCTCTATATGAAAGCTGGTCCATTCCGTTATCTGCTGTGATGATTGTCCCCCTTGGTTTGTTAGGTTCAGTAGCTTTTGCTTATATGTTTGATCTAGCAAATGATATTTACTTCCAAATTGGTGTTGTGACGGTAATTGGTTTAGCGACTAAAAACGCTATTTTGATTGTTGAGTTTGCTAAGGATGCTGTGGCCATTGGTCAACCGCTCTTTGAATCGACTGTTCGTGCAGCGCGCTTACGTTTACGACCAATTTTAATGACTTCATTTGCCTTTATTTTAGGTGTGACTCCGTTGATGTTAGCTACCGGTGCTGGTGCTGCGGGTCAACGCACTCTAGGTACTGGTGTCGTGGGTGGGATGATTGCCGCTACTGTATTCTCTATCTTCTTTGTGCCGGTATTTTTCTTCGTTGTACTTAAGTTATTTAAAACTAAGCCTAGACTTTTAGGTGCACAGGTTGAAGAGCAAGAATCTGAATTACGTGATCGTGAAAATAAAGATATGATTTACAGCGAAGCATTTCCTGAGATAACACATGATGCAGATAGCAACGAGGGTGCTCCAAAAGGCACCACTGATAAAAAGAATGAGGAGTAGTTTGTGAAAAAATTATCTATACTCAGTTTAAGTTTGCTGTTAGCGGCTTGCTCACTTAATCCTAAGTATGAGCAACCGCAAGCACCAGTGCCTGCAGAGTACAATGCTTCCTCTGTGACTGGGCCGGTTGGTCTTCTGAGTGGTGCTGATTTAGGTTGGCGCGAGGTTATTCAGGAGCCACGTCTACTTGCTTTGATTGACTTGGCTTTGAAAAACAACCGGGACATGTTGATTGCTATCCAACGGGTAGAAGAAGCTCGAGCGCTCTATGGTATACAGCGTAGTGATTTACTGCCTCATATCGGTGCCAATGCACAGCAAAGTGCACAGCGCCTACCGCCTGATATGCGTATGCCAGGTCAAGATAGTATTAGTCGTAGCTACACAGCAGGTTTGGGCGTTACTGCCTTTGAATTGGATTTTTGGGGCAGAAAGCGCAGCTTGAGTGAATCTGCTTTTGAGCAGTATTTAGCGACTGATGAAGCGCGCAAAAGTATGCAGTTAGGGTTGATAGCTCAAGTTAGTTCAACCTATTTTGCTTGGCGTACTGCACAAAGCTCTCAGGATTTGGCTCGCAATACGATTGATTCTTATCAACGTAGCTATGATTTAGTTGAAAGGCGTTTTCAAGCCGGAGTTGCCTCTGGTTTAGAGCGTAATCAAGCCCGCACCACTTTGCAAGGAGCTAAGGCAGCTTTAGCTGCCTCGGATCGTCAGGTACAGCTGGCGTCCAATGCGCTTGATGTGTTAATTGGTCAACCACAGCCGGCCACTCTGCCAGCAGCAGTTCCATTTGGTGCCGATAACTTACTTAGCGAGATTCCTGCGGGAGTTTCCTCTACCTTATTAGTAAGACGTCCAGACATCATTGCTGCTGAACACAGACTCAAGTCAGCTAATGCCCAAATTGGTGCGGCTCGTGCTGCTTTCTTTCCAACTATTTCTTTAACCGGTTTATTCGGTACGATTAGCCCTCAGTTTAGTGGTTTGTTTGATCGTCAAACTGAAACTTGGTCTTTTAATCCTAGTATTACGATGCCAATCTTTACCGCCGGTTCTTTACGAAATAACTTGAATTTGGCAGAAGTACGTGAAGAAATTGCAGTGCTGGAATATGAAAAAACCATTCAGGAAGCTTTTCGAGAGGTATCAGATGCACTTGTTGGTGAGCAGAGCTATGCAGAGCAGCTAGATGCACTTCGCGAGCAGCAATCAGCAGCCTATGAAAGTTTAAACCTTTCCGAGCAGCGATATGAAGCGGGTATTGATGACTTCTTGCAAGTTCAGCAAGCGCAGATTAATTTATTTAATATTCAACAAAGTTTCCTACAGGTTGGTTTAGAGTCTTTACAAAATCGTCTAGAGCTCTATAAAGCTTTAGGGGGTGGCTGGACTGCGATAACAGTGACTTCAGATGCTTTGCAAGCAAGTCAAGAAGCAGTAAACAGCGTAATTAACTGAGTTCTTGATTGATTTTCGTGCATAATATGTAGATACTAAAAAGCCTAAGAATAAATTATTTTCTTAGGCTTTTTAGTTTTAATTTTTAATCTTTTTGTTGGAGTAATAATGGATTTAGGTGTAAATATCGATCACGTGGCGACACTTCGTCAACAACGCAATGTCACTTATCCTGATCCGATTAAAGCAGCCTTATTAGCAGAACAAGCCGGTGCTGATGCGATTACCCTGCACTTACGATTTGACCGTCGCCATATTCAAGACGCAGATTTATATAAAATGCGCCCTTTGCTCACAACACGTATGAATTTAGAGTGTGCTGTTACCGATGAAATGCTCAATATCGCTATTGATGTTAAACCACATGATGTGTGCTTAGTACCCGAAAGAGTTGAGGAGTTGACTACTGAGGGCGGTCTAGATGTATTAGGACGTTTTAACGAGGTTCAGCGTGCAGTTCAACGTTTGCAAGATGCTGGTATCAGAGTCTCACTCTTTATTGATCCCGAGGAGCAGCAAATTGAAGCTGCCGCTCGCACAGGTGCAACTGTCATTGAAATTCATACCGGTAATTACTCACAAGCGACAGAAATTGCTCATGATAGCGAGCAAGCAGCAAGTAAAGATGAAATTGTTGCTAAAGAATTAGAAAGAGTACGCTTAGCTATGGTTGCCGGTTTGGGTTTGGGCCTTAGAGTCAATGCAGGACATGGTCTACATTATACAAATGTCCAGAGTATCGTTGCTTTAGAGGGTTTTAGCGAATTGAATATTGGCCACGCTATTGTAGCTCAGTCGATTTTTGACGGGTGGGAAAAAGCTGTACGTGATATGAAAGCTCTTTTACGTACTAAATAAGTAAGTTTTTGGAGATCTTTATGGTTGATACAACATCAGCAATTGATTTGCTTTTAAAGCGCAATTCTATGAAGTTAGTTCACGGTCCAGGGCCTTCAGATGAGGAACTGGAAAAAATACTTAGTGCAGCCATGACGGCACCTGATCATGGGGCCATTCGTCCTTGGCGCTTTAAAGTGATCCGTGGCAAAGAGGCTATAAAAGCCTTTGCCGACCTTTCTTATGAGCTGCGGCAAGCATCCGACAGTCCCTTTGATGATGAAAAGCTTGCTTCTTCTAAGGCGTGGCTTTATGAAGTGCCACTAATTATCGCGGTAGCTACACAAGTTAATCATCAGGTGACTCACAAGATTGATGAGATAGAGCAATATTTAGCGACCGGCGCCGCGATGACTCAAATTCTTAATGCGAGTCACTTTTTGGGTTATGGTGCTTTTTGGAGTACCGGCATTGCGACTTATATCGAGGAGTTTCAAGAAGCTTTAGGTTTTGATCCATTAGACTATCGTTTTCAGGGCTTTATTGCGATTGGCACGCCGAGGGTAGCAACACCGCAAAAAGAACGTCCTAACTATCATGACTTTACTCAACAATGGCCATAAATTGTGGTTTAATCCGCGTTTTTAGTGGTTATTACCGAGTGTAATTTTCCCCATTAGTCAGGTATGCTACTAGTTATTTAAAGTATTTATTAGTTTAAGTTTAAGTAGATTGGTTAGAGGATAATTTATTATGAAAAAGACCTTCCGTTTATCAGCATTATTTGCCGCGGCAACACTATCATTTGGTTTAGCCACATCAGCACAAGCTGATGTAGTAAAAATTGGTTTTGTCGGTCCTATCACGGGCCCATTGACCCAATATGGGGATATGGTACTTGAGGGCATGAATACAGCGATTGAAACTGTTAATGACGCAGGCGGCATTAATGGCAATACCTTTGAGATTGTTCGCGTGGATGATGCATGTGAGCCAAAACAAGGACCTATCGCTGCTAATAACATTATTAACCAAAAGGTTGGTTTTGTAGTTGGTCCAGTATGTACCGGTGCTACAGTGGCAGCTGCCAGCATTTTGGATGAGCATGGTGTAGTAACCATTACACCATCAGGTACTGGCCCGGTAATTACTGATGGCAAGAACTTCCACTTTATCTTCCGTTCTATTGGCCGCGATGATCAACAAGGTCCTGCTGCTGCAGAGTATATTATCAATACTGCCAAGCCTGAGCGTTTAGCGGTGCTGCACGATAAGCAGTCTTATGGTCAAGGTATTGCAGCTTCAGTACGAGATGAAGCTCAAAAAGCGGGCGTTAATGTCGTCATGTTTGAAGGTGTCAATGCTGGTGAATCTGATTACTCTGCTATTTTGACTAGTTTACGCTCTGCCGATGTAGATTTTGTTTATTTTGGCGGTTATCACCCTGAGATGGGTTTATTATTGCGTCAGGCAAGAGAGTTAGGTTTTGATGCGCCACTTATGGGACCTGAGGGCGTAGGTAATCCAGATGTTAATGCAATTGCTGGTGATGCTGTAGAAGGTATGTTGGTAACTTTACCTGCTGATTATTCTGCTTTACCTGAAAACGCTGAAATTGTTAAGGCCTTTAAAGACAAAGGTCGTAATCCTTCAGGAGCGTTCCAGTTAACTGCCTATGCGGCAACTCAGGCTATTCTTAAAGGCATCGAGGCAACTAATTCTACCGATCCTGAAAAAGTAGCAGATTGGTTACATGATAATACTGTGTCAACAGTATTGGGTGACATTAGTTGGACCGAGCAGGGTGATTTGACTGAGTTCGTCTTTGATGTCTTTAAGTGGCATAGCGATGGTTCTAAAACTTTAGCGACCGAATAATTAGTCAGCCATTCTAAAGTCATTTAATTAAGCGCCTTAATTGTGAGACAATTAAGGTGCTTTTCTGTTTTTATAGATATAATAAAGCCTGATAACAATAGTTGCTTAGGCAGTTTTTTTGTTTGTTGTTGTTAAGCATTATTTTTAGTTCAAATTTTGATTTAAAATACTCAATTAAACTTTTTAGGCAGTCAAGGATTGGTTACAGCTTCCCCATACTTCAAGCGCAGTGATCAAGCGCAGTTGTCCATTACAGGCGATTGGATTTTAGCAAATTACAAAGAGCTTAAAAGTATCAAGAGCAACTTAGATCAAGTGCTCTCAAGCGCTAAAACTATTGATTTTTCTGAGCTTAATCAGATGGATACTAATGGCGCTTACCTCTTAATCAAAATGGTGGGAGAAGAGCGTTTAAAAGAGGTGCTTGAACAAGACAGCTCTTTACCGATCGCTTTCCGTAATTTGTTATTAGCTGTGCTGCAAAGTTTTGATGAGGCCAAGCAACAGCAGCAAAGTGTTAAGAAATATAATCCCCTTGCGCTGTGGTTTGATCATTTAGGTCGTCAAACGCTTGACGCCAAAAATGAGACTGTACGCTGGTTAGCATTTTTTGGATCGATTATTGAAAATATGTTGCTTACCATGCTGCAGCCTAATAAGTGGCGCTTCACGTCAGTAGTGGCTCATATTGATTCCAGCGGCTTCCAGGCAATACCGATTATTATTCTCTTAAATTTTATGGTTGGGGCAGTTATCGCCTTTTTAGGAGCAACTGTATTAGAACAATTTGGTGCGACTATTTTTACTGTGCACTTAGTTGGTTTTGCTTTTATGAGAGAGTTTGGAGTACTGCTGACGGCTATTTTAATAGCAGGTCGTACAGCCAGTGCATTTACCGCTCATATCGGATCTATGCGGTTAAATGAAGAAGTTGATGCTCTCAGGGTGGGGGGTGTTGATCCTCTTAATATTTTGGTGCTGCCGCGAGTCACCGCATTGATGGTGAGCTTGCCATTACTGACTTTTATTGCAATTGTGGCTGGTATTTTAGGGGGGATGGCAGTATCAGTTTTTATGTTGGGTATTTCTCCCACTTTATTTGTTGAGGTCTTAATTGACAAAGTGGGTCTACGCCACTTTCTAGTCGGCATGTCTAAAGCTCCTATTTTTGCTCTTATTATTGCAACAACTGGTTGTTTAGAAGGATTTAGGGTGCAGGGTAGTGCAGAGTCTTTAGGCAGGCGTACGACTAATAGTGTTGTTAAGTGCATATTCTTGGTTATCCTGATTGATGCAATGATGGCTATGTTCTTTATGAAAGTGGGTTGGTAGTTATGAGTCTATCTATTAATCCATCCCTTGAGGGCGTTGATTCCTCAAAAGACTTGCCTTTAAAGCAACAAGAGCAGCGTAACGTGGTTATCAAGGTACGAGGCTTGCGTAATCAGTTTGGTTCACATGTGGTCCATGATAATTTGGACTTGGATGTCTATCAGGGTGATATTCTTGGTGTGGTCGGTGGTTCAGGTACCGGTAAGTCAGTTTTATTGCGGTCCATCGTGGGTTTAATAACACCTGCAGCCGGTGAAGTCGCGATATTCGGTAAAACTTTATCTACATTATCTAATTCTGAGCGGGTTGAAGTGGATCGACAAATGGGCGTTTTGTTTCAACAAGGTGCTCTTTATTCCTCACTTACTGTTAAAGAAAATATTGCTTTTCCGTTGATTGAGCAATTGGGCATGCCTAGAGCAGAGGCCGAGGATTTAGCATTGATGAAGTTGTTCTTGGTGGGTTTAGCTGCAGTTGCTGCAGACCGCTATCCCTCAGAGCTTTCCGGAGGCATGATTAAACGAGCAGCACTTGCTCGTTCCCTAGCATTGGATCCGGCTATTTTATTTTTAGATGAACCTACAGCGGGCTTAGATCCTATTGGTGCGGCTAATTTTGATGAACTAATTAAAACCCTTAGAGATGCTTTGGGTTTAACTATTTTTTTAGTAACGCATGATATGGATACTTTATATACTGCATGCGATAAGATTGCCGTACTATCGGACAAAAAAGTGCTGATATCAGCCCCTATTGAAGAAGTTAAAAAAGTTGAAAATGAGTGGATTCAAGAGTATTTCAATGGCCCACGCGGTCGTGCAGCATATACTTCTCACAATTCTATTGTTTAGTTTTAAAAGGTAAAGTATGGAACCAAAAGCAAGGCATGTTTTAATAGGTTTTTTTACCGCTATCGTTAGCGTAGGTATTGTCGTTGCGGTAATTGTATTAGGTAAATTTGCTACTACCCATAACTGGCAGTATTTTATTGTGCAGTTTAATGAGAGTGTCAGCGGTTTATCTAATGGTAGTGCGGTGGAGTATAGCGGGTTGAAAATTGGTGAGGTTGAGCGTTTAGAGCTTCAAGCCAATCCTAATATTGTTAATGCCTACATAAAGGTTCAAGAGGGTGTTGAGATTCAATCAGATGTCAGAGCAATGATTTCTATGGTTGGGATAACAGGGCAGTCGATGATAGCGCTTTCCGGTGGTACCAAGACTAGCGGACGTCTAATTGGCACGCGTGACAATAGAGCAATTATTTATGCAACACCTTCGCCTCTATCGCAATTGTTTTCTAGCGGTGAAGGTTTAGTCTCTAGTATGAGTGAGAGTTTAATTGGGGTTAAAAAGCTTCTAAGTGATGAAAATATCGAGAGTTTAGGTCAGATTCTAGCCAATGTTGAGGCTATTACCGCTACAGTAGCTGATGAAAGTGACAATATACAATCCGTTATCCGTGAAGCAGAAGGGCTATTATCTAGTGCTAATGCTGCAGTAGATGTCTTTGCCGAGTTTAGTTCGAGCGTCAGCCAATTAGTCAATGAGCAGGGAGCTAAAGCGTTATCTTCCATGGAGGAAGCTCTGGGGTCGGTTAAAGTAGTAGCGGATAATATCAGAAAGTTAGTGGATAACTCTCAAGGCAGCTTGGCTACCGGCTTAGATGGTTTGGAGCAGTTGGGTCCGGCACTTAACGAGTTTAAGCGTAGTATGGGCACATTTAACAATTTCTTAAGAGATTTCTCAGAAAGTCCTGGGCGCTTTATATTAGAGGGTCAACAGTTAGAGGAATATAAACCATGGTAAAAAAATCATTTCTTCGTTTATTGACACTAGGTTCATTGGGTACATTATTGGCAGCTTGCTCAATTTTACCGGAAGCTCCACATCTAGCTGTGTATCAACTTCCTCAGGGTACGCTTCAAGCACAAAACGTAGCAGCCAAAAATGAGGTCTTAAGAGTTGCTATACCTTACAGCAGAAATTATTTAAATACTCCGCGAGTGGTAGCAGTCACACCAGAACGCAGTTTGGCAGTGATGGATGGAATTCGTTGGGAAGATTTGGGCCCTATAGTTTTTAGAGACAGTTTGATTCGAGCTTTACGTAGCGCAAATATTTATCGTGCAGTTATTAATGATGATACAGCGGCAGGTGATTATTCATTACGCAGTGATCTACAGGATTTTCAATTAGATCACTCAGTGGAACCTGCTGAAGTTGTTATTAGCGTAGATGCTAGTTTAAGTAGTCTGAAAGTAAGGGACTATCCAGTAAGTACAGCTAGTTTTAAAGCTCGTGCACCTCTTGAGGCGGCATCAGATGAGGCTGTACTCAACGCTTTTGCAGAGGCTAATCAACAGATCCACTTACAAATTGTCCAGTGGTTAAGCGCGCAGCCATCGCAAAGATAACTTGCGCTAGAGATATTGAATAATTGCTATTTATAGCAAGAATAAATAAGGCGGTCAATCAAATTTGATTGACCGCCTTATTATATATGAATCTATTAGCTTGATTTTTAATGTATTTATTGGCAGCTAAAAGTTATGAAATAGGAGTCATCAGCGGATCCAGAGCCGGTTGGTGCATGTTGCTGAATATTAACTGCTTTAAGTGGTGAGCAAACTCTATCCGCGCTAGTTTGACAAGCAGCCCAGTCAGGCGACGTTGAGGCGCTGTTAGAACATTTAAGGCCATAGGAGTTATGATTGCTGATGTCAATTTTGCTTGCACAAGCAGACATTAATACAGGAATTGCGATTAATAGTAATTTTTTAAATTTCATAAGTTAGAACTCCAGGCAGCTTCTTATCGGAACAATTGGATTTTATCAGGTGTTCGACTGAAATCATAGGGGAATGCATAGTAACGACATAATAAGCTTTTATAATGTTTTATGTTATCTTAAATAGACAAGAGGTTATAACATCTTGTTGCATTTGGTGGCATCAATCCCTGTTAATATCAATTAATGTATAAACTAATTAATACCTATGGTGAATAAAGGAGTCTTTTCATGAAAAAAATATTACTTCTAGGATTATCAACTTTGATGGTGAGTGGCGTTGCTGTTGCTCAAGAAGAGGGACAGGACCACCGTTCAGCTTGGGCCAAGTCTCAAGATATGTATGTTGAGCCGACTTTACGTATTACTGAAACAGTGATTCCTGTGACACCTGAACAAGCTGCTCAACAAAACTTATCAACTCGTCAAGTAGATGTTGGTACAGCCACGGGTCAAAGTAGAACAACGGTCGTTGGTCCAGATGGTCAAGCCGTTCAGCAGACTAGCGGTGCTGCAACTTCTGGTGCTACTACTTTACCAGCTCCTGTAGCAGAGTCTGTTAGGGATGCAGTAGAGGCGCAAGGTACCCCAGTTCAGGATTTATCTCGTCCCGTTCAATAAGTTAAGAGACGCTTGACGTTATTAAGGCGTTTACTTCCTTTTTTAATAGCCTGTCAGTATTTTTGCTGACAGGCTATTATTTTGGGGAGGACAAAAAGGTCCATTTTTTATATTTAGTCAGGTAGTTTTGTTAAGCTGTTTCACAACACCGTTTTTTTAGTAAATGTGGCTGTAGTGAGTAAGACAGATTCAGATTCTCCAACGATAAAAAGCACTTTTAAACTTAGCCAAGTAATTATTGAGGGGCTTAGTGAAGAGCAGTATGTCGCGGCTTCAAGTACTGCCTTGTCAAGCCTTGTCTTAGCAGGGGCCGGGACTGGCAAAACCAGAACTTTAATCGGTCGCTTGGCATATTTATTTCAGCAGGAAGAGTCTCAAACATCCAATATTCTAATGTTAGCCTTTGCCCGCAAAGCAGCAGTAGAGATGCGTGAGCGTATTGATGATTTGCTGCCCATGATAAGTGAAGGGGTACAGGTCAATACCTTTCACAGTTTAGGCTTGTATATTGTGGCTAAGGTTAAAGGCACTGTACCTCAACTTACGGAGTTAAGCGAAGCAGGGGCGATGGAGCATTTTATACGTCATGGCTTTTTTGAACTTTGTGCAAAAGATGCTAATTACTTAACTGCCTATTATAAATGGCTTAGCATTGCATCAATTACACCGTCTAATAATCAGCTTTTCCGTAGTTTACATGATGAGTATGTGGATAATCGAGCAGAATTAATATGTGCCAATTTACTTTATCAGTTTAGAGTGGATTATCTATATAAGACTCACTATGCCAAGCCGCATACTTGGGAGAGGTATAAGTCATATCAACCAGGTTTTTATTTACCGGTTCAAGATATTTATCTGGAAGTTTATGATGTCTCTGCAGCTTCTTTATCAGAACAGCAGGTTGAGCGCCGACAAAAGTCTTCGGACATTCATGCTGCGCATAAAACTAAGTGCATAGAGCTGTTCTTAGATAGTGATTTAGAGCACTTTTATCAGCAGATTTATGCTTTATTGAGTGACTTTTCAAGTCGCAAAAGTACCAAGTCTAAGCATATTGGCTTAGGGCGTTCAGCCTATCATTATGAATCCCTAGTTGAGCAGCTTGTTCGTTGGCTACCTTTGTTTAAGTACGAGTTGTCTTGGCCGGATTTAGAGTCATCGTTAGGGCTAGAGGGGAAGTTGCTGAGTGCTTTACTGGAGCCTCTTTGGCGGCTATATCAGAAGCAGTTAGAGAGGTCCGGCAGCATCGATTTTGAAAAGATGATTATATTGGCTACAGAGTATATTCGATCCGGCAAGTTTCAAATACCTTGGGACGAGGTGATGATTGATGAGTTTCAGGATATTTCTCATCATCGTGCTGCCTTGATTCAGGCGATGCGAGAGCAGCGTCCAACCATTCGGCTTTTTTGTGTGGGTGATGACTGGCAAGCAATTTATCGCTTTGCTGGTTCAGATTTGCGCTTTACTACGGAGTTTGAGCTGTTTTTTGGTGAGGTTCAACGTTATACATTGAGTCAAAGTTTCAGGTTTGGTGAAACGTTGAGTAAGGAGTCTAGTCGCTTTGTTTTAGCAAATAACAGACAGTCCAGAAAGTTTTTGCATGGTTATCAGGGACATAAGAACCCATTGATTTTATGTCCTTTAGGACAACACAAGCGAAGGAATTGGCTAGTCAGTATATTGGAAGTGATTCAGCGAGATGCAGAGTCAGGTACAGGGAGTTCTCTGCAGGAGCGAGTTTCGGTATTAATTTTATCGCGTTTTCATCATTTTTTACTCAGTCCTAGAGAGCTCTCTGCTTATGCTCAAAGCTTTTCTAAGCTAGAGCTTTTGCAAGGTACGGTTCATAGTGTCAAGGGCAATGAGGCAGATTATGTCCTGTTGTTGGAGATGAATAGAGGGGAGTTTGGTTTTCCTTCTGAAAAGTTCAGCGACAAGCTGGTAGAAAGTTTTTTGCCAATGGCTGAGGATTTTCCTTTTGCCGAAGAAAGGCGTTTGTTTTATGTAGCCTTGACTAGAGCTAAAAGGCAGATCTATTTATCTTATTCGGAAGCGCAACAGTCTTCTTTTATTGATGAACTAAAAGAAGGTTACACAATACAGTATTTAAATGATCTTGTGCAGAAGCAACAATTAGCTTCTCCACCCAAAAGAAAGTTTTGGGCTAGATTAAAATTTTTTAAATTTAGGTAAAATATAGAACATACCTTATCTAGATGTGCTCAGATAAGCTCTTCATCATGACAATGCTCGGCAAACATGCGTTTTATAGTTTATTTTTTAGTTTTTTTATACTTTGCGGAAACTTACGATAGTTTTTTTATCGGTTTATTTGCCGCCATTGTGACTTCTTATTTATGGCGTTATATCAAGCATCGTAATCGCCAGGTGAATTCGGCAGGGGGGCAGTCTTGGGGTGAAGCTAGTTGGGGTAAAGCTCGCCAAAAGGCGAGTGCTTATGATTTTGCCAAGGGTCATATTCGTTCGGCTATTTTTCCTAATGAGGTTTTTACACCTATTTCATTTTATGTCGCTACTTTATTCTTGTGCTTAGGCCGCATAGCTAAAGCCAAAGGCAGAGTCAAAGAAAAAGATATTGATTTGGCTAATGGGGTAATGAATCAGCTCCGTCTTCCTGAGGCTTTACGTGTTGAAGCAAGAAAACGCTTTAATCAAGGCAAAGCGGCAGATTTTTCACTATCTGTCTTAGTGGCAGAGTTAAAAAAGCAGTTTATAGCTTTTCCAAATTTTCAGCGAATGTTCTTTGATATTTGTTTAGGTGCAGCTATCTTGGATGGTCGTATTATTATGTCTGAAAAAGAGATTGTCCGTGATTTGTTTCCGCTGACAGGCGCGCGCCCTGAGCTTTTTGAAAACTTTATTTCTCAGTTCGAACAAGGTTCCGGGCAAAAAACTTACGAGCAAAGGAGTGGCTCTTCATACAGTAGTCGAGGTGGTAGTCACCAAGGGTATTCTTCTGGCGGTAGTGCCGGTTATCAGGAGCATGGTTGGAGCCGAGCAACAAAATCTAAATTAGCTGAGTCTTTGGCCACCTTGGGCGTCACAGAAGATGTTGAACAAGATGAGTTAAAGAGGGTCTATCGTAAACTCATTAATCAATATCATCCTGATAAGTTAGCGGGTCAGAATCTTCCTGAGGGGCTTGTCGATATGGCTAAAGAGAAAACTCAAGAAATTATTAGCGCATATAATTATATTCTTGAGTATAAGGGATGGTCGCGCTAGTGCTAGCTTAGTGGTTGCTATAGGCGAGTGATTTTAAAGCGCGTTCAATGACTGCGGTTGATTCGCAGAAGAAGACTAAGGTGTCACCTTCGGTTGCATTGCTTAAAATGGTTTCAATTTCATCATCAATATTGGTTTCTTGAAGTAACTCGCTGACATGGACAGAGCCGTTTTCGAAGCGCTCTTCAGGTAGAATTTCCGGGATTAGTTCGTAGTCAATATCGGTCGCAATGAAGCTTAGAAATACATGTGTGCCTTCAAAGGTGCAAAGTAGTTCTATGCCAATATTGTCACTGGATTCCCCATTAAAGTATTCAACATAGCGATTAAACGAACTGCTTAAGTAGTTTTGCATGCGTTTTATTACTCATTAAACAGACTGGTTGGCGGTGGCAGATCTTGTGGTTTAGGGGCCGCAGGACCTTGGTAACTATCCGGGTGCTGACCAGTGCAGGCAGTTAAAAACGCTGCAGCTGCTAAAATAAAGAGAAGTTTTTGAATTTTACCCATATGTTATGCTCCGAAAATAAGTCGCTTAATTAAGCGACAAGACTAATTATTGTAGTGTATTTTTTTATTTATTTCAGTGAAGAACTCCTTTGAAACGATGCGAAAAATTATTCACATTGATATGGACGCGTTTTATGTCTCCGTTGAACTACGCGATAGACCCGACTTAAAGGGCCTGCCTGTGGTTGTGGCTTGGGAGGGCGAGCGTTCAGTAGTTTGTGCAGCTTCTTATGAGGTTAGGGAGTACGGAGTACATTCAGCTATGTCAGTTGCTAAAGCCAAGCAATTATGTTCGACAGCGATTTACTTGCCGCCTAATTTCGCTAAGTATCGAGCGGTATCGAGCCAGGTCCATGAGATTTTTAAAAAACATACTGATTTGATAGAGCCTTTGTCATTAGACGAGGCCTATTTAGATGTCACTGACAATAAGCTTAAAATACCGATAGCAACTGAGGTGGCTCAATTAATCCGTCAAGATATTGTCGCAACTACCGGATTAACCGCATCGGCAGGCGTCGCGCCCAATAAGTTTTTAGCAAAAATAGCATCTGACTGGAATAAGCCAAATGGCATTAAAGTAGTATCACCTCAAAAAATGATGGAGTTTTTGTTGCCATTAGCTGTGCAAAAAATTCCAGGGGTAGGTCGAGTGACTTTAGCTAAAATGCATCAGTTGAAAGTATTTACGGTAGAAGATTTATCGAGATTTAGCTTAGGGGAATTGACCCACCATTTTGGCAGTTATGGATATAGACTATATCAATTGGCGAGAGGCGTAGATAAGAGACCAGTTAAGCCGGACCGTGAGCCTAAGCAGATCTCTGCTGAAAATACCTTTATGAGTGATTTGACTGTTGAGGAGATAGCGCAAGCATTGCCACCTTTGGCAGAAAAAGTGGCTTCTTCTGCGCAGCGCAAGGGGCAATTTGGTCACTGTGTGACTTTGCGTTTAAAAACGGCGGATTTTAGAGTAATGACACGTTCAATCACGCTTTCGCAAGTACTGCATCAAGCTGATGAGATCTTGCAGCAGGCTGAGAACTTATTGGAGCAACTGAGTCCTCATGAGAAATCACAGCTTTATCGCTTAGCAGGCATTGGGATTAGCCAGTTCCTAAGCAAAGAAGCTGTGGATTCTCAGTTAAGTTTGTTTTAAAAATTAGGACATTAATTTTTCTTTTAACAACTTGGATACTTCAGACATGTCGGCGCGGCCTGCCAGTTTGGGCTTAATAGCGCCCATGGCTTTGCCCATAGCGGCTCCACCGGTGACGCCATCAGCACTTAATTGTGCCAGCACTTCCTCGATTAAAGCTGACACTTCTTCTGGGCTAGCTTGTTCAGGCATAAACTCAGTTAATACATCAATTTCTGCTTGTTCCGCAGCGGCAGTATCTGTACGACCGGCGCTTTCGTAGGCTTGAATGGATTCTTTGCGTTGCTTGATTTGCTTATCAATAATAGCCACCACATCTTCATCGTTAAGCTCAATACGCTCATCAACTTCGCGCTGCTTAATTGCTGCCTGTAATAAACGTAAGGTGCCTAAGCGAGCAGAATCACGTGCTCTCATTGCGTTTTTGGTGGCGTTGGTGATTTTATCTTTTAAACTGTCAGACATCATGTTTCCTAATGATTGAGTTGAATTTTAACTTAATGACCTTATTATATATCCGTTACTTCAAAAGAAATTAATCACTACAGGATTGAAATTAAGTCAATGGCAAAATTTATTATTAACAAAAAGTACCTGCCAAAAGAACAAGTAAATATTGGTCAACTCTTTATTGTTTTGTCTCGTTCTGCCAAAGCAGAAGATATAGATGACGCTGATCAGGTTGTCAAAGTGTTGTCGGCGCGATTTCCTCAGGCTGTCTTGATGAACATTAGTTTGGTAGAAGCAAAGCCCTTAACAGAGGATCTAGCTGAAGCAGAGCAACAGGCATGGTTGGACGTAGTTCAACCCGCTTGGATTAAGTTTATTCAAGAGCAACAAAAAGAGTTTTTAATTGAATCTGCAGCTACCGCCCTGGTAGGTGTAGGGAGTTTAGGTTCTTTAGTACTGGAGTTGGCAAAACAAGATTCACCTTTAGCCGGACGTTTAATTGCTTTTGGTAGCCGATTTATTAGCATACCTCAGGAGCCTATTTCTTTGCAGCAAACCTTACATCTTTTTCATGCGGCAAGTGATGTGGAGGTTGATCCTAAGCATAGTCATATTGCTCAGATGGCAATTGATAACTTAGATGGGGATTGTACCGTTGACCTGGTTCAGGGATTGGATGACTCTTTGGACCCTAGTTTAATTACTCAAATGCGGGTGCGTTTAGAAACTTGTATTCCTCTACGGATCTTAAGAGAAGTACAGGCGGTTAGCGGTAAATAGAAGAAGGGGAGCTTAAAGCTCCCCTTGCTTTATGCGGTGACTTTCTCAGTCTCTATTTCTTCAGCGCTTAAGGGACGTTTTCCTAATTTATTGGCAATAACAGCGCAAGCCATGAGCTGTAGTTGATGGAAAATCATTAAAGGTAAGATAATCGAACCAATGGGCATCCCGGCAAAAATGACTTGGGCCATTGGTAGGCCACTGGCTAAACTCTTTTTAGATCCACAAAACAAAATTGTAATTCGATCGGCTAGATTGAAACCTAATGCTTTAGCTATAAAGTGACTTGCTCCCAACGCAATAGTCAAAATCAGGGCACTAACAAAAAATACAGCAATGAGAGCGGATAAAGGTGTTTCATGCCATAAGCCTTCATTTACAGCGTGTGAGAATGCCGCATAAACGACTAGTAAAATCGAGCCTTGATCCACAATTTTGACAAGTAACTTATTTCTCAATAAAAACTCGCCCAGGTAAGGTCGCAATAGGTGGCCGATGATAAAAGGTACGAATAACTGAACAATAATCTTCAGCACTGACATCAAGTTAATGCTTGGAATCTGATCACTAAAGTCAGTCAAGACTAATGCCACTAATAGAGGGGTTACAAATATTCCAATCATGCTCGAGGCCGAAGCATTGCAAATTGCAGCGGCTAAATTACCTCTAGCCATTGAGGTGAAAGCAATGGCAGATTGCACCGTGCCGGGGAGCATACAAAGGTATAAAAAGCCCAAATACAAAGTAGGCGTCATTAGCGGTTCAAGCACTGGGCGTAACAAAATGCCGATGAGCGGGAAAATGATAAAGGTGATACAGAAGATCACAATATGAATTTTCCAATGTGTTATGCCTTGGAAAATAGCTTGTCTGGAAAGCCTTGCTCCATGTAAGAAAAATAATAGTGCAATCGCTATTTTACTTGACCAGTCAACTACTATCTCTCCTCGGCCTTGGGCCGGTAGGAGAGTAGCAATGACAACAACAAAGGTTAATAAAATAGTAAATTGATCAGGAATTAATCGTTTGTAATTAAATTGCATGTTTAACTTATATTAAATTAATCTACAGACGACCCTTGTTGAGTCTTATCTATAGCCTAGTATTTCATTTTAGGGTCTATAGTACATCAGAAGCGTAATCGGCGAGTCGTGAGCGTTCACCTTTTTGTAGTGTTACATGCCCTGAGTGTGGCCAGCTTTTAAATCTATCAACTACGTAGGTTAGACCTGAACTGCCTTCGGTTAGATAGGGTGTATCAATTTGTGCAATATTACCCAAGCAAATAATTTTGGTGCCAGGTCCGGCGCGTGTAATTAATGTCTTCATCTGCTTGGGGGTCAAGTTTTGTGCCTCATCAATGATGACAAATTTATTTAAGAAGGTTCGCCCACGCATAAAGTTTAAGGAGCGAACTTTAATGTGGGAGTTAATTAACTCTTTGCTGGCACTGCGTCCCCATTCTTGTAGGTTTTCGCTGTTATTACCTGAGTGTAGGAACTCAAGGTTGTCCTCCAGCGCCCCCATCCAAGGCTGCATCTTCTCTTCTTCAGTCCCTGGCAAGAAACCAATGTCCTCCCCAACTGAGACGGTGACACGGGTCATAATGATCTCGGTGTAGCGCTTGGTCTCCAGTACTTGAGTCAATCCTGCTGCTAAAGCTAATAAGGTTTTACCGGTACCGGCTTGACCTAATAAAGAAACGAAATCAACTTCAGGGCTCATTAAAAGGTTAAGGGCAAAGTTTTGTTCTCTATTGCGAGCGGTCACGCCCCAAACATTATTCTTTTTGTGTGTGTAATCACGTACCGTGGCTAGTACGGCTGTCTTGCCGGTAACTTCTTTAACTTGGGCATAGAGCGGTGTATCGCCCTCAAGATAAACAAACTGGTTGACCAGGAACTCTGCACATAGCGGACCCTTGATTTTGTAGTAGGTCGTACCACCTTGAATCCATGATTCTACATCCTTGCCGTGACGTAGCCAGAAATTATCAGGTAGCTGCATCACGCCGTCATAAACTAAATCCGAGTCTTCTAGTGAGTGATCGTTTAAATAGTCCTCAGATGATAAGCCAAGAGCTTTGGCCTTTAAGCGCATATTAATATCTTTGGAAACTAAGATAACTTCTCGCTTTTGCTCAGTTTTTTGTAGAGTCTGCACAACATTTAAGATGATGTTATCAGGCTTGTCGGCTTCGATTTGTTGTTGATTTAATTGTTCAAACTTTTGAGTTTCAAAAAATAGCTGACCAGTTGCTTCTTTGTTGCCAAGCCTATTTAGGGGGATTCCTTGAGTTAAATCCTCATGATCACTAACGAGGGAGTCGAGTGTGCGGCTGACTTGACGAGCATTGCGTGCTACTTCTGTGAGCCCTTTTTTGTTGTGGTCTAGCTCTTCTAATGCCATCATCGGCAAGAAAATATCATGTTCTTGAAAGCGAAATAAGCAGGTGGGGTCGTGAAGCATGACATTGGTGTCTAAAATAAATAATTTATGTGCTTCATTAGCCACTGCTGCTCTACCTTGAATCTGCTTTTTGGTCGCGACAGTTGTTCTGGTAGCCGTTTTGCGTGGCACAGCTGTTGCTTGTTTGGTGCTCACTTTTTTTGCGACAGCCTTTTCTTCTTGCGGCCTTTCCTGAGTTGCTAGTGTTGGTGTAGCTGTTTCTTTAACTATAGAGATCGCTGATGGTGGCAATAATATCTCTTCAGCCTGAGTCGAAATAGCTTCAGATACTGGCTGGATGGCTGTTTTTGCCGTGCTTTTTCTGGCGCGACGAACCCTTGGTGTTGGAATGTCAGTCATATCAAGACGAGTTGCCGGCTTAAGGGGAGGTTTAGGAAGAGCCATAGTTAATACACCAAAAATTTTAGAAGAAAAGGATGACGAGCTTAAATATAAATCTTATTGTGACTCTTTTAAGGTTTTAAGTACTTCATTTACATGTCCATCAACTTTGACTTTGCGCCATTCTGCGATTAAAACACCCTTTGGATTAATTAAAAAAGTGCTGCGTTCAATGCCACGGCCTATTTTGCCAAACATATTTTTATCTTTGATCACATCAAACTGATTGCAAAGAGCTTCCTCTGTATCGGCAATGAGTTCAAAAGGCAGTTCTAACTTATCGATAAAGTTTTGATGCGATTTTAAAGAGTCACGGGAGACGCCGACAATCTCGGCATTTAGTGATTTAAAAGCGTCATATTGATCGCGGAAGTCTTTCGACTCGTTAGTACAACCAGGGGTATTATCTTTAGGGTAAAAATAAAGTACTAAGTATTTACCGCTAAAATCACTTAAAGAAATTGTGCCGTCATTAGTTTCGGCCGTAAAGTCATTTACTTTTTTGTTCAGTTCTACTGTTGTACTCATTCTTAAGCTCCAAATTGATAAAATTTTAGGATGATCAATATTTAATCTAACCCATCTAATAATAGTGCTGCAACTACTTGACGGTTTTCGCTCATAAGAACGTTATAGGTACGTGCAGCGGCTTGTGTATCCATACACTCAACACCGATACGATTCGCTAGTAAAGGATGTAGTATTGTCGGAGAGATAAACTGTTGTTTTTTACCGGTGCCAATAATAATTAGTTCCGGAATGTTTTCGTAGGTAGGGCCGGTATTGCCACCGCTTAAAAAAGCAATGGGGTCAGCTTCTTTTTCAATTAAACCGGCTGCTTTGATCAGAGCCTCTAAGGTGATGTCTTCTATGCTTTTGACCGCCCACGTATTAATCGGCCCATCGGGACGAAAGAAAACGGCTTGGTGATACTTTGTTTCATTGATTTCTATATAGTCAGCACCGTAGCCAGTGACTGTATTGGCAGTGTTTGATGATTGTAATTGTAGTTCCACAATATCTCCTTTTCGAGCAATCTTAGATTTCAATTGTGACATGTTAATGACTATAAGTTGTACATACCACATCTTTCATATGGAAAATTTGCTATTTTCTCTAAACTAATTGCCCGATAATCCTAGATAGGATAGATTAAATAGTTTGTCAATATTTTATTTATTAGTGGTGGGGCTATGAGATCTTTTCCGCGCATAGAGCGTTTACCTCCTTATGTGTTTAATATTACCGGCGAGCTTAAGATGGCTGCGCGAGCACGTGGTGAAGATATTATCGATCTTTCCATGGGCAATCCTGATGGTCCAACGCCGCAGCATATCGTTGATAAGTTACTTGAGTCAGCCCAAAAGCCGCACACACATGGTTATTCAGTATCCAAGGGTATTTTCCGTTTGCGTAAATCCATCGCAGATTGGTATGAGCGTCGTTATGATGTGCAGTTAGATCCTGAAACTGAAGCAATTGTTACTATTGGCTCCAAAGAGGGGCTGGCGCATTTGATGCTTGCTACTTTGGCTGAGGGTGATACCGTTTTAGTACCAAATCCAAGTTACCCCATTCATATTTATGGTGCGGTGATTGCCGGAGCTAATATTCGTTCTGTGCCGATGATTCCGGGGGGTGACTTCTTTGCCGAAATTGAAAAGGCGGTAAGTGAGTGTATTCCTAAACCAAAGATGTTGATTATTGGTTTCCCGAGCAATCCAACAGCTCAATGCGTTGATCTGGAGTTTTTTGAGCGCATTGTTGAGTTGGCTAAAACACATAATATGATTGTCGTGCATGACTTGGCATACGCTGATATGAACTTTGATGGCTATGTCGCTCCTTCGATTATGCAAGTACCTGGTGCCAAAGAGGTCGCAGTTGAGTTTTTTACTCTCAGTAAAAGCTATAATATGGCCGGTTGGCGCGTAGGCTTTATGGTTGGTAACGAAGAGGTGGTTAGTGCGCTGGCCCGAATTAAGAGTTATCACGACTATGGTATGTTTACGCCGATTCAGGTTGCCGCGATTGCAGCCTTAGATGGTCCTCAAGATAGTGTTGTTCAGCAAGTAGCTATTTATCAGAAGCGTCGCGATGTGTTAGCCAAGGGTTTACATGATCTTGGTTGGATGGTTGATATTCCTAAGGCGTCAATGTATATCTGGGCAAAAATTCCTGAGTTTTATAAGGACTTGGGTTCGCTTGAGTTTTCTAAAAAGTTGTTGGCTGAGGCTAAAGTAGCTATTTCTCCCGGTATCGGTTTCGGTGAGTATGGTGATGATTATGTCCGTTTTGCTCTAATAGAAAATGAGCAACGTATTCGCCAAGCGGTAAGAGGAATTAAAGAGATGTTTAAAAAGGATGGTGCTTTTAGTGAATGATTTAAAACCGGTTAAGGTGGGTTTACTCGGCTTTGGAGTAGTTGGTAGTGGTACTTGGGCTGTACTCAATCGCAATGCGGATGAGATTGCTCGTCGTGCCGGTTGTCGTATTGAGATAGTCCGTATTGCTACACGTAATCCATCAAAAATTACCGATGTGCCGGGTCATGTTCAGGTTGATGATGATCTGATGGCTTTAGTGCAAGACCCTGAAATTGATATTGTAGTTGAGTTGATTGGTGGCTCAACCTTAGCCAGGGAGCTGATTCTAGCGGCGATTGCAGAGGGTAAACATGTTGTTACCGCTAATAAAGCATTGCTAGCTTTACACGGTAATGAAATTTTTACTGAAGCGAGTAATAAAGGCGTGATGGTCGCCTTTGAGGCGGCAGTAGCAGGCGGTATCCCTATTATCAAATCAATCCGTGAGGGCCTGACTGCTAATCGTATTCAGTGGCTTGCCGGTATTATCAATGGCACGACTAACTTTATCCTCTCTGAAATGCGTCGTCGTAACTTGGATTTTGCAACGGCATTACAGGAAGCTCAAGATTTTGGTTATGCCGAAGCAGATCCTACCTTTGATATTGAGGGTGTTGATGCAGCGCATAAATTAGCGCTTTTAGCTTCTATTGCTTTTGGTATTAAAATTCAATTTGATAAGGTCTATGTTGAGGGTATTAGTCACTTGGCACAAGAGGATTTTATCCATGTTCATAATCTTGGCTATCGTATCAAGTTATTAGCGATCGCCAGACATCGTAAAGAGGGTATTGAGCTGCGAGTTCATCCGGCCCTGGTCAAGGATAACGAGCTTCTGGCTAATGTTGAGGGTTCAATGAACGCTGTTTTAGTACGTGGTGACGCCGTTGGTGAAACCTTATACTATGGCCCGGGGGCTGGTTCAGAACCGACTGCTTCAGCAGTTATCGCAGACTTGGTTGATGTGACACGTATGCATCATACAGACCCGGAAAATCGAGTACCGCATTTGGCTTTCCAGGCCAATGCTTTAGCTGATTATTCGATTTTACCGATTGAAGATGCTGAGACCTCTTACTATCTGCGTTTATTGGTTGATGACCAGTCAGGCGTTATGGCAGAGATTACTCGTGTTTTAGCCGGAGATAATATTTCTATCGACTCGATGCGTCAGGAGCAAGTAAGTGATGGCAAAGCCAGCATTATCTTCTTGACTCATAAGACCCGAGAGGGCGATATTGAAAAGGCCATTGGCCAGATTGAACAGATGCCATTTGTGCATTCTAAAGTGACCCGCATCCGTTTGGAGCAATTAGAGAAATGAAATACGTTTCGACCCGTGGTGGCTTAAGTCCAACCGAATTTAGTGATATTCTTCTAGAGGGTTTAGCACCTGATGGTGGCTTAAGTGTACCTTCTATCCTACCGCGCATTGATACTGCAACCTTGGAGGTTTGGCGTCGTTTAAACTACGCTGAGTTAGCCACTGAGATATTGAGTTTGTTTATCACCGATATACCTAAAAGTGCTGTTCGTGAGCTTTGCGCAAAAAGTTATACTACGGACAACTTCAATAGTAAAGATATTGTCCCTCTTAAAAAGATCAACGATAAAATTACCCTAGTCGGCTTGTCCGAAGGTCCAACCTTAGCCTTCAAAGATATGGCGATGCAGTTCCTGGGTAATATATTTGAGTATGTATTGACTGAGCGTAATACCACCTTAAATATTTTAGGTGCTACTTCCGGTGATACAGGCTCTGCTGCTGAGTATGCCTTACGTGGCAAAAAGGGCGTACAGGTTTTTATGCTGTCGCCACATGGCCGTATGAGTGAATTTCAACGGGCGCAGATGTTTTCTCTTAATGATGAAAACATTCACAATATTACTGTCAAAGGTGTTTTCGACGACTGTCAGGATATTGTTAAATCTTTGTCTAATGACCTTGAGTTTAAAGAGAAGTATCACTTAGGGGCGGTTAATTCAATTAACTTCGGTCGTATCGCTGCTCAGGTAGTATATTATTTCTGGGCCTGGTTGAGAGCAACGGCAAATGGAGCTCAAAGAATTTCTATCACGGTGCCCTCGGGTAACTTTGGTAATATTCTCGCTGGGCATATCGCACGTCAAATGGGTTTGCCCATTAAGCGCTTAGTGCTCGCGACCAACGAAAATAATGTATTAGAAGAGTTCTTCCGTACGGGGATCTACCGTCCACGTGCCTCAGAGCAAACATATAAAACCTCCAGTCCTTCCATGGATATTTCCAAAGCCTCAAACTTTGAGCGTTTTGTCTATGATTTAATGCATCAAGATGGTGCTAAGGTTAAAGCACTGTGGGAGCAATTAGCAGAAGATGGTTACTTCGACCTTTCTGAAGAAAAGCATCGTTTTGAGGCCGAGTTTGGTTTCTTATCCGGATCAAGTAGCCACCAGGATCGTTTAGATACCATTAAGTCAGTTTATGAGGAAAGTGGTTTAATTATCGATCCCCATACGGCGGATGGCGTTAAGGTGGCACTTGAAAATCTTCATGACGGCGTGCCTATGTTGGTATTAGAAACGGCTCTGCCATTAAAGTTTGCCGAGACCATTCAGGAGGCTATAGGAGTTGAGATGGACTTACCCGAGCACTTGGCGGACTTGATGGATTTACCACAGTATGTTGAAGTGATGGATAATGATGTGGAGCAGGTGAGAGCCTATCTGCAGAAAAACATTCAGCTTTAGTTTTTAAATTTGCAGCTGAAACTTCTTATGGAGTAGGGGTTTGTTGGGGACTCATTGATAGTTCAGCATCAAACCCCTTTATTGATTATGAAACACAATTATTTATTTTATTTTCTACAGTTCGCAAAATCTATTTTGTTATTGAGCTTTGTTTTTAGCTTTACACGCTTCTATGGGTACTCAACTGGTGATGATGGTCAATTAAGCTTATTAGGTAGTTTTGGTTTCGCTGTCTTTGGCATGATTGCAACGACGATGCTGTATGCGGTGCCTGCTTTGATTTCGCCATTTGCTTATTTGTATTTTTATAATAAGCGTATCATTGCTGCAGTTATTAGTTTTGTTATTTTTGCGGCTTACCATTATTTATTTGTGAGCCATATCTCTGCTGAGTTTGAAAATTTGGCTCAGCAATATCCAGGCTTATTCTGGGTCATGTTTTTAGCAATTATTGCACTTACAGAACTCTTTATTTGGCGTAAAGAAAAGCGTTTAGCAAATTAAAAATAAAAATTATTTGAGGAGACATCCATGTTTAAAAAATCATTACTGGCTTTATCAGTAGGTGCTGCTTTAGTGAGTGTGGCGCAAGCTGAACCATTAAAAATCGGTTTTATTACTACCTTATCTACCCCTGCTGGTTATTTAGGTGAAGATGCTCGTGATGCTTTTAAATTAGCCCTTAAACAAAAAGACGGCAAATTAGGTGGTATTGATGTTGAACTGATTGTTGAGGATGATGCCTTAAAACCGGCTAATGGCAAGCAGGCAGTAGACCGTATGTTGAGTAATGGTGTTGAGCTATTTACCGGTGTGACTTTCTCCAATGTGCTAGCTGCGGTCGTACCGAGTATCATCAAAGAAAACAAAACCTATATCAGTCTTAATCCGGGGCCTTCGGTCTTTGCCGGTAAGCGTTGTAGCCCTAATTACTTTGTGGCAGCCTATCAAAACGATTATTATCACTCCGCTGGAGGTGCAGCCGCTAATGAGGTAGGCTATGACAAGGTAGTGTTACTAGCTCCTAATTATCAAGCCGGTCGCGATGCGATTAATGGGTTTAAATCGAGCTATAAGGGCGAGATAGTTGCAGAAATTTATACTAGCCTTGAACAAGCTGATTTCTCAGTGGAAATTGCTCGTATTCGCTCACTTAATCCCGATGCTATCTATCAGTTCCACCCGGGTGGTTTAGGCATTAATTTTGCTAAGCAATATGGTAATTCCGGACTCAATGATACGGTTCCAATGATTATGCCCGGTTTCTCAATGGATGCTCGAATGATTGAAGCAACCGGTCAGGTAGCAGAAGATTTCTATATTGTCAGCCATTGGGCATTGACTTCAGAATTACCGCTGAGTCAGCAATTTGTTCAGGATTTCCAAGCGGAATATGGCCGTGTTCCTACAGAATATGCGATGGTCGCCTATGATACAGCCTTATGGTATGACTCTGCCATTAGTAAAGTTGGTGGTGATATTTCTGATAAAGAAAAATTTCATGAGGCCTTAAAAGAACATGATTTTAAGTCATTGCGTGGTACTTTTTCTTTGGCTAATAATCAGCATCCTATCTTGGATTACTATCTATTGCAGTTAAAAAAGGATGATAGCGGTGAACTACGTCCTCAGATTGTTAGAAAGGTAATCGAACAGGGTACGGATAACTTCGCTGTGCAATGTGAGATGTAAACAATGATGTTATTACTGGAGCAGCTGCTTAACGGCTTTCAATACGGAGCGATGCTCTTTATTTTGGCCTCCGGTCTGACCTTGATTTTTGGAATCATGGGCGTGATTAATCTAAGCCATGGTTCTTTATATATGGTTGGCGCCTTTGTTGCTGCTTATGTTTTAGCTCAAAGCGGTTCATTTTTACTGGCTGTGTTAGCGGCACTGCTATCTGCAGGCATTTATGGCTTGATTATTGAGCGTTTAGTCATATCAAAGCTCTACGGCCGTGACCATTTGTACCAAGTGTTAGCAACTTTAGGTCTCATCTTGTTTAGTAATGAATTGGTGACGATTATTTTTGGTCGCCAGCCTCCAATGGTTGACACACCCGCTGCGTTATCAGGTTTTGTGCAGTTGTTGCCAGGACTTAATTATCCAGTGTATCGGCTGCTTTTTATAGCAGTCGGTATACTCGTTGCTCTAGGCTTATGGCTTCTAGTCAATAAAACACGTCTCGGTATGCTCATCCGTGCCGGTGCAGACGATAGGGAAATTGTCGGTGCCCTGGGCGTTGATATTCGTAAGTTGTATTTCTTTATCTTTGGTTTTGGCGCAGTCTTATGTGGATTGGCCGGAGTAATGGCAGCACCCTTATTGGCAGTGGAAATTGGCATGGGGGAGCGTATCCTCATCACTACCTTCGTTGTTATTGTGATTGGTGGCGTAGGTTCAATTAGAGGGGCAGCGGTAGGTGCTTTATTAGTTGGCATGGTCGATACCCTGGGCCGTGCCTTTTTACCGCAAATCTTTGATAAGTTCTTGAGCGCTGAAGTGGCTCAACCTTTAGCGGCGGGTATTTCTTCTGCCTCTATTTACTTGTTGATGGCCGTTGTGTTAATTGTAAGTCCTCTTGGCTTATTTCCTGTTAAAAAATAAGATTTATGCTGTCCTCTACAAAAGCTAAAGTGGCTGTTCTCTTGGTTTTGATGATATTGGCTCTGTTACCGTTTGGGACTGAACAGTTAGACAATAACTACCTGATTAGCGTAGCAACACGTTTTTTAATCTATGCTATCGCAGCTGTCTCACTGGATTTGATACTGGGTTATGGGGCTTTGGTGAGCTTTGGTCACGCAATGTTTTTTGCGATAGGCGGTTATAGCGTTGCCATTATTGCCCATCATCATTCGATGATGGAACCTATATTTTTTTGGGAAGGTAGTAATCAAGCGCTGATTCTTTGGCCAATCGCTTTATTAATCTGTGCTGTTTTAGGAGCGATTGTTGGCTTATTTGCTTTAAGAACCCGAGGCGTACAGTTTATTATGGTGACCCTGGCCTTTGCTCAATTGCTGTACTTTGTGCTGGTTTCTTTACAGCCTTATGGGGGAGATGAGGGGCTCTTTATGTATGAGCCGAATACCTTGCCATTGATTGATCTTGAAGACAAGGTGCAGTTTTATTATGTTTGCTTAGTAGCTTTGGTGCTTTGGGTCAGTTTTTGTGTCCTGATTGTTCGCTCTAAATTCGGCATGGTCTTACAAGCCATTCGTCAATCTGAACGTCGAGTGAAAAACCTTGGCGCTTCTCCCAAGTCTTACCAATTAGTAGCCTTTATTTGGTCAGCGGTGGGAACCGGTTTGGCAGGTATTTTATGGGCTAATTATGCGGGATTGGTGACGCCGGATATGGCTTCGTGGATGAAGTCGGGTGAGTTCTTAGCGATGGTCGTGCTGGGTGGTTTAGGTACTCTGTTTGGAGCTATCGGGGGCGTTATTGTATTTTTAGGCTTGGAACGTGTTTTAGCCACTTGGACTGAGCATTGGATGCTTGTAATGGGTCCGGTTTTAGTGCTAGTGGCGCTCTATGCTAAGCAAGGCTTATTTGGTCGTTTCTTCGGTGGACGTTATGGTAGAGAGTAGGGCGACGCCAGCGCAAGAGGTCATCTTAAATGTTGAGGATTTACATAAATCCTTCGGTGCGCTCAAGGCCACTAATGGAGTGAATTTAGAGCTGTATACAGGTGAAATACACGCCTTGATTGGTCCCAATGGTGCCGGTAAATCTACTTTCATAGCGCAACTCTGTGGTGAGTTAAAGCCGGATTCCGGCAAGATTTTTGTTGATGGCAAGGATGTTACTCACCAAGCTACTCATCAACGTATTAGTACCGGGATGGCTCGCTCTTTTCAAATTACTGAGTTGTGTAATCAATATACAGCCTTAGAAAATGTCATTTTGTCTTTGATGTTAGAAGCGGGTACCTGTTTTTCTTGGCGCAATCCCATGCGTGATAAGCAGTTAATGGAAAAAGCGCATGCTTGGCTGCGGGAGGTGAGTTTAGATCATCTAGCACTGACAGTAGTCGCAGAGTTAGCCCATGGCGAAAAAAGGCAACTTGAATTAGCCGTGGCTTTAGCTCGTTCGCCAAAAATTCTATTATTAGATGAGCCAATGGCGGGGATGGGGAGTGAAGAAACTCAGCAGATGACAGCATTTCTTAAATCGATAAGAACAAAATACAGTATTTTATTGGTTGAACATGACATGGATGCGGTGTTTAGCTTAGCCGATCGTATTACCGTCTTAGTGACAGGTAGAAATATTTTTACCGGTAGTCCTGAAGAAGTGCGACACAGCCAAGTCGTTCGTGACGCTTATTTAGGGGAGCCGTGATGTTAAAGGTAGAGCAACTCGAAGGTGGCTATGGCAAAAGCCAAGTGCTATTTCAAGTGAATTTAGAAATCGCAGACGGCGAGGCGGTATCCATGGTTGGACGTAATGGTATGGGTAAAAGCACAACCATTCAAACGATTATGGGCATGCTCCCGGCAAAAGGTGGATCCATACATTTCAAAGGGCGGGAAATTACGAAGCTGAAGTCCTTTCAAATAGCTCAACTGGGTATTGCTTTAGTACCGGAGGGGCGTCGTGTGTTTAAATCGTTGACGGTGGAAGAGAATCTGCTCGCTACTGCACGCGGTAATAAAGAACCGGGTGCTTGGAATTTGCATCGAGTCATGACTTTGTTCCCACGATTGAGGGAGCGTCGTCAGCAGGTTGCCAATACACTTTCTGGTGGTGAGCAACAAATGCTTGCCATTGCCCGTGCCTTAATGACCAATCCGCAATTACTTATTTTAGATGAAGCGACCGAGGGATTAGCCCCCCTTATCCGCCAGGAAATTTGGGAAACCCTAGTACAATTAAAAAAAGAAGGCATGACTATTTTGGTAGTCGACAAGAATCTCAAAGAGATGGACTCTTTACTGGATCGTCATTATATTGTGGAAAAAGGCCATGTAGTTTGGCAAGGCACGGTGGATGAGTTAGAACAACAAGAAGCCATTCGTAATCGTTATCTAGGCGTTTAAGGATATGTATTATGCAGCAGGAAATTCATTCCTATAATCCGATAGAAGGTCATGGTTTAGCTCATGATCCGCTAAATTCCATCATCGGCCCACGTCCTATCGGCTGGATTGGTACTAAGAGTAAGGAAGGGCAGTTAAATCTAGCTCCCTTTTCCTTTTTTAATCTTTTTAACTATAAACCACCTATTTTGATTTTTTCCGGCACCTATTCTAAAAAAGATACTATCCAAAATGTTATGGATACTGGCGAATTTACAAGGAATTTGGTGACTCGTGAGTTGGCCGAACAAATGAATCTGACAAGCATCGCTGAAGATGTGGATGAGTTTGACTTTGCCAAGTTGACAGCCTTGGCCGGTGAGGTGGTTGACGCACCACGAGTTGCGGAAAGTCCAGTAACGATGGAGTGTAAGCTATTATCTTGTGAACAATTACAAGACATAGATGGTGTGAAGCATCCGACTTGGATTGCGATGGGACAAGTTGTGCGAGTACATATTGCGCGTTTGATGATCGATGAAAATAATGTTTATCAAGCGCATAGCGCGCGCAGAGTGTTACGTGCAGGTGGTCCGGCAAACTACTACGAAATCACTGAAGATACTTTGTTCAAAATGTATCGCCCCGGTACTAAAGAGTTTAAGAGCTAAGCTAAATTTTCTTAAAAAGAAAATTTATGCTTTTGGGCGATCCAGGCTTTGCGTAGTGGGCTAAGACTTAGTCGATGCTGAAGAACATCTTGAGGGCTCTTAAGAATCTTTTTTAACAGTTCTTTATGCATGGTGCCAAGGCTAAGTAAGGGCCGTAAATTACGAAGCTCTTCTGCTTTAAAGTTATCAAGTTCGGCTTGGGCGGCGTCAAAAAAAGTCATTGCACGTTTTGCTTCAAACTCAATGAGATCTTTGAAGTTATCAGCATATTGTCGTTGCTGTATTTGATTGGCGGTGACATTGAATTGACGCAGGTCTGACATGGGAATATAGATGCGGCCTTGCATGCTATGTAAACCCACATCACGAATGATAATGGTCAGGGCAATGGCTTTAGCCAAGTTTTCTGCAAGACTAGTGTGTTTTTCTGCTAAGTAGTCAGTGCCAAGTAATTGCCACATCAATAACTTATTTAAAGAGCCGCCATTAAGTACTAAGTAATTTTCTAAATTAGGCCAATCCAAATATCGCCCTTGGCTTAAATCTAATTCAGTGGCCTTAATTAATTCCGAAAAAAGTTGATAAAGCTCTGCTGATGACTTTGTATCTGAGCCTGGCTGCTCGATTAAGCCGCCTTCTAGTGAGAGTGCCTTAGTAATCGGGTGATTGGCACTGCCTGCTAGACTATGTTCCAATTCTGAACGCCACCATGATAACTTGATACGCGCTACAGAGGACTCCTTGCACTCAATGAGTACCTCGCTAATTTCTTTATGGAGAGCAAAAATAGCAGTAAGGTGCATGCGTTGCACCTCCGTACAGGTAAGAAGGGCATAATAAATGCTGCTGGCTGGACGGCTGATTTTATTTTCACAGTAAGTTAGTGGTGTCATATAAAGAAATTAACGGCTTAATGATATTAGTAAAAAGACTATTTTAAACAATAGTCTACGTGATAAGCTTTTTTAAAGTGTTTAAAGCAGTTTTAGCTTGTGGGTATTAAGTGTTATCAAGTACTGCAGAACTTTCCAAAAGGCGTACAATGAGGGTTAATTTAATACTCATCTGTTTTAACTTTAAAGTTTTTTCAAAGGCTTTTATTTTAAGGTGATATCTTGCCCCGTCCAATCATAGCAACTATTTCTACGTCAGCGATGGCCCATAATTTGCAGGCTGTTCAGCAACAGCTTGAAAAGCAAGTTGGTGCAGCGCGTTTTCAGCAGAGTAAAACAATCGCTATTGCCAAAGCAAATGCCTATGGGCATGGTATTGAGGCAGCAGTTAGGGGTTTTGCTGCAGCCGATGGTATAGGTGTCATTGAGACCGAGATGTTGTCACGACTGCGTGATCTCGGTTGGAACAAAGAGCAGGTTTTACTCGAAGGTTTTTTTGAAGAAGCCGATTTAGAGGTTTTACAGTCCACTAAAAGCACTACAGCTATTCATTGTCAAGAGCAATTAGATGCTTTACGCTTATTGCCTGAGGGCGCCAGTCTCAAGATTATGCTAAAGCTTAATACCGGTATGAACCGTTTAGGATTTAGACCAGCAACCCTCGCGCAGGTATTGCCTCAAGTAGAGCAGCTTAAATCGCAGCGTAAAGTCGCCGAAGTTGTCATGATGATGCACTTTGCTGATGCTGATGCGCCGGATCGGGCTTCTTTAGACCATGCGTGGAATGAGATGAAGCAGGCACTTAAACAGTTTGAGTTAGCACTTAAACAACTTGGTTTGGTCGGTGTGAGTGTGTGTAACTCAGCAGCAACTTTGCGCTATGCTGATGAATTGCTTTTGCCAAATTATCAAAACATTATCCGCCCCGGACTTTGTCTATATGGCGCATCTCCGATGGGCAATGTTGAGGGACAGGGAGCGCTTGATTTTAATTTGCAGCCTGCAATGACTCTAAAAGCCAAGATTATTGCGATTCAAGACGTGATGGCTGGCGAAACAGTAGGTTATGGTAGACGCTTTAAGGCAACTCAACAAACACGCATTGCTGTGGTTGCTTGTGGCTATGCTGATGGCTATCCGCGTTGGGCGGATGCTTCTACACCAGTGATGGTTAATGGTAAAGAGACGCATCTTGCTGGTCGGGTGTCTATGGATATGATGACCATTAATTTAAACCCTATTCCTGACGCGCAAATAGGTGATTGGGTGACTTTATGGGGTGATGGGGGACCTTCAGTAGATAGAGTCGCTGAGTGTGCAGAGATGGGTTCTTATGAGACTCTTTGTAATTTAAATCAACGAGTGAACAAACAAATTATTTAATTTTTAAATGGCCAAAGCAAAAACAATCTTTACTTGTCAATCATGTGGCGGTACTGCACTTAGGTGGCAGGGGCAGTGTCCACATTGCCAAGAGTGGAATACCTTAGAAGAAACTATCGAACAGCCGGTTTCTAAAAAAGCCGTAGCTAATCGATTTAATCATTTAGCTGCTACGACTCCTGTTCGTCGCTTGGCTGACGTGCAAATGCAAGACATACCACGTATGAGTACCGGTTCGGAGGAATTTGACCGTGTATTAGGTGGGGGCTTAGTGCCGGGATCGGTGGTGTTGATTGGTGGCGACCCGGGTATCGGTAAATCAACTTTATTACTACAGGTTTTGACTAGCCTTTCTACCAGTCAAGATGTGCTTTATGTGACGGGTGAGGAGTCTGACCAGCAAGTTGCTTTGCGTGCCAAGCGCTTGGAGTTAAATACAGAGTCAGTGCAATTGTTGGCGGAGATTCAATTAGAAGCTATTCAACAAGCAGTACTAGAGCATGATCCTAAGGTTGTAGTCATTGATTCTATTCAAACCATGTTTTCTGGTGAGCTGACCGCGGCACCGGGTTCCGTATCACAGGTGAGAGAGTGTGCGGCACAACTAACTCGTATGGCTAAGCAAAGTGGTATTTCCCTCGTCATGATTGGTCATGTAACCAAAGACGGTAGTCTGGCTGGACCGCGTGTGCTTGAGCACATTGTTGATACAGTGTTGTACTTTGAGGGTGACAATCATTCTTCACATCGATTGATACGTGCCTTTAAAAATCGATTTGGTGCGGTTAATGAGTTAGGCGTATTTGCCATGACGGATAAGGGCTTGCGAGGTATTAATAATCCTTCTGCTATTTTCCTTTCTCAGCACTCTACGGATATTGCTGGTTCGTGTGTGATGGCTACTCAGGAGGGGACCCGCCCTTTATTGGTGGAGATTCAAGCGTTAGCAGATGCCGCTCATGTGCCAAATCCACGGCGCCTGAGCATTGGCTTAGAGGGCAGCCGTCTAGCGATGTTATTAGCAGTTTTACATCGCCATGGCGGGATTCCTACCTTTGACCATGATGTATTTATCAATGCGGTAGGGGGTGTGCGTATTACTGAAACCGCATCTGATCTACCTGTTTTGTTGGCAATTATTTCCTCCATGCGAGATAAACCTTTGCCTAAGGGCTTTTTTGCTTTTGGTGAGGTGGGCTTAGCAGGAGAAATTAGGCCTGCCACTCGTGGGCAAGAGCGCTTAAAAGAAGCTGCGAAACTGGGTTTTGAAGTAGCGATGATTCCTAAACACAATGTGCCAAAACAAAAAATTGAGGGTTTAACAATTTGGCCCGTTTCACGTTTAGCAGATATTTTCGATTTTTTAAGAAGGGAATAGGACCTTGGAAGTTGTATTAAGTTTTGCCATGTTTGTGGTGCTTGGCGCTATTATTGGTTTTGTTGGCGCCTTAGTGGGAATCGGGGGGGGTATTGTTGCTATTCCCATGCTGGCTATTGTCTTTGACATGCCGCAGCAATTAGCCCAGGGGACGGGCATGGTAATGATTGTCGCCAATGTTATTTTTGCAGTGTATGGCTACAATAAAAATAACAAAATTGACTTTAAAGGCGTGAGTCTTGCCATTGTAGTCAACGTCATTGTTACTTATTTTGCATCCATGTTAGCGCAGGGAATTGACCCTATCCTCTTAAGGCGTAGTTTTGCGGGGATGCTGTTTGTCCTCTCTTTGCTGTATTTTTGGCAAACGCGTCCTCGTAAAAATGTCGATTTGACTAAAAAGCTCCCTGAGCCCAAGAAAATGGGTCAAGTCGGTTTCTTTATACTGGGTGTAGCGGCGGGTCTAGTTGGCGGTTTTTTTGGCGTTGGCGGTTCTCTAGTAGCCGTTCCTGTTCTGACTATTATTTATGGGTATAGACAGGTAGTTGCCCAAGGCATTGGTTTAGCCTTGGTTTTACCCGGTGTAACGATGGCTTTAATTACTTATAGCTGGCATGGTAGTGCGGATTGGACTGTAGGTATTCCGTTAGCAATCGGCGGTGTTATGATGGTTAAGCAGGGGATACAATTAGCGGTACGTTTATCTGAGGTGTTCTTAAAGAGGCTATTTGCCATTGTCTTGCTTTTGACAGTTATTCTCATGCTCCTCAAATAGTTTCTGGCAAATCACTTTTAAACAATCAATTAAATTTAGAGGCTATGTCAGGGCGATAGTTTATGGAAATTAAAGCAACTGTTCAAGGTGATAGTTGGGGCATCTTACTCCATCCGGATTGGCAAAATGAGCTTATTGCTAATGATTCGAGTCTAGAGGGTAGTCTTGGTCCGGCACTTTTCACTGCTGAGTACTACCAGTCTCAGGCTACGAGAGTCGGTGCAGGCGGACGTAATGCCGCCTGGTTTATTTCGACTACCGTTGGTCCTGCTGTTTTGAGGCAATACCGTCGCGGTGGTTTAGTGGGCAGGTTTAATAAGTCTAAATATTTTTTTATTAGTCCTGAAAAAACTCGCTCTTTTCAGGAATTTGTCATTATCAATTATCTACATGGTGCGGGTCTCACGGTACCTAAAGCCCTCGCTGCCTTTTATCAAAAAAAAGGGCTGTTTTGTGAGATGGCCTTAATCACTAGTTTAGTTGATGATACTGTACCGTTAGCTACTATTTGTCAGCAATTTATTGATAAGCTGATTGATGAAGAGTTGGCTGCGAATTATGCTCGCATTACAGCACAAAGAATTCGGCAAATGCATGATCTAGGAGTTTGGCATGCCGACTTAAATGCCTACAATATTCTATGTACTCAAGAAGTCATAGAGGCCTATTTGATCGATTTTGATAAAGCCCAAAAGACAAAGCTTAGCGATGTGTTGAGACAGCAAAATCTTACTCGTCTACAACGTTCACTATTAAAGGTCTGTGGTCAACAAAGTATTGTATTTATGGAACAAATTTCACATTATTATCATCAGTTTGAATAGAAATAGCCCTTTTTTGAGTATTTGGTTATATCATTAGTTTTCTGTTTTTTCGTTTTTTGTATTAGGGGATTGCTCAGATGAAATTGAAGTCTATTGGTCTCTCTTTTGCGGTTTCTGCACTTGTTGCAAGCACTGCCGCTGCTCAAGATAGTAATGTAGTTAATGTGTATAACTGGGCTGAATATACAGCCCCCGATACAATCCCCGGTTTTGAACGTGAGACCGGCATTAATATCCGTTATGACACCTATGATACTAACGATATTCTCCAGGCAAAGTTATTAACTGGTAATTCCGGTTATGACGTTGTGGTACCGGCAACGCACTATGCTGCACGCCAAATTGAGGCGGGCTTATTACAAAAGCTCGATAAATCTCAAATTCCTAATTGGGAGCATTTAGATCCTGAACTGATGGCGGTTGTGGCTCAAGTTGACCCTGGTAATGAGTACTTGGTTCCTTGGGGCTATGGTACTAATGGCCTTGGCTATAACGTCAACAAAGTTAAAGAAATCATGGGTGAAGACTATAACTTCCGTGATTGGTCTAATCTTTTTGATCCAACAAAAGTTGAAAAGCTACGTGCGTGTGGTATTTCTATCCTCGATGAAGCCGCTCAGGTTTTTCCAGCTGTCTTGCATTATTTAGGCAAGGATCCTAATAGTTCAGATGAAGCTGATTATCGTGAGGCTATTGAGGTGCTTAAAAACATCCGTCCCTACATTCGTCAATTTAGCTCTTCGGGTTATATTGATGAGTTAGCTTCGGGCGACTTATGCTTTGTCTATGGTTATAGTGGCGATGTGATGATTGCCGCTGATCGTGCCAGAGAAGCCAATCGTGATTTTGAAATTGCTTACTTTACTCCAAATGATGGTGCGCCGGTCTGGTTTGATACTATGGCAGTGCCTAAGGATGCGCCTAACTTTAATAACGCAATGAAGTTTATTAACTACATTGAAACGCCGGAAGTTCATGCTGCCATCACCAATGAAATGTTTTTCACCAACGCAAATAAAACGGCGCGTGACTATGTTTTACCGGAACTTGCATCTAATGAAGAACTGTACCCGGGTCCAGAAAAAGCCAAGACTTTATTTGTGATTAAGCCTCAGCCAATGAATATTCTTCGTTTGCAGACACGCTTATGGGCAGAACTAAAATCAGGGCGTTAATTATTGACAATTAACTAACAGGTTTTTAGCTTATAAAAAATGGCCCGTATTGATTAAGTATTTACTTAGTCCACGGGCCATTAATCAATTTATTAAATAGGAATTGAGATCAAGATGACAGAAGGGCGTTTAGCGGCAAGTGCTACAAGCGACGATGAGTTTTTAAAACTAGTCGGTTTAAAAAAGATTTTTGGTGACGTGGTTGCTGTTAAGGGAGTTGACTTAACAGTTAAGCGTAACGAAATATTTGCTTTATTAGGCAGTTCAGGCTGTGGTAAGTCGACGCTCTTGCGAATGTTAGCCGGTTTTGAAAAACCCACATCAGGACAAATCTTTCTAGATGGAGAAGATATTGCCAATGTACCGCCTTATAAACGTCCAGTAAATATGATGTTTCAATCCTATGCTTTATTCCCACATATGACGGTAGAGGCTAATGTGGCTTTTGGCTTGAAGCAAGAGGGCGTTGATAAGCAGGAGATTCATCAACGTGTTTTTGAAGCATTGGACTTGGTCCAGATGGGCGGCTACGCGCGTCGCAAACCGTCGCAACTATCAGGTGGTCAGCAGCAACGTGTCGCATTGGCTAGGAGTTTAGTCAAACGTCCCAAGTTATTACTTTTGGATGAGCCTATGTCTGCATTGGATAAGCAAATTCGCCAAAAAACACAAATTGAATTAAGTAAGATCATTGAACAAGTTGGAGTAACCTGCATTATGGTTACCCATGACCAAGAAGAGGCCATGACCATGGCTAACCGTTTAGCCGTGATGACCGCCGGTGAAATTATTCAGCATGGCACTCCTCAAGAAGTTTATAACTTTCCGAATTCGCAATTTGTGGCTAGTTTTATTGGTAATACCAATATTTTTAAAGGTCGTATCGTAGTTGATGAACCGGATCACGTATTGATTGAGTCAGAAGACCTTGAGGACCCATTATATGTGAATCACGGTGTGAACGAGCCCTTAGGTATGGAGGTGTATGTCTCGGTGCGCCCTGAGCAGATTCGTGTGCTTACTGAAGAACCTGATGACTCGGTTAACGTAGCTTATGGTGTGGTGACACACGTGGCCTGGATGGGTAGCTATATGCTTTATCAGATTGAGTTGGACTCGGGCAAAGTAATTGAAGCAAATTTGTCAGCTCTTACGGCTTTAGAAGATGCGCCGGGTATTGATGATGAGGTTTATATTACTTGGGGTGCAGATAGCGGGACGGTATTACCATCATGACTAAGCTGAGTAATTTATTTTCCTGGTTGCCGACCCGTGAGCGTTTAAGTATTGTGCCACCATATGTGTGGCTAATTTTGACGCTTTTAGTGCCATTTTTAATTGTTTTAAAAATTAGTTTTGCGGAGTCGATCTTTGGACAACCCCCATATTCGCAACTTTTAGAGTATAAAAATGGGGTATTAAGAATAGCGCTCTATCTAGAAAGCTATATTACCTTATTTACCGATTCACTTTTCGTTGATGCTTACTTACGATCAATCAGGATGGCGGCCGTTACTACGTTATTTTGTATTTTGATTGGTTATCCAATGGCGTATTTTATTGCCCAGTCCAATCCTAAAACTCGTAATTTGCTCTTGCTTGGTGTGATTTTACCTTTTTGGACTTCACTGCTTTTACGTGTTTATGCGTGGGCGGGCATTTTACGCAATGAGGGTCTTTTAAATAACTTTTTAATGTGGACCGGCATTATAAATTCACCGATTGAATTGTACAGAACAGATATTGCGGTCTATATCGGTTTGATTTATACCTATTTGCCATTTTTTATCTTGCCCCTTTACACCAATTTATTAAAACATGATAGACGCTTACTGGATGCAGCTTATGACCTTGGGGCTAGGCCATTTAAGGCTTTTTTAAGCATCACTTTACCTTTGTCTACTTCGGGAGTGATTGCTGGCTCGATGTTGGTATTTATTCCTTCGGTTGGTGAGTACGTTATTCCGGAATTATTAGGTGGCACCAATACCTACATGATTGGTCGTGTGATGTGGGATCAGTACTTTACTAACTCTAACTGGCCAATGGCTGCGGCTATTGCGGTGGTGATGTTGATGATTTTATTAATTCCGTTGGTACTCTTACAGATTAACCAAGCTAAGCAATATAAGGTGCAAGAATAATGAGATTGGGCACTTGCTTTAAATATTTAGTGTTTTTATTGGGTTTCGGTTTTTTATATTTACCGATTGTATCGCTGGTTGTTTTTTCTTTTAATGATTCAGCATTACAGTCGACTTGGACTGGTTTTTCTTTCCGTTGGTATCAAAGCCTATTTGAAGATACAAATCTTTTAAGGGCGGCTTGGTTATCAATCAAGATTGCTGTATTATCAGCCAGTGCAGCTGTTGTCGTAGGGACTTGGGCAGCTTATATTATGGTTCGCAAGGGACCTTTTTTAGGTTTTCCACTCTTTATCGGTATGCTGAATGCACCCTTGGTAATTCCTGAAGTGATTTTAGGGGTGTCTATTTTATTGATGATTATTGAGTTAAGGTCGGCCATAGGCTTTCCTGCTGAAAATGGTATGTTTACGATTTGGGTCGGACACGTGGTGCTTTGAATCGCTTATGTTGCTGTTGTCGTTTCATCACGCATACGTGAGCTCGACCGCTCCTTAGAAGAAGCTGCTCTGGACTTGGGGGCTACGCCGCTTAAGGTGTTTTTCAGTATCGTCTTGCCTTTAATTGCCCCGGCGATGGTTGCTGCATGGTTATTGGCCTTTACTTTGTCTATGGATGATGTGGTGATCGCATCGTTTTTAAACGGTCCTGGCTATACCACTTTACCGGTTGAGGTTTTTTCACGAGTCAGGTTGGGTATTAAGCCAGAGGTTAATGCTTTAGCGACTATTATGATTTTCATCGTGGGTGTTTGTGTCATAATCGGAAATCGGCTACAGTTTAGAAAGAGTGAAAATTAAGGTGTTCAAATGATTTTTAAAATATTTGGTCTAAAGCGTTGCAGTACTTGCGTCAAGGCTAAAAAGTTTCTAGAATCCCAAGAAATTGAGGTGGAGTTAATTGATGTTCGTGAGCAGGTTCCAAGTGCAGAGCAATTAACTGAGTGGGCTGCAGCCTTGGGGTGGGATAAGCTGATTAATAAAGCCTCTCAAACCTGGCGTCAATTAGATGATGCAGCAAAGGAACTGAATTCTGTTGAAGAGCGTATCGCTTTGATTCAATCGAATCCTAGCGTGATGAAGCGTCCATTATTAGTGTATCCTGATGGTTTTAAACTGGGTTTTTCAGAAAAAACTTATCAGGAGTTTATTGCATGAAGCTCGAACAGAATCAACTAAAGCAGCAAGTGGCGGTTGCAGCGGTAGAATACATACGTGAATTTTTTGCACCTGATGCAATCATTGGTGTGGGTACCGGTTCTACTGCAGATTTATTTATTGATGCTTTGGCTGCATACAAAGATCAATTTAAAGGGGCTGTTGCAAGTTCTGAACGTACCGCAGCGCGTTTAGAAAGCCATGGTATCAAAGTGTTTGACCTTAATGAGGTTAATACTATGCCAGTGTATGTGGATGGCGCTGATGAAGTGAACCCTAAGTTACAGATGATAAAAGGTGGCGGTGGTGCCTTAACTCGTGAAAAGATTGTAGCTTCTGTGGCTGAGCGCTTTGTCTGTATTGTAGATGACTCTAAATGGGTCGAACGCCTAGGTAATTTTAAAATCCCTTTAGAAGTTATACAAATTGCCTTAAATGCCGTTTCTAATCAGCTCAAAGCCTTAGGTGCTACTGAGGTTATAAAGCGTGCAGGCTTTATTAGTGATAATGGGCATCCTATTTTAGATGTAGCAGGTTTTCAGTTAGAGGATGCAGCAAATTTAGAGCAGCAGATCAATCAAATACCCGGTGTTGTTACTTGTGGCCTTTTTGCTGTTGCGCCTGCAAACGTTGTATTAATGGCTAGTCAAGATGGCGTCAAAACAATAAGAGTTTAATGTCATTGAATAGTAATAAACACCTCGTAAAATAGAGTAATTTTCAATATGGAGTGTCAGATGTTTGAACAACATACAAGTAGCCGTTACGGTGAATCGCTAGAGGAAGTCCGCTCCCAATGTCTACGGATGGGCGGTTTAGTTGAGTCTATGATTAATGACGCAGTTGAAGCCCTTAGTACCGGCGATATTGCTTTAATCGAACGTGTTTTTGCTTATGAGGTTGAGGTTAATAAGTTAGAGGTAGAAATAGACTCTCTTATAGCACAGATTATTGCCCGTCAGCAACCTGCAGCTATTGACTTACGTTTGCTTTTATCTGTAACTAAAATAATTACGGATTTAGAGCGCTGTGGTGACGAGTCTGAGAAAATAGCTCGAACTGTACGTCGCCTCTATGATCAAAACGTACGTTTTGAACCTATCGTAGAGTTGAACTACATGGGAAGTTTAGTATCTGAAAACTTACGAAAAGTACTTGATTCTTTTGCCCGTCTTGATCCGGTTGCTGCAGCTGAAGTTGTCCGTGCTGACAAAAAAATTAACAAAGAGTGGCGCAGTGTTTTACGCGAGACTAGTAGCTATATGATCGAGGACCCGCGTACGATTACGGCAGCGATAGATCTTATGTTTATGGCACGCTCTTTAGAACGTATTGGTGACCATGCTAAAAATATGGCTGAGCGTGTTATTTACACCGTTCAAGGTGAGGATGTGCGCCACACCGGCAGTAAAAATATTCTTAAAGTTGCTAGCAGAGGTAGTATCAACCTTCCGGCTGATTTTGAAACTGATGATGCTGAAGACTCTGAAAATTAATAGATAGTTGATATT
>JAAZFX010000055.1 GCA_012511555.1 Alcaligenaceae bacterium | reverse complement strand
TGATGCAATTGAGCCTGTCGATCTACTGCATATTGAGCGGCAAAAAGAAATTTTAGAACGTAATACGCGTATGTTTGTCCAAGGCAAACCGGCTAATAATGTATTGATGACAGGCACCCGTGGCACCGGCAAGAGCTCTTTAGTACGTGCCATGCTGGGTCAGTTTGCCGGCGATGGTCTGCGACTCATTGAAGTAGACAAGTCTGATCTGGGCGATCTCCACGAAATTGTCGAATTAGTGCGCGATCGTGAGGAACGCTTTGTAGTTTTCTGTGATGATCTTTCCTTTGAGCATGGAGAGTCGGGCTACAAAGCCTTAAAATCCATCCTGGACGGCTCTATTGCGGACAGTGGCGATAACTTATTAATCTATGCCACCTCCAATCGTCGCCATCTCATGCCAGAATTCAATACCGAGAACCTTGAGCACACGACAGGCCCTCAGGGTGAAATTCATCCGGGCGAAGCAGTAGAAGAAAAAATCTCACTATCTGAACGCTTTGGTATTTGGCTGTCTTTTTATCCATTTAGTCAGGATCAGTATTTAGCCATTGTGGATTATTGGCTAAGAGATCTAGGCTGCCCTGAAGAGCATATCGCAGAAAGTCGCACTGAAGCCTTACAATGGACCCTTGAGAGAGGCTCTCGCTCAGGTCGTGTCGCACGTCATTTTGCTCGCGACTGGACGGCCCGGCACCTCAAAAGTTAGTTGAGGTTAGAATTAATATTAACAATATAAATAAAGCCAGGACATCAGGAACTTCTATGACCATTCAAAAGCCCTTTTTAGACGTCGCCGTCGGTGTAATTATCAATGCCGAAGGTGAAATACTTCTAGCTCAAAGACCTGTGGATAAGTCTTGGTCTGGTTGGTGGGAGTTCCCCGGCGGTAAAATTGAAAGTGGTGAAACGGCAAAAGAAGCCTTACTTCGAGAACTCAAAGAAGAGCTTGATATTCTGGTGACTACCGCAACACCCTGGGTCACTTTTGATTATGAGTACCCAAAGACCAAGGTGCGTTTGGCTTTTTTCCTGGTTAATGCCTGGGAAGGCACACCCAAAGGCATGGAGCAACAAAACTTAGCGTGGACCCATCCCGAAAAAGCGAGCGAATTGGGTGAACTATTACCCGCCTCTCTCCCTCCGCTCAAGTGGTTAAGCCTCTCGCCACGCTATGCAATTACTCCTGAATTTAACGCAGACACAGATGCCGCAGCTTTAAGCACATACGTGGATAATGCGATTGCAAAAGGAGCAACTTTATTTCAGTTCCGTCAAACAAACTGGCCTAAAGGCCCTGCCGACAAGGAATTAAAAACACTTTTTGAAAAACTGTTAGAGTTATGTCATCAACGTGGCGCCAAGCTTTTAATCAACAGCAGACATCCGCGCAACTGGTGGCCATTAGCTGATGGGGTGCAATTGCGTTCAGCTGATGCAATACAACTTGAGGAGCGCCCTATTCCCGCGGATAAGCTCCTGGCTATTTCAACTCACCATTTAGCAGATATTTTATACGCACAAATTCTCGATGCTGATTTTATTGTTTTAGGCCATGTTAAAAACACCATCAGCCATCCTGGAGAGGACCCACTTGGTTGGGAGGCTTTTGAAGCGATAGCCAAGGAAGCAAGACGACCTGTTTATGCCATTGGTGGCCTGAGCCCTGATGATCTGCAAATCGCTCGCCAACATCACGCTCACGGCGTGGCAGGGATTAGCGCTTTTTAAGCATAAAAGGACGGCCATTTCCCTAAAAAGGGTATAATTTAATTTGCCTCTCCCCTCCTAATCGCTTGACCAGCCTAGTGATTAAAGATATATTTAATATATATCTTTAAAAATAAATGGAGCAATCCTCATGATGCAGATTCAACCTCCTGGCAAAAAACCTTATTCACCACACCACATTCTAAATTTAGGCTTCAGAATCTTCTTTGCGAGCGCAGGTATTTTTGCAATTATTACCATGGCGTTGTGGATATTCGTCTTTATGGGCAAATTAAGCTTAGGCGGTGGTGTCGTTTTTCACCCCTTCTACTGGCATGCCCATGAGATGCTATACGGCTATACAATAGCCATTATCGCCGGATTCCTGCTGACAGCGGTACAAACTTGGACTGGCGTCCCCATGCCTTATGGTAAGCGATTATTAGCAATCTTTTCTTTCTGGGGTATTGCTCGCCTCATTTGGGCGCTAACCACTCTCAATCCAAGTCAAGGCGTGACGATAGCCTTAGTCATTATCGCTTTTATTGCTGATATGATTTTTATGATCTGGATGGCCTATATCATCACAGCTGCAGTAATTAAGGCCAAACAAAAACGTCAAATTGGTATAGTCTCCAAGATACTACTCTTAACCCTGGCTAACGCGCTCTGTTATATCGGCATCTTAAGCCAAAACATGAATTTAAATCGTATCGGTATTTATCTGGGCTTTTACTTGATAATTGGCTTGGTACTGACAGTCGGTCGTCGAGTAACGCCATTCTTTATTGAAAAGGGCTTAAGCGTTGGTCAATCTACTGCTGTAACTGTTAAAAACTCAAAGGCCTTAGACGGTATGAGCCTGGGCTTCTTTGTTATCTTCTTTATCGCTGATGTATTTATACCAAACCCTATTTTATTAAGCATAGCTGCCATTGCCGTTGCTGCAGTTAATCTTATTCGCTTGGCCGGTTGGTATAATTCAGGTATTTGGAAAAAGCCGCTGTTATGGTCTCTCTTCCTGGGTTTCTTCGGTATGTGTTTCGGCTTTGTTTTATATGCGCTGCAAGCTTGGGGCATTGGTACACACAGTATTGCCGTACACGCTTTGGCCCTCTCCGGCATTGCCATGATGACAATTGCCATGATGACTCGAGTTTCTTTAGGCCATACCGGTCGCAGTATCCATCAACCACCTAAAACTGTGGTCTGGATGTATGTGCTTCTCATCATTTCTTTTGTCGCCAGAGTGATTTTACCGCTCTTTGATATGAGCTCTTACATCATGTGGCTGATGATTGCGCAGACCTCCTGGATACTTTGTTTTGTATTATTCTGCATAAGCTATCTCCCTATCTTGTCTAAAGAGAGAACGGATGGTGCCTTTGGCTAGAAAAAAGCTCTTAGAGGAATAATTTTTATGCGCCTTACAACTTATAGTGATTATGCTTTGCGTTGCTTAATATACCTGGCAACGCAAGAAGATAAAGAAAGACTAATGAATATCCAAGATATCGCTGATGTCTATGATATTTCTAAAAACCATTTAACAAAAATTGTTCATCAACTCGCGACCCTTGGTTATATTGAGAGTGTACGTGGCAGAAATGGCGGTATTCGCCTAGCCAAAGAACCGGCAACGATTAATATCGGCAAAGTAATACGCCAGACCGAAGCTGATTTTTCCATTGTCGATTGCTTTACACCCATTACCGAAGAGGGAGTTATCGCTTTACCAAAAAGCGGGAAGTCCCCTGAAGAGAAACTTTCGATTAAAAAACAAATGGAGCTCTGTAAAATCAGCCCTGTATGCAAACTAAAACATGTTTTCTATGAGGCAACACAAAGCTTTTTAAGCGTACTAGACCAATATACTTTAGCTGATATAACTGAAAATAAAGTAGAGTTGAATATGCTTTTTAGTGCTTAAACAATAACCACCAACAAACAAAGCTGTTGAGTTTGATACTCAACAGCTTTATTTATAATTAAAACTTAATCCTAGCACTAGGCAGTTTTACGGGTTTTTATCCAATACCACAAAATAGCAATAACGATAACTACACCAAGTACACCCATTAATGGATAAACCGAACCAACTAATCTACCAAAACCATACTCACTTAACCAAATACCGATAACAGTGGAAATAATTGCAATTACTTTAAATTTATTCGTGTTTGGCTCTGCCCAACGTGCTGTAAACGCGAAGAACATACCCACAGCAGTACTATAAATCATGGCAATTACTGCCGCTACTGTTACGTAAGCTAATGCAGGATGGATTTCACTGGCCAACAAGAGCGTTGGAATATCGATATCATGCAACTTATCAATATTGAGGTATAAGGCGATATTTAAGAAAACAATTAAAACACCTAAACCCAAACCACCCAAGACACCCCCAAAACCGGCTTCTTTAGCGGACTTATTCATACCGCCCATCACTGCCAACATCGGGAAACCAACACCGATATTAAAGCAAGCATAAAGTACGCCGCTCGCAAGCCAACTCGGTACAGTCCAACCTAATAAATTAATAACCGAGAACTGAGCCGCATGCGCATCTTGATGAGCAACATCAAAATTACCATTAAAAACGGCATAAACCATGATCGCTATAATGATAAGCAACAAGAATGGAATCACCGCACTGATTAAATAAATAATACTCTTTAAATTCAAACACAGAGTAAGTATCACTAACACTGTCATTACGATCGAACCTGTGATCGGAGCCCAACCAAACTGCTGCCCTAATGCTGCACCGGCACCAGCCAACATAATCACACCAACACCGTAAAGGAAGAAATTCAAAATCACATCAATCAAGGCACCACCAGTAGTACCAAATAGGCGAGCTAAAACCTGATTATGAGATTTTGCCTGCATTCTCGAGCTGATTTGAGCAATTTGCATGCCCACAAAAGCAAATAAGAAGGCTGAAACTATTGAACCACCAATACCCCATACCCCGTAACCGGTAAAGAACTCCACGACCTCACGACCTGAGGCAAAGCCTCCACCAATTACTACGGACATATAAGCCATAGCAATTAACAAACTCTGTTTCATATTTTCTCCTTTCCACATTGAGTTAGTTATTTTTAAGTAAAAGATACCCTGAACTTTTTGTTATGAACAAGAAGTTCAAAGGCAAAATCATAGACTAAATTATTAGTATCGTGTGATATCTAAACCATCAATACTAATTTCAGGAGCTTTATTAGCGATTAAATGCGCTGATAACTGGGCAGCACCACATGCCATGGTCCAACCAAGTGTACCGTGACCCGCATTGATAAATAGATTTGGGAATTTGGTTTTACCAATAATTGGTGTGCAATCGGGAGTTTTTGGCCGTAAACCGGTCCAAAAAGACACATCACCACTTAAGTTTCCACCTTCGGGGAATAAATCCTCACAAATCATGCGTAGCGTTTCTTCACGCTTGGGATTCAAAGAGTAGTTAAAACCACGTAATTCAGCCATACCACCTAAACGGATGCGATTATCAAAACGCGTAATAGCAACTTTATAAGTCTCATCCAATATGGTTGACACCGGTGCCATTTCCGGATTTGTAATGGGCACGGTAATAGAATAGCCCTTCATCGGGTAAATCGGCGCATTCAACCCTAATGGCTTAATGAACTGAGGTGTAAAGGCACCTAAACAAACCACATATTGATCCGCTGTTTCTTTTTTGCCATCAATAACTACACCCTTGATATCGCCGCCTTCATATTCAAAGCGCTCAAGCCTTTGATTGAAACGAAACTCAACACCAAGCTCTTTAGCTTTTTCCGCTAATTTTTGAGTAAACATTAAACAATCACCAGTTTGGTCACCGGGTAATCTTAGACCACCGCTAACTTTACCGGAAACCTTTGCTAATGCAGGCTCTACACTAGCAACACCCTTGGCATCCAACATCTCATAAGGAACGCCCATTTCTTTTAAGACTTCAATGTCTTTAGACGCTGCATCCACCTGCTTTTGGGTGCGGAAAAGCTGAAGAGTACCTAGTTGACGATCTTCAAACTTGATATCAATTTCTTCGCGTAACTTATTTAATACATCCCGGCTATACTCCGAAATACGTACTAAACGTTCCTTATTGATAGCGTAGTCTTTACTATTACAATGCATTAACATTTGCCACATAAAACGATATTGATTCATATCGAGCGTTGGTGTAATAGCCAAAGGCGCGTGCTTTGATAAAAGCCATTTAACAGCTTTTAAAGGCACCCCAGGTGCAGCCCATGGTGTTGAATAGCCTGGAGAGATTTGCCCCGCATTAGCAAAGCTGGCCTCGTGAGCCACCTCTGATAATCGCTCAATCACGGTCACTTCGTACCCTTCTCGAGCTAAATAATAAGCAGTAGTTGTTCCGATAACACCACCACCGAGCACTAAAACACGCATTAAAATACTCCTAGTTTTTTTCTTCGTAAGCCTCAATCGGCAAGCATGTACAAATTAAATTGCGATCACCATAGGCATTGTCTACACGAGCAACTGGTGACCAATACTTATTCTCCGGTTTAACCGAATTCGGATAAGCCGCCTCTTGGCGCTTATATGGATGAGACCACTCATCCGCTACCAACATTGCCGCTGTATGCGGCGCATTAGTTAATACATTGTCTTTAGGGTCCGCTCGACCCTCTTCGACTGCTGTAATTTCTCGACGAATTTGGATCAAGGCATCAATAAATCGATCCAACTCACGCAAACTTTCAGACTCTGTCGGCTCAATCATCAAGGTACCCGGGACCGGGAAACTCATGGTCGGCGGGTGAAAACCAAAATCGATTAAACGCTTAGCAACATCCTCAACATCAATACCACAACTCTCTTTTAGTGGACGAATATCGATAATACACTCATGGGCAACGCGCCCATTACGTGCAGTAAACAGCAACGGATAATGAGCAGCTAAACGCTTGGCAATGTAGTTAGCATTTAACAAAGCCAACTTGCTTGCACGCGTTAAACCATAGGCTCCCATCATACTTATATACATAAAGGAGATAGGCAAAATACCTGCTGAGCCAAATGGTGCTGAGGAAACCGGCCCAACCTGCCCGCCTTCTACATCCATAAAACCACGCTCACCAACGACACCCGGTAAATAAGGCGCTAGATGAGAACGCACTCCGATCGGTCCAACCCCCGGACCACCGCCTCCATGCGGGATACTAAAGGTCTTGTGCAAATTAAAATGTGAAACATCCGAACCAAAGGAGCCCGGTTTTGCCAAACCGACCATGGCGTTCATATTTGCCCCATCAAGATAAACTTGCCCACCTGCTTGATGGATTAAGTCACAAATTTCGACTACCGTCTCTTCAAACACACCATGTGTTGAGGGATAAGTAATCATCAATGCAGAGAGATTATCACCCACTTCAGCGATTTTTTGCTTTAAATCCACAATATCGACGTTACCATTATCGTCAACCCCAACTATTTTCACCCTCATCCCAGCCAAGACCGCTGACGCCGGATTAGTACCATGGGCCGAAGCCGGTATTAAGCAGACATCGCGCTGCTCCTGACCTTGTGCTCTGTGATAAGCTCTGATGGCTAACAAACCGGCATACTCACCCTGAGCACCCGAGTTAGGCTGCAAGCTGACTGCATCATAGCCTGAAATCTCGCACAACTGCTCAGTCAAACGTTCAAAGATTTCCTGATAACCCTGGACCTGCTCAAAAGGTGCGAATGGATGAATATTGGCAAATTCAGGCCAGGTAATAGGGATCATCTCAGCAGTGGCATTAAGCTTCATCGTGCATGAGCCTAATGGAATCATCGTACGGTCTAAGGCCAAATCTTTGTCTGCTAATCGACGCATATAGCGCAACATATCCGTTTCTGAATTGATACTGGAGAAAACTGAATGAGTCAAATAAGCGCTTTGTCTGGCTAAAGCAGCCGGCACATGAACATCTGCCGTCTGTAGTAAATGGTTAATGCTTGGACTCTTCACCTTCAATGCCTCTGCAATGATATCGATCAAGTCCTGTAAATCCTCAAGCGTGACTGTCTCATCTAAGGAAATACCAAATGCATCATTAGCAACATCACGAAAATTAATTTCACGATCTCGTACTGCTTCCAGAATATTTTCTGCTTCCTCACTTTTAACAGTCAGGGTATCAAAAAAGTTTTTATTGTTAACTGTTAAGCCCATCTGCTCCAGTGCTTCTCGCAACACAGCAGTCAAAGCATATACTCGACCAGCAATCTCACGAATCCCTCTAGGTCCATGATAAACAGCATACATACTGGCAAGAATGGCAAGTAGCGCTTGAGCGGTACAAATATTAGATGTGGCTTTTTCACGGCGAATATGCTGTTCGCGTGTTTGCATTGCTAAACGCAAAGCATAATCACCATTTGCATCAACAGAAACACCCACTAAACGACCTGGCAAGCTGCGACGATAGGCATCTTTACACGCCATAAAAGCGGCATGAGGTCCACCATAAGACATGGGTACGCCAAAGCGCTGGCTATTACCTACGGCAATATCAGCACCCCACTCCCCCGGTGCCTTTAAGAGTGCAAGAGCTAATAAATCAGTCGCAGCAATAACTAGCGCTTGACGCTCATGCGCTTCTGCTGCCACCTTGCTATAGTCGACAACCTCACCCTCACTGCGAGGATATTGAAGTAAAACCCCAAAGCAATCAGGAATTCCTTCAAACTCATCAGCCACTATCACCTCATAGCCTAAAGCTTCTGCTCTAGTCAGCACGACTTCTTGAGTTTGTGGATGGCAAAAAGCAGACATAAAGAATGTATTGCTTTTCGACTTGGAACTGCGTCTTGCTAAAGTCATCGCCTCGGCTGCAGCGGTCCCCTCATCCAATAATGAAGCGTTAGCAATATCTAAAGCCGTCATTTCAGCAACCATCGTTTGGAAATTTAACAAAGCCTCCAAACGACCTTGTGAAATTTCCGGCTGATAGGGAGTATAAGCAGTATACCAAGCAGGATTTTCCAGGATATTACGAAGAATAACATTAGGCATCAGGGTGCCATAATAACCTTGTCCGATGTAACTACGGAAAACCTGATTTTGCGCTGCAATTTCTTTAAGCTCTGCCAACATATCTGCTTCAGAGCGTGGTTTATCAAGCGCTAAAGGCTCATTAAGCAGAATATCTTGAGGAACGACCTCTGCTACCAAGCCATCTAAACTATCTACCCCTACAACCTCCAGCATCTTCGCTATTTCTTTTTCGCTAGGACCGATATGACGGTGAACAAAAGTCTGTGAAAGATCTTGAAATTTATGCAACATAAAACCACCACTACGACAAAAAAGTAAATAAAAGAAAGCTGGCTACTTGCCACCGCAACCAAGTTTAAAAGCACAAAGCTTAGAAAGACCCAATACTCATGCGTAGTTTAATTTTTAACTACTGAGCCTCAAACTTTCTAAGCTTAGCGAATCAATTAAGACGTCTTATTCTTGCTCAGCCAGATATTCTGCGGCATCCAAAAGGCCGTCGATATCCTCAGGATTATCAACGGTCATTTTAAAAATCCAGTGTACATGGGCGTCGTCATTAATTAAATTAGGTTCGGCATCTAAAGCCTCATTAAATTCAATAATTTCACCGGATACCGGCGCATAAATATCAGAAGCTGCTTTTACAGACTCAACTACTGCTACTTGGTCACCAGCTGCGACTTTATTGCCAACCTCGACCTCACCGACGAAAACCAAATCGCCTAATTGATCCTGAGCATTATCAGTAATTCCTACAATGTATGCATCGCCGTCGGCCTTAATCCACTCATGCGATGAAGTGTACTTCCTATCATTTGGTAAAGTCATTTAACTCTCCTTTAAAAATTAGAGTATTTCCTGCTTTTTTAAAAGCTCACAGAAAAACGATATGCCAATTTTAAATCAAATCTCTGAAAAATAGGAACTTAGTTTTAAAAGCTAATTTATGAATTATCAATCAATCACTTAGCCGATGAAAGAAAAGGCAAATCAACGACAGTAGCAACTAACCATTTGCCTCGAACTTCTACTTCAACCGTATCTCCTGTTTGTACTCCCACTGGCAAGCGAGCCAAGGCAATGGAAACGCCAAGTGTCGGCGACATCGTACCACTGGTAATAACTCCCTCGCCGACTGCTGTACGAACAGGCATGGCCGCCCGCATTACCCCGCGATCATTTAGCTTAAGTCCAACAAAAGCATTGTTGTGCGGTGAATCTGTAATGGCTCGCCGACCAATAAAATCCCGAGAACTATCTTTTAGGCTTACAGTCCAGGCTAAACCGGCCTGTGAGGGCTGTATCGTGTTGTCCATGTCCGAACCGTTAAGATTCAGCCCTGCCTCCAGACGCAGGGTATCACGGGCGCCAAGCCCACAAGGCCTGACCCCTACACCTAACAAGTCTTGCCATAAACTGAAGGCTTGACTCCCCGGCAAAGTAATCTCCACTCCATCCTCACCGGTATAACCAGTACGCGCAATCATCACGTCAGCATCGACAAAACCGGAATCAAAAGGTGTAAAATCCTCTGCTTCACGCCATTGTGGACGAACTTGCCAAAGCATCTCGCGTGCATTAGGCCCCTGTACCGCCAACACCGCTAACTCAGGAAGGGTTTCCAGCTGCACGTCCAGATTGGTTCTTTGTATCTGCTCCTGAATCCACTGCACATCCGTATCGGCGCAACCGGCATTAACGACAAGGCGCCAACGATTCTTGTCCAGGTAATAAATAATTAAATCATCGATCACGCCACCTGCTTCATTGAGCATACAAGTATAGAGTGCTCTACCCTTGCAGCCATTGATCTTGCTTACATCATTAGCTAATAAATAACGTAGAAACTCTAAGGCTTCCAAGCCCTTAATCTCAAGATTAAGCATATGTGAAACATCAAATACACCCGCACTCTGACGGACCGTATGATGCTCTTCTATTTGGGAGCCATAAGCAATTGGCATAGACCAGCCATTAAAATCAACCATTTTTGCGCCCGCATCAAGGTGGGCTTGGTATAGAGGAGTTTTCTTTAGATGATCGGTCATTTTTCACCTTCTAACAATTTACACGTTTATTTTTCTAAGCCATCAATAGCTTGGGACCAACTATTCCAAGGATACTCTCTTTTGCTTAAGACAGGTTAAGATTTTTTTAACACCCTTTCTTTAAGAGAGCCTATTTCAAAGGCTCTCAGCGCTATATTCTTTTAAAAACAGAGAAAATTAAGGGTTTATAACTATATATTTATGTCTTTTAAAGCATTTTAATGGCACTTAAATAAGTACTATTGTGGTGCTTAAAACTCTCTGTTGTAGTGAGCGCTAAATTTACTGCGTGAGCTATAGCAATAAGACTCATTAAAAATGCCGTAATTAGTCTTTCAACAAAGGACTGATTAATTTTTATCGCAATTATAGGAGCTCTATCAAGATGGATAATGGTTTTTACGCTACCCTGGTGGAGGGTGCAGTCGCCCAGGCAGGCATCACAGTCATTGAGGACAATCGCATCCGTGGAGGTGACGCTGAGTTTTTGTACTCAGGTACTATTGAGCTAAACGGCACTGATGTAGTCGCCAATTTACGTTTTCGCTCTTATACCGCTAGCGATAATAAAAGTTTCGTTGATTTTACTGAACGTGATTTTGAGCTATCACTGAGCGGCGAAGCAACCGATAACGGCTTTCGTGTTACTGGTTACAGTCCCAGTGGTCGCGAGATGATCGTGATAGGAAAACGCTTGTCCGCTATCGATTTTAGTGATTAATTACTAAAAACAAGGGCACGTCAAATGAGGTGCCCTTATGTTGCTGAGACCGCCATGGCTTCTGCACAAACTACAGCACTGGACCAGGCCCATTGAAAATTATAACCACCAAGCCAACCCGTTATATCTACCACTTCACCGATGAAATAAAGGCCTGAAACATCTTTGGCTTCCATCGTTTTTTGATCTAAGCCCTTGGTATCTACACCGCCTTTCATGGCTTCAGCCTTTTTATAACCAGCAGTGCCACTTGGTGTAATAGACCAGTTTTCAATAGTATGCGCTAACTCTCTTAAGCTTTTATCAGAGATTTCAGCGAGTTTAATTTCACTTTCGAAACCCTCTTGGGCAGGCCATAATTGAGCAAATCGCTTGGGCCAAATGCTGCTTAAAACAGTCGCTAATTGTTGTTTGGATGAGCGTTTTTCTTCTAAAAGCCACGCTTCATTATCGTTTTGATAGTTTAGATTTAAATAAATTGGTGATTGACCATCCCAATACGAGGAAATTTGTAATATGCCGGGACCTGATAAACCACGATGGGTAAAGAGCACATCTTCAACAAAGCGCTGTGCCTTTTTACCCTGAGCGTTTGCAATGCTTACTTCCATAGACAAACCGGCAAGTTGCGAATACTTCTGCCATTGCTCCGTAGTAAAAACCAGGGGCACCAAAGCCGGCCTAGGCTCAATAATCTTTAAACCGAATTGCCTCGCTAAATGCAAGCCAAAATCAGTCGCTCCCAAAACAGGTACAGCCATACCACCGGTCGCTACAACCAATTTGTTTGCACTAAGTGTGCCGGCAGAGGTCTCTAAAATATAAAGCACCTCTTGATCACCATCAGCACCTGCTGCACGCTCAACCTTAGTAACCGTACAGGGCATACGCCAATGCACACCGACTTGATCACACTCATTTTTTAACAGATCAATAATATCTTGTGCAGAACGATCGCAGAAAAGCTGCCCCTTATGCTTCTCATGCCAAGGAATTTGGTAGCGCGCAAGCAAAGCAAGGAAGTCTTGCGGCTTATAGCGATTTAAAGCGTAACGGGCAAAGCGCGGGTTTTGAGAGACATAATTCTCCCAAGTAGCACCGACATTAGTAAAGTTACAGCGACCACCACCGGAAATACGGATTTTCTCAGCCAATTTCTTCGCATGATCAATTAACTGCACAGACAAGCCGGCAGCGGCTGCGCGAGCAGCACACATCATACCTGCCGCGCCTGCGCCAATAACGATTACATCACTGTGAGTAGCTGATTTTGCTTTTAACTGAGCCATTAATTAAAGCGACTCATCATCCGCCAAGCAGTCCACGTAGTAACGTAAACTACCATCCTCCCGCTCTTCGGTGCTCAAGCCATGGACGATGGTCTCAAACCCGGGGAAGGAAGCATTAAACTCGCAAGCAAACTGCAAGTAATCAACAATAGTACGATTAAAACGCTCACCTGGAATTAGTAACGGAATACCCGGAGGATAAGGCGTAAGCAATACGGCCGTAATGCGACCCTCTAAATTCTCAATATCGACTCGCTCAATCTCACGACGAGTCATTTTATTGAATGCTTCTGATGGACGCATCGCAGCTTCCATTTCACTGAGATAAACCTCAGTCGTAAGACGTGCCAAATTATGACGACGATAGGCCTCGTGTGCCAATTGACACAGGTCACCCAAGCCCATTTTTTCATAACGTGGGTATTGCTTGACAAAGTCCGGCATACAACGCCATAACGGATGATTACGATCGTAGTCATCTTTAAACTGCTGCAATTCGGTAACTAAAGTATTCCAGCGGCCTTTGGTAATGCCAATGGTAAACATAATAAAGAAACTGTATAGACCGGTTTTCTCAACTACGATGCCATGTTCGGCCAAGTACTTACTAACCAAGCCCGCAGGAATACCCTGCTCTCCAAACTCACCATTAATATCCAGACCGGGGGTAACGATAGTTGCTTTAATCGGGTCAAGCATCGTAAAGCCATCACTAATATTGGCAAAACCATGCCACTCAGCATCGGGCTCCAGGAGCCAATCGCTTTGCTCACCGATATCATCATGCACTAAACGTGGGGGTCCCCAAACCTTGAACCACCACTCATCCTTGCCATAGTCAGAACCAACCTTGCGCATAGCGCGGCGGAAGTCCATCGACTCCTTAATACTTTCCTCAACCAATGCGGTACCACCCGGAGGCTCCATCATCTGCGCAGCCACGTCACAAGACGCAATAATGGCGTATTGTGGTGAGGTCGAGGTATGCATTAAAAATGCTTCGTTAAAAATATTACGGTCTAATTTGCGTGTCTCAGATTCTTGCACCACAATTTGCGACGCTTGAGAAAGACCCGCCAGCAATTTATGAGTAGAGTGGGTGGCAAAAATCAACGGTTCTTGAGGACGCGGACGGTTTTCACCTATAGCATGCATATTTTGATAAAACTCATGGAATGACGCATGCGGTAACCAAGCCTCATCAAAATGCAAGTTATCAATGGTATTGCCAAGCTTATCTTTGATCATCTCGACGTTATACAAAATACCATCATAAGTCCCCTGAGTTAGCGTCAAGATACGTGGCTTTTTACTTAAGGCTTCACGGGCAAAGGGATTAGCTTCAATCTTGGCGGCTATACTTTCCGGCTCAAATTCAGACAATGGAATCGGTCCAATAATGCCTAGATGGTTGCGAGTAGGACGCAAGAACACCGGAATCGCCCCTGTCATCGTAATAGCGTGCAAGATCGACTTATGGCAGTTACGGTCAACCACAACAATATCACCTTCAGCGACATTACCGTGCCAAACAATTTTATTGGAGGTGGAGGTACCGTTAGTCACAAAATAACAATGATCGGCCTTAAAAATACGCGCAGCATTGCGCTCCGACTCTGCTACCGGACCGGTATGATCCAGCAACTGTCCCAGTTCCTCAACTGCATTACAGACATCAGCACGCAGCATATTCTCACCAAAAAACTGGTGGAACATTTGGCCTACAGGACTTTTTAAGAAAGCTACACCACCTGAGTGCCCTGGGCAATGCCAGGAATAAGAACCGTCTTGAGCATAATTGACCAAAGCCCGGAAGAATGGGGGTGCGAGGGTATCTAAATATTTTTTAGCCTCATGAATAATATGGCGTGCCACAAACTCCGGCGTATCCTCAAACATATGGATAAAACCGTGTAACTCACGCAAAATATCATTAGGAATATGCTCTGTCGTGCGAGTTTCACCATACAAATAAATAGGGATATCCTCATTGCGAAAACGCAACTCACCGATAAAGGCGCGGAGTTGACGAATAGCAATTGCCACCTCTTCCGGTGAGTCTGAGTCAAACTCCTCATCATCAATAGATAAGATAAAGGCACTGGCACGACTCTGTTGCTGTACAAAAGATGTTAGGTCGTTATAGCTAGTGACCGGCAAAACCTCCATACCCTCATTTTCAATCGCTTTAGCTAAAGCGCGAATACCGAAACCTGAGGCACTCTCAGAGCGAAAATCTTCGTCAATAATAACGATAGGAAAACGGAATTTCATTAGCAACCCCTATGGTTTATAGCCTAATTCCAAAAGAAAAACACGGCACATAGACGAAGCCAGTGCCGATACTTGTTGTAAAGATTTTTGTTCAATAGAAAATCTAAGTTTTAGGAAGAGTAACGCCGGTTTGGCCCTGATACTTACCCTGGCGGTCTTTATAAGACACTTCGCACACTTCATCACTTTCAAAAAACAACATTTGTGCAATTCCCTCACCAGCGTAGATCTTGGCCGGCAGAGGCGTAGTATTAGAAAACTCTAAAGTCACATGACCCTCCCACTCAGGCTCTAAGGGTGTGACGTTAACAATAATGCCGCAGCGTGCGTAAGTACTCTTGCCTAAACAAATTGTTAAGACACTACGAGGAATACGAAAATACTCCACGGTTCGAGCTAAAGCAAAAGAGTTGGGTGGAATTATACATACATCGCCCTCAAAGTCCACAAATGACCCCTCATCAAAGGCCTTAGGATCGACAACGCTAGAATTGATATTGGTAAAAATCTTGAACTCACGGGCACAACGTACATCATAGCCGTAACTGCTAGTCCCATAACTGACGATTTTCTCGCCATTAGCCTGACGTATTTGACCAGGCTCATAGGGTTCAATCATGCCTTGCGCAGCCGCTTCGCGAATCCAACGATCATTTTTAATACTCATGACTTCCACTCAACTCAATACGATTAAATTTTATAAAACGTTAGTTTACTATGCTCTGGGAACGATAAAGGTCTAGTCGCGAAAGAATCGTCGATAAACCATTTCAATACCACTCACCGTGCCCACTTTCGCGTCAACCGTAAGGTTACGAATTAAGGTATAACTCACTCTTGCGACCGTGCCACTACCCGATAATGCCTGTTCAATACTGACATTAATACCTTGCCTTAAGCGTTTAGTAAGCTGTAAAAACTGCTCAGAAATGTCATTTTGTCCCAGATAAGACGTACTATCACCTACTGTACGACGAGGTAACACAGAACCTGATTCACCCACATCACCTTTACGAATCGAAATATCATCAATACCAAGTTGCTTATGGATGGGTTCCTGGGTCGCATCGCCTCCTAATAACGAAGTACCTACAGTTAATAGCATGGCCAAATCACCACCGCTACTATCAGGGCCACGTCCCATAATTAACCAAGACAGCTTTTCGACTTCACTCACTTCAGGATAAGAAATCAAACTAATCTTGGGGTTACGCGCATTACCCACCACACGCATCCCCGCTTCTACCTCTAAATTTGTGCGTAAAGCTTCGATATCCAAAACCGGGTTAGCAATATCACCTTGAAAAGCAATACGACCACGACGAATTTGTAAACGCTGCCCATAAGCTTCAATTGCACCGCCCCGAGTATTAAACTGACCCTCTGCACTCAGCGCATTATTTGCCTGCTTAATAGTAATGGCACCTACTAAACCCGCATCCAGACCAAAACCGACTACATAAAAGCGTGGACCTAAATCAACGGTAAAGCTAAGATCCAAATCCAGCTCTGAAGGGCTCGCTTGTGGTAGCTCTTCACCCTTGCGTACAATAACCACATCAGAGTCCAAGGTGGGTGCCGTGCCTTTAATATCCACACTCGCCCAACCTGCATCAGCAGTCACCTTACCATCAACAACGATTCTCGGTAAAGCAGCATCGACATTTACCTCTCCACTCATCATGGCAAAGCGATCAGTTCGTTGCAGGATTGGATAGTGATCAAACAACACCTTGACTTGGCCACGTGAGCTTTGTAAGTTCCAATTACCACTGATGTCTAAACTGCCATTTTGTGCCGGTGGATTCTCTTCAATCCACTGTCGAGTACGCCACTCATTAGGCATGATTCGGATCACACTCGGGAAGTGTAAACGATTAATTACCACATCATTGCCATTAAGCCCTAAATCCAAACTACCGTTAAGCAAGCGTATACCATTTTCCACTTCAACAATACGCAGAGCCTCAGCCTTGACACCGCCCGAGGTCACCCAATTGCCGCCTCGATAATTGGCTGTCACATCAAGATCCACTCGACCACCCAACTCAACCAAATCTCCGGTTAATCCAGTCAACCATGAAATATCATCCATATGACCGACAATATGGGCTTGAGTATTATTATCAAAAACAGGACTAAAACCATTTAAATTCAAACTCGCCGAACCTTGGACACTGCCCTTACTTTCTGTCGCTAAATCCAGTTTGGCCGTCAACAGACTCATGTTGTCGCCTTGAGGTTGGCTATTAATACTCAACTCCATCTTTTGTAAGCCAAGCGCAACCGGTGGGTCACTAGGAATTAAAAAATCCCCCCCTCGATTAACAATATTGGCGGTACCGCTAAGTGCACCATCAAAATCCAAATCCCACAGCAAATCAAAAACCGCCGGAGCAGCAACTGCCGTCTCACGACCACGCACCACAATGCCATGATTGAGTGGCTGTCCACCATTTTGTAACTCAACACCAAAGGCTTTTTGTAAGTCGCCAATCAACTGGGGTGATAGGCTAAGCCCCCGAATTGCTCCACTGGTGTCAAACTTGCCCTCTTTACCTTGGGAGCCCCCCTGTTCCAAGCCTATTTTATGATTACCTGGCAAGACAATACTGAGCGTTGATGCCCCCACATCCCACTGTGGTTTAGAATCAGCGCCTTGGGGTATCAGACTCAAAGTCACTGTCTCTGTCTGAGTCACTTCAAAGCCGGCATGCTGCACATCAAGAAAGTCAATTGTACCAGCCCAACCCTCATAACCTTCCTCTGTTAACACTTGCCAACCGCCTGCTGTGCGTAACTCAAAGTCAATCGGCGCTTTACCCAGCTCTTTAAAATCACCCTGACTAAAACGGCCTTTAGTCACAAGAACATTGTCGACAATGGTACCGTCAAGCCTTAGATCCAGATCCACAGATCCCGGCAAATCAGGCCATAGCTCATTAAGACGCGGCGCCTTAACTGACAACACGAGACTATCACCAGACTCTCCAAATGCCCCCTCTGAATTAATATGACTCTGTCCTAAACGCAAGTCTATATCGGCCTTATTAACTCTGAAATTATGCTGATCCTGAAAAAACAAACCAAGGTCCAAACCACCCTGTAATGGTTGGCTATTCCAGCGACTATTATCAGCAAACTCACCGGTAATAAAGGCTTGAAGCGGATGATTTTCCTCTGACAAAATGATATTAAAGTGTACATCGCCATTAATCATACCAGGTGGTACAGCACCATAACTGACCTTTTCCAACGGGATACCACTCGTCTGCACTAGTCCATAAAAACGGGTGTTTTCCAGGTACTCACCATCAGTCCCCGTATACACATAGGCATTTAGAGTAGATGTATCCGGCAGGAGCAAATTCACTTGAGCTTGTTGAAGCATAAAAGGGCTGGCCGGATGCAAATAGACATTAACACCCAAATTCGAATTCGGACCCTCAGCACTGGCCTGAATATGCATGCCATCTGGATTTACACCATAAGCGGCAGCATGTTCAGCATTTACACCATCGTCAATTTGAAAACTTAAGCTATCAAAATCCAAAGGTACTGGCGTAGGAAATGGCCATAATCCCGATGTATGTTTACGTACCAAGTTGAAATTGCCGCTTAACTGTTCCTCTTGTTTTAAATCCCAGTTCCCGTCAAAAACTAGCTCTTCTTCAGGATTTATTTGTTCGACTTTCTCTGTACTAAGACGATTTTTATTAGTTAAGGCGTCCGCCATCGCTAACAAATATTCATAAAGACCCATACTGGCTATCATGTCAGTTAAGGAACCCCGACTTTCCCACTGCTGTGACTGCCCCCGACTGTATTGGTGATGAATTAGACTTTGACGGCTGTCCGGATAGTTCAAACTCAATTCAGCCTCACCTACTTCCCAGCTAAATTGCTGTTTAGCAGTGTGTAGATTCAAATCAACAACTATTGGCTTTTGATTTGCCAAAGACAAACCGGCATAAGAAGCGTCTAAATCATTTACTGCAAGTTGCCAGCTTTGTGGCGTCGCACTTTCAAAAAGCACCTCACCATCCAACTGAAGATTTAATAATAGCGGTTGCTCTTCTGTATCATTGGCTAAAAAACTATCATATAAAAAATCCAGTTCTAAACCATGCTGAGAAGGATCGCCACTGACTAATAAATCAGCTCGCACCTGACCCGGCAAGTCGGGCCACAAATTGGCTAACTCCGGTATTTGTGCATTTAATTTAAGTGCATCACCCTCAGCACCCAGGTCACCTGTCAAGGCTATAGACGAATCACCTAAAGAAATAAGTGTATTTACATCTTCTAATTTCAGTTGATACCATTTGGGCGTGGCTAAACTCTGATCTAGTTCAACTTGTTGGTCCAGGGCAAAGACACCCGTTAAATCAACCAAAGCCCTGAGTTGACCACTTAATTCATGATCATTCCAAGAACTGCCGGGATTAATAACAAAATTCGGCTGTAATTGCATGATCTGATTACGCTGCATAATCGTTGCACTTAGATCACCTTGAAGGCTCAAAGAAGACTTGTCTGGCAAATGACCTAAACTAAAAGCACTTAAATTAAAGTTTTGAGCATCCAAAACTGCCGACCACAGTTGCACTTGCTCTCGCTCGACATCTCTTGTTGTATCTATCTCGATGCTCAGTAAGCCGTCATCCGTGCTTTTTAAAGCTATCACCGCTTTTTTAAGCGCCATTGCAAAGCCATTTTCAATACTAAGTTCAGCAGTCAGATCGGATTGTTCGCCCTCTCCCCGAGCTGAAATCAACATTTGCTTTATTTCCTCATCAACAGCAGCCCCTAACTTAATACTAATATCGCTCAAATCTAAAGGCAGTGGATACTCCAAGGGTAGAATGGTGTCGCCTGAATGACGTTGCAGATTGATCGCGCCCGCTAAATCGGGCTGGGCTTCTAAATTCCAATCACCATCATAGGCAATTGGTGTGATTTGTTTTTTTACTTCGATAGTTCTTTGCACATTGGCAATCGTTTGCTGATGAACTTGGCGCTCGTCGGCAGGCAGACTGGCAAGGTCTTCAGCTTGCAGTGCCGCTAAAGTCGTCGTCAGGTTTTCTTCAAGGCCAAGTAATTGTAGTAAGCGATTATCAAGAATTAAATCGTTAAACTTACCCTCTGTTAACCAACCAGCAGCTGTCACCACCGTCTTCTCATGCTGCAAAGTACCGTTATGTTCACCAGGCAAAGTAAGGGCTAAGTCAGCCTTAGCTATTTCAAATAAAAAATCGCTGACCGCTTGCTCAAATTTGAGGCTTAGACTGTCTTTTTGCTCTACTTCAAAACCGGCATGTTGAAGCAACAATCTGTCTAAATCCGCTTGCCAATGATAACGGCCTTCAACACTACTTAAATCACCGATTAAGTCAAAGCGCAAGTTCAAAGGCTCTTTACCCAGGCCATATTGTGCTTTGGCAAGTTCAACTGCGGATAGTGATTCAGCACCTACTGCTTGAGGTTCATAGTTAATTGAGGTTTTAACATCATGCTCTTTGAGGTTTCCCAGCATATTAAGCTTGACCTCAACAGTTCCTCCCATACTGTCAACCAACTGGGATAAATCCTGTAAATCGGCATCAAGCTGCAAGCCATCAAGACTTTGTTGAGAATGTAAAAATTGACCTTTAGTTTCAATAGTATTGTCGCCAAGACGAATTAAAATATCGGCATGATGTAACTGTAACGACTCCCACGCAGTAACACCTTTTTCTACAAATACATCACTAAAATCTGCATTTATATTTATACCCGCGTTCAAAGGCTCGCCACCCCAGCGACTACCTCGAAAAACGCCGCCTTTAAGCTCTAAAGACTGTAATTGAGCCTGCCCATCGAAATTGACAATAAAATCCAAATCTGAATCTAGGCGAGAACCCTCTTGCACCATATCCAGATTAAACTTATCAGTACTGACTTTACCAGTTAAACGACTTACGATCTGTCGAACCTCACCTTCTGCACCTGTCTCCACATCTCGTGATTCGGAATTGATTTCCGCATGAAGGTGCATGTCTTTAGCGACCTGTAAATCAACACTTGCTTTTATTAAGGGGATAGAAGATTGCAGATTAAGACCTGCTTCTAGGTCCAAATCCAGGCCTTGACCGACACCATTAGCATTCAATGCAATATTCAGACCATCCAAAGCACCGTCAATCTCTGCTTGTGCATCGATCTGGCAAGTCGTCTGAATTCTTATATCGCTGCTTTTGCCTAATAAATAATCTACACACAAAGGAGATTGTGTATGCAACCCTGTATTAACCGTATTTAACTTCAAATGCATCGGCCATGGGTACGCCAATTTATCTAATGCTACTGTACCATTCAACTCACTTGTCACATCAGGATGAGTAACGGTTAGGCGCTGCAACTCGGCTGTCGTATCACCTGAGCTACTTAAAACCAAATTTTCTAAATCAAAATTATTTAAACCGACAGGCAAGTTTTTACCCGCAGCATCCGTCATGGTAAATTGACCTACCGACACCTTATCAACTTGTATAGAGATAGGCAAACTTAGCTCAGAAGTCGATTCCTCTTCCACTTTAGGCTCAGTAGGAAAAAGCTCTAAACTTAAGTCACCGACCATGAGGTGCTCAACCTGTAAACGAGCACGTAACAAACTCAACCAATTCACTACCAATGCAGTGTCTTGAGCAACAATTTTGAGCGCAGGGGTTGTCACCTCTAACTCTTTACTACGAATACCGCTCCAAATTGTGCCCTCTACCTGCACCATGCGACCGTTGATCTGCGACATTACGGTGTTTAATAACCACCGGCTGCCCGACTGCGTGCCCACTAAAAAAGCCAATACAGCCAAAAGCAATATTAGGATAAAAGCGAGCAGTCTTAACCAACTAAATCTGAACAGTTTCATAATTTTGTGCTATTAAAAAGCCATGCCTAATGAGAAATGCCAACGTAGCTTCCGGTCCCTCTGCCCATAGGCAACATCTAAAAACAAAGGACCGGCAGGTGTTTTAATACGTGCGCCGACACCATAGCCTACATGCAACCGCATGTCTTTAAAGCTTGGTGCTGCATCACCCGCATCGACGAAATAAGCCACCCCAAAGGTGTTATTCAAATAGTGAGTATATTCGATACTTGCTACAGCTAAAGCACGCGTGCCAATTACACTTTTATGAACGTGCTCACCAATACCGAAATAACGATAACCACGAATGGACCCTGCTCCCCCGGTTCTATAGCCAAAGTCATCAGGTATGCGTGTACTATCTTTAGCATGCACATAACCGACTTCGGTGCGCACAGTAATATTGTCACGACGCCCTACGGGCCACCACTGCTGTGCACGCACTGACGTTCGGGCAAAGGGGTCACCATATTCCAAATCCGCACCTACCCCTAACCCTATAGCGACTAAATTACCTGAACGCGGATCAAATTTATCATCTACGTCACGTCGTAAAAGATCATATGTCGCAACCGCATTGGGCAATTCGAATTTAGGCTGCCCGGAACGTCGTACCGAGTCATAAGCGAGTGACGCTGACCAACGACTTTCGAACTCAACCCGACTCTGCGGATCCAGCTTGAACTCATTTGTACGACGCCAACCCAGGGCAAAACGCGAAACCTCTTCATC
>JAAZFX010000054.1 GCA_012511555.1 Alcaligenaceae bacterium | reverse complement strand
GTGATTATTATGACCACCAATGCCGGAGCTCAGAGCCTAAGTAAAAGTGGTATCGGTTTTACTCAAAGCAGTCAGCAAGGCGATGAGATGGTGGAAATTAACCGCACCTTTACACCCGAGTTTCGAAATCGCTTAGATGCAATCATCTCTTTTGCACCACTCGATCGCGATATTATTTTGCGTGTTGTTGATAAGTTCTTGATTGAGCTTGAACAGCAACTACAACAAAAGCAAGTTGAAGTCGTGTTTAGTGACAAGTTACGGGCCTATCTAGCTCAAAATGGCTTTGACCCGCATTTGGGCGCACGACCAATGCATCGCCTCATTCAAAACAAGATTCGCCGTGCCTTAGCAGACGAGTTGCTTTTTGGTCGTTTAGAAAATGGTGGTTTTGTCAGTGTCGATATTGGCGATGAAGACAAAATTCTGCTTGATTTTGAAGCGCCCAAGCCGAAAAAGCGGAAGAAGGTTGAGGCAGTAAATTAGCTCAGCGTGGACTTAAGCTGGCTAAGCTGTTTTAAACAGTTTAACCAGGTTCTTATGTTTAAATAAACTCTCTTTCTTTATTAACTCATCAAGTTTTTAGTTTTTATAAAAATGAAAAAAATACTTATAAGTACATTATTAGCTGTTGCCATACCAACTGCCGCGATGGCTGAAGTCGTTGTGGGCGTGACCATTTCCAACACAGGACCTGCTGCAGCCATCGGCATCCAGTCTCAAAATGCGATGAGTTTATGGCCAGATACACTGGGTGGCGAGTCTGCACGCTACGTGATTCTTGATGACGCCACAGATGTTGCAAAAGCAGTACGTAATGTTCGCAAAATGACTTCCGAAGATAAGATCGATTTACTAGTAGGGCCAAATATTACTGCTGCAGCCTTGGCTATTTTGGACGTACTACAAGAAACCAAGACACCGATGATCTCTTTAGTGGGCTCTGGAAGCGTTGTACAGCCAGTCGGTGAGGGTGGTCGTGAGTGGGCTTACAAAATGGCTCAAAATGATGATTTAATGGCACGTGCTGTCGTTGAAGATATGGTTAAGCGTGGTTTTAAAAAGGTCGCGTATATCGGTTTTGCTGATGCCTATGGTGATAGTTGGTGGCGCGAGTTTTCTGCTGCTGCAGAGTCCAAACTTGATATTGTGGCTAAAGAGTCTTTTCAGCGCACAGACAGTAGCACTATGGGGCAGGTGTTGAAGTTGATGAGTGCTAAGCCTGATGCTATTTTAGTTGCTGGTTCTGGTACTCCTGCAGTATTACCTCAGCAAACGCTTAAAGAGCGTGGCTATCAGGGACAAATCTATCAGACCCATGGTATCGCAACTCCCGAGTTTTTGCAGGTAGGGGGTGCAGTTGTTGAGGGTACGCTATTTCCAACAGGTCCTAGTGTGGTAGCCAAAACTTTACCTGCAGATCATCCTGTACAAAAGGCTGCTGTTGAGTTTGCAGATAGCTATGAGGCTAAGTACGGCGAGGGTACGGCCACCCAATTCTCTAGTGATGCATGGGGTGCTTGGGTATTAGCTGATTCTGCAGTAGAACGAGTCTTAGCACAGGGCCACAAGCCGGGTACAGTTGAGTTTCGTGTGGCATTGCGTGAGCAATTAGAAAGCACTAAGGATCTGATCGTGCCGACAGGCGTATTAAATGTTACCCCGCAGGATCACCAAGGCTTTGATCAACGGGCTGTGGTGATGGGCGAGGTTAGGGATGGCAAGTTTGTTTATGCGGCAGACTGAATAAGCAATTGATAACTCAGACTAGTGTGTTTTTGAGGCAGGGCTTATTTAGTCTCTGCCTTTATTTTTGTTGAGCGTAAGGTTATGTCAGTAATTTCCGACTCGACTCCTATGCGTACAGGCAGGCCTCCCCATACACCTGCACCACGATTTAAATATAAATACATGTCATCGATTTTATACAACCCCTTTAAAAAACCATGATTGGTTATTTTTGTGAGCAAGTTCAAGACAACGATCTGACCACCGTGTGTATGACCAGAAAGTTGAAGGCTAACGCCTTTATCAGCGTGCAGTTGCGTATCAATGGGGCGATGACTCATTAAAATAAGCATATCATCTTCGCTTGTGTTCACTAAGGCCTTATCAATATTGGGCATTTCTTCGCCATAGCGCGCGGCCGCTATATCGGTGATGGCTGCTATGACGATTTCTTCCGAACCGCGCTGAATACGAATGTTTTCATTAATGAGTACAGGTAGATTATTGTTTTCAAAGGTTTCTAACCAATCATGCAGTCCGGAGTAATATTCATGATTACCAAGAGAAACCAGAGCACCATCAGGCGCATTAAGTAGTTTGAAAGCACGGATATCGCGATGACGCTTTTCCGGTGTGCCATCAATTAAATCGCCAGTCATAAGAATAAGATCGGGCTTTAAGCGATTTGTAGTTTTAAGCGTTTCACCCAACCATGACTCAGGCAATAAACGACTAGCATGAAGATCCGTGAGGTGGACGATGCGGTAACCATCGAAAGCAGGTGGTAACTTGTCAAAATTGAGTTCAATCTGGCTAACCGTTGGATAGCTGACAGCACGCCAAACTCCGACAGCGCAGATAAAGGTTGAAAACATCAGCATAAAGCTGCTGTTTAATGGAGATAGAATTCTCTGTCTTGTTCGTTTCCCCTTGTTAAGTGAAAAGCTTAAAATGAGGAGCAAGTCACGTAAGAGTAAAGAGCATGCCAAGACCATCATGGAAGCGAAAGCCCAGCCCATGCTCATAATTAACCAACCCGGGATTTCCGGCGCTGCTAAGCCGCCTGGCAGGTGTTTTTGTATGAAGTGAACTTGAGTTGCTAAAAATGCAATACCTGCGTAACTAAGCTTGAACCACCAACGGAGAGGAAGAGGGCGAATCAAGCGGATAAAAATATATAAAAATATAATTAAACCGACAAGATGGATAAACAACTTTGCTCCTTTTTGTAGTCTCAGCTACTTTTTTAGTGTTTTTTTGTGGCTCTTTTAGTGGCCTTTTTTGCTGCAGTCCGCTTCGTCGCTGTCGGACTAAGCTGTTTTTCTTTAAACTCACATAGATCATTAATACCGCATAGCCAACACTTTGGAGAGCGGGCCATACAGACATAACGTCCGTGGAGAATTAACCAATGGTGTGCATCAAGCAAAAACTCTTTAGGTACCAGACGTAAAAGTCTTTGCTCTACTTCCAGGACATTTTTACCTTTGGCGATACCGGTGCGGTTAGATACACGGAAAATATGTGTATCTACAGCCATGGCAATTTCACCGAAAGCGGTATTTAGCACGACATTTGCAGTTTTACGACCGACGCCGGGTAAGGCTTCTAATGCTTCACGGTTATTGGGCACAATACCATCGTATTGCTCAACAAGGATTTTAGCAGTTGCTAGAGCATTTTTAGCTTTGGTTTTGTATAAACCAATACTTTTTATCGCCTCGGCAAAGCTTTCAAGACCCATCTCGACTAAGTCTTGAGCTGTTTTTACGTTGGTAAATACGGGTTCCATGGCCTTGTTGACCGATACATCAGTAGCTTGAGCGGATAATAATACAGCAATTAATAATTGAAAATTATTACTGTATTCCAGTTCTGTCGTTGGTTTAGGGTTGGCTGCTCGGAAACGCTCAAAAATTTCTTGACGTTTTTCTTTGTTCATTGGTTTTGTTCAGAGGTAGAGGCTGTTGTATGGCGGCGGGCTCTAGCTTTAGCTAGTGCTGCAGCAATGGCTTGTTGTTTGGTATCTTTAATTGCTGTTGTCGCAGGGACCACTTCAGAATCGGTTTTGCTTTTGTTTGAGGCATTGTTTAAGGTGCGCTCAGCAGCAGTGGCTAGCCGCTCTAATTCGGTTTGTTTGTTTTTTTGTAAACGAGTTTCGCGAGCTTGGTAGTTATGCCAAGCCTGCTTTGCGTCCTTATCGCTCCATTGGCGATTGGCAGGGCGCATGCTAATGCAATCAACCGGACAGGGAGGAATACAAAGTTCGCAGCCTGTACAGAGATCAGCGATGATGGTATGCATAAACTTATTGGCACCAACAATAGCGTCTACTGGACAGGCCTGAATGCAGAGAGTACAGCCAATACAGTGCTGCTCTTCAATAAAAGCTAGCTGTAATGGGGTATGCTCACCACACTCTTCTGTGTTTAAAGCTAAGCGTGGTCGATTAAGAAGTTTAGCAAGTACTGCTATACCTGCATCACCCCCTGGAGGGCAGCGGTTAATCTCTTCACCTTCAACGATGGCCGTAGCATAGGGAAGACAGCCGTCATAACCGCATTTAGTGCACTGTGTTTGTGGTAAAACAGAGTGCACTTTTTCTACTAAAGGAATCATAGCTTAAAATAAATTTTACTGCTTTGCTACTTTGAAAGCAGTTTGTTTAGTGGCTCCAGTAGAAGTGCTTTTAGGCGCTGAATTTGGAGTAGCTAGAGCAGGAGCTTCTGTTGTTGCGCCTTCAATACTACTTTGAACAGCTGCTTTTGGGGCTTCTTGTTTAGTCGCTGCATCGGCTTTGGCTGCGGCTTCCGCATCGGCTTTAGCTTTGGCGAGACGTTCGGCCTCTAATTTTGCTTGTTCCTCGGCCTTGGCAATGCGCTCTGCTTCAATCTTTGCCAATAATTTGGCCTCGGCTTCAGCAGCCTCAATTGCCTCTTGTTTGGCTTTTTCTAAAGCTTCTTCCCGGGCTTTGACCTTGGCTATCTCGGCAGCTTCAGCAGCTTTGATCTCTTCGCGGGCTTTTTTGCGAGCTTCGGCACGGGCCTTAGCTTCGTTTTCTTTGCGAATAGCGAGCTCAACTTCAGCTCTTAGGCGAGCAAGTAATTGCTTTTCTTCATCTTCCTGAGCTGCATTAATAAAATCAGCAACCACAGGGAAAACGTTATTACGCCAACGGCTACCTGAGAAAATACCATAATGACCACTACCTTCAGCAATATAAAGCTTTTTCTTGTCAGCCGAGAGATTGGAGGTCAAATCGTGAGCAGCGCTAGTTTGGCCGATGCCGGTAATATCATCCAATTCACCCTCAACAGTAAGAAGGGAAGTAGAAGTAATGGCGCCAGGATCAATTAAATGACTGCCCACTTTCCACGTGCCTTTTGCTAAAGCATTGTCCTGGAATACTACTTTGACTGTTTGTAAATAGAATTCGGCCGGGAGGTCGCAGACGGCATTATATTCATCGTAGAAAGAACGATGTTTTTCAGCGTCAGGCTCATTGCCGCGCATGAGATCAAGATAGTACTCATTATAAGACTTCATGTGATTGCGAGGATTCATGGCAATGAAGCCCATCAGTTGCATAAAGCCCGGATAAACTAAACGACCATTACCTGGATAGCGAGGGGGTACACGCTGAATCATTTGTGTCTCGAACCAAGCCAGTGAGTGTTTATCAGCCAGGTTATTCACGACGGTGGGTGAGCATTGTGTATCAATAGGGCCGCCCATCAGAGTCATACTTAGCGGAACCAATGGATCATTTTGTTCAGACATGAGTGAGACGGCTCCAAAGACCGGCACACTTGGCTGACAGACTGCCATGATGTGAACGCGTTTATTTAGTGCGTGTAAAAATGAAATGATATAGTAAACATATTCGTCGAGGTCAAAGGCGCCCTGGTTTACAGGTACATTGCGAGCATCCACCCAATCCGTGATGTAAACATCAAAGTCAGTTAGCATGCGTCTTACCGTATCGCGTAATAAGGTCGCGTGATGGCCAGACATTGGAGCTACAATCAGAACGGTGGGGTCACCGTCAGGGTTTTTGGAGGCGCCACGTTTAAAGTGAACTAAATTGCAGAATGGTTTATTGACGACAGCTTCGGGCGTTACACTAACCATTTCGCCATTGATCTCAACCTCATCTATATACCACTCAGGCTTTTTATACTCTTTGCTGATACGGTTAAGTAAATCGTAACGTGCAGCGATGCGACGAGAGCCCGGTATGTAAGAATAAGGACTAAATGGGTTGGAAAATGTTTCAGCTATCAGTGATGATGCGTAGGTTAACGGCGATAGTGCTATACGATTGAACTCGTGCAAGGTATACAGCATTTCAAATATCTCCTTAGTGATATATGCTTTAGATACTCAATGGAACAAACAAAAACTACAATAACTAAAAGTAACAGCTAATAATTACCAGTACTTTTCAACCGCTAAATTGCCCAGATTGCCGCGTCTGCCTGATTTGAAACCAAGCTCACCTAATAACTTACGAGCTTCGGTTGTCATGCCCGGATTGCCACATAGCATAAAACGGCCAACCTCAGGATCCATAGGGTGACCGGCTAGTTCCGCTAATTCACCACTAACAATTAAGTCAGTAAAGCGTTTTTGTGGATAATCTTTGTGGGTTTCGCGAGTGGAAATAGGTAGATAAACAAAGCGTTTGCCGTAGCGCTCTTTGACCCCATCAATTAAATCGGTATAAGCAAACTCTTCGATAAGGCGTGTGCCGTGACATAAGATGACATTGTCAAAAAGTTGCCATGTTTTTTCGTCATTAAGCATCGGTAAAAAGGCCGACAGCCCTGTACCGGTAGAAATAAGCCACAGAGTACCGCCCTGTGGAAATTGTTCAATCGTTAGAAAGCCGAAAGTGGTCTTGTCTATGTAAATAGAGTCACCAACCTCAAGTTCATAAAGACTTGGACTAAATAAGCCATCAGGCACTAGAGTTGCGAAAAACTCCAGATGCTCATCATCCGGCTGATTTACCATAGAAAAGGCACGCCAAGTGAGATCAGATGCTGGCGGCATTGCCTCATCCTCATCAAGCCCAAGACCTAAGCCTAGACGAGCATATTGACCGGGTTTAAAGTTAAAGTCCGGATCGCGCGTGGTTTTGACCGAGAAAAGTTTACCTGGAACCCAGATCTTTTTCTCAACAATGCTTTGGACGGTATATGGTAAATCTTTGGTTTCACTCATTGCTTAATAACTATCTTTCTAAATATTTTAATTTGTCTTCGACGCCATTCCACTCTTCAGCGTCAGGTAAGGGATCGCGAGTACGGGTGATGGGTGTGAAAAGTGGTGTTAGTTCTGCGTTTAGTTCGATGAAGCTGACTTGATCCTCAGGCACATCCTCCTCTGCAAATATAGCATTGGCAGGACACTCGGGAACACAGACAGCACAGTCGATACACTCATCCGGGTCAATCACCAAGAAGTTAGGACCCTCTAAGAAACAGTCGACAGGACAGACGTCAACACAGTCGGTGTATTTGCACTTGATACAGTTTTCAGTTACTACATGTGTCATGATTCAGACAACTCCAAATAAAATAGGGCTATAAAAACTCACCCTCTAAACTTATATCTGCTATTTTAACCAATCCTAAGCCCTCAAGTGTCGAAAACCCCTTACTGTGGTAATGTATTGATTAATTACGCCTTTTATGGAATGAAAATGATTATCAACTCCTTATTGGACACAGATTTATATAAGTTCAGTATGATGCAGGTCGTCTTGCATCAGTTCCCGGCGGCCCATGCCGGTTATCGTTTTAAATGCCGCAACGAAAATGTAAATCTGCGTCCCTATATTGATGAAATTAAAGAGGAAGTTCGTCATTTGTGCAGCCTGAGGTTTAAGCAGGACGAGTTGGATTATTTGAGTAGTCTACGTTTTATCAAGCCCGATTTTGTGGATTTCTTAGGTCTGTTTCAATTATCTGAGCGTAATTTTTTTATCAGCGAGGGTGAGGAGCCTAACGAGATCTCGATCGAGGTCAAGGGCCCCTGGTTGCATACCATTCTTTTCGAAATACCGGTTTTAGCGATTGTCAATGAGGTTTATTTCCGTAATACTTATCCAGACCTGGACTTGGCAGAAGGGCGAGCGCGTTTACAAGACAAAATTCAGATGATTCGTAATTTTGACCCACAAGCAGAGTTTTTTAAAGTAGCTGAATACGGTACACGTCGGCGCTTTTCACGGGCTTGGCATTATGAGATCGTAAAAACTTTACGTGAGCAAGTGGGCCCCAGTTTTGTAGGCACGAGTAATGTCCTTTTGGCGCGTGAGTACGATACCTTACCGCTAGGTACGATGGGGCATGAGTATTTACAGGCTTGTCAAGCATTGGGGCCGCGCCTGCGTGACTCACAAATTTTTGCTTTTGAAACCTGGGCCAAGGAGTATCGAGGGGATTTAGGTATTGCCTTATCTGATGTGTATGGTCTGGATGCCTTCTTAAATGACTTTGACCTTTATTTCTGTAAGCTATTTGATGGTGCCCGTCACGACTCAGGCGACCCCTTTGATTGGGGTGAGCGCATAATTGATCATTACCAAAAAAATCGTGTGGATCCTAAAAATAAATCGTTGATATTTTCTGATGGTTTAGATATTCCTTTGGCAATGCAAATCGCTGAGCGCTTTAAAGGGCGCGTTAAGGTGTCTTTTGGCATTGGGACAAACCTGACGAATGACATGGGTGTACAGCCTTTGCAAATTGTTATGAAGATGGTTAGCTGCAATGGCCAACCTGTAGCCAAGGTATCTGATGAGCCTAGCAAAACAATGTGTGATGATCCGGCTTATCTGGCTTATCTGCGCCATGTTTTTAACTTGCCGGTACCGGAAAAGATGGTTAAGACGGCTAATTAAGTTGACATCAAAGCTATCAGCGTACTGCCAATTTCCTCAGCTCGGACAATTTGTTCCGGGCTGAGTTGCTTTTGGGCACGAATTTCTTCTTCACTTGAACTCGCTGTGTTGAGAATGATCGCAGGTACTGCCTGATTTAAGCGCCAACCTGTGCAAATGCGTTCGAGTTGTTTGAGTGCTCCGGCGCCGTCAGAGCCTGCGGCGATAATGGCACTGTAGTGTCTACCCTCAACTTTGCCCAGCAGGTCATAATAAAAAGAATCAAAAAACTCTTTCATCTGGCCACTTAGGCTAGCAAGGTTTTCCGGTGCACAAAATAAATAACTAGTGGAATTAAGTAGTTCGTCTAGTGTGACCTCAGATGCTTTTCTAACTAAGACAGCATATTGCGGAGAAGAATGTTCATTATCTTCTAGAACTACTAAGTCGCCGATAAGAGCTTGTGCTGCGGTAGCTGCTGCATTGGCCGCCTGCTCTGATGCAGAAGTGCGACTATGCCATATAACTAATAACGTTTTTGTATTTGAGTCCATGGTATCTAAGCAGTAAAATATGCGGTTAATATTAATATTATTAATTATCTTAGTTGATAATAGCTATTATGACCATAACTAAGATTTTAACGTTACCGAGTTATTTTATAAGTAGTTCAAATGATTAAAAAAGTGCTTGCAGGTGAAGACGATCATCACTTCAGTGAATCTTGGTTAGCTCCTATTTATCAAGATTTAGGCGAAAGGGATGCAGCTAAATTGCGTTTAGCTATTGAGTGGGCTGAAAAACGGCTTTCAGGTGTGGAGATGTTTACCTCTGAGCCTTGTGTGCGCCATGCAAAGGGTGTGTTGCATTCTTTGTCTTTGTTACAGATGGATGTGACATCCATGATTGCAGGGGTCTTAGCTAGCTTGCCGACCAGTGACGATCCAAAAGAAGGGCATGAGACTCGTCAGGAGATTCTCGATCTCTTCGGTTTGGAGGTACTTAATTTAGTTCAAGGTACACGCACTTTAATTCGTATTGGGGCACAGGCGACCTTAGCTGAAAACCATGATAGTGACTCCGCCCAAGATCAGCAAGAAATGTTGCGTAAAATGTTATTAGCATTAGCGACTGATCTACGTATTGTTATTTTGCGCTTAGCATCGCGTCTTCAAACTCTCCGTTGGTATAGTGATTCAAAGCGTCATTGCCCGGTGATTTTAGCGCAGCAAACGCGTGATATTTATGCGCCTTTAGCAAATCGCTTGGGTATTTGGCAAATTAAGTGGGAGCTGGAAGACCTTTCATTACGTTTTTTAGAACCCGAAATTTATCGTGATATTGCCAATAAACTTGAGGTCAGACGAACTGAGCGTGAGCAATTAGTAGAAGATTTTATTGCCAAGCTGCAGAAAAACCTCAATCAGCTTAATGTTAAGTCTGAGGTATCAGGTCGTGCTAAGCATATTTATAGTATTTACAATAAGATGCGTAATAAAAATCTCTCATTTGAAGAGATTTATGATTTACATGCTATCCGTATCATTACTGGTACAGAACGCGATTGTTACACCGCCTTATCGATGACACATTCGCTTTGGACGCCCGTCATGAATGAGTTTGATGATTATATTGCGCGACCCAAGCCTAATGGCTATCGTTCACTGCATACTGTAGTTAAAGACGAACATGACCGTAACTTTGAGGTGCAAATCCGTACACATGAAATGCATGAGTTTGCCGAGTATGGTATGGCAGCCCACTGGCGCTACAAGGAGTCGGGGGCCAAAGGTGGGGAGACCTCAGCGTCAAGCTTATATGATCGCCAGATCTCCTGGATGAGACAATTATTATCCTGGCGTCGTGAAGAAGGGCTTTCTGATCAAGAAGCTTCACAATTGCAAGAGGAAGTTCTAGGCGTCTCTACGGATGATTTAGAGTTGGAAGAGACTGCTGAAGGTCATATCATCAAAGACAAAGAGCAAAGACCCGAGAAACCGGTTGATCAAAAAAATGCACCACGTATTTACGTCCTAACACCTCAAGCGCGGGTTATTGAGCTACCGGAGGGAAGTACACCGGTAGATTTTGCTTATCGACTACATACAGACTTAGGGCATCGTTGTCGTGGGGCCAGAGTAGATGGCAATATGGTGGCATTAAATACACCTTTGCAAACCGGTCAAACTGTCGAAGTTATTGCCGCTAAGTCGGGCGGCCCTTCGCGAGACTGGCTTAATGCACAATTAGGTTATTTGGCAAGTCCTAGAGCTCGTGCAAAAGTTAGACTTTGGTTCAATGCCGTAGAGCTACAACAGCGTATAGCCAACGGTCAGGACTTGGTAGAAAAGGAATTGCAACGCCTCGGCAAGACGGCGACCAATCTTGAGCATTTAGCACAGAAGCTTGGTTTTAGTCATGCTGAAGACTTGTATGTCTCTGTAGCTAAAGAAGAATTTAGTCTACGTAATATTGCTCAAGCTTTTGTAGAGCAGGAGGCACCAAGTCCTGACGCAGAGATTCTGGCGCGTCAACACCAATCACAAATTAATACGAACAGTAAAAACGGTGTGTTAGTGGTTGGTGTTGATTCACTATTAACACAGCTGGCAGGTTGTTGTCATCCAGCGCCTCCGGATGAAATTCATGGTTTTATCACCCGTGGTCGTGGAGTAACGATACATCGTGAGGGCTGTCCTAGTTTAAAAGCCCTAAGATTAAAGTACCCCGAACGAATTATTGAGGTTGATTGGGGCAATACTGACGATCGCTTGTATCCGATTAATATTTCCGTATCAGCCTTGGACCGCCCGGGATTGATTCGTGATATTACAGAACTATTTTCGAAGTATAAAATTAATGTAGCTGGTCTAAACACCCAAAGCCGTCAAGGTACAGCGACCTTATTGTATACAGTTGAAATACGAAATGGCGATGATGTGCGCAAGGTTATCAGTGCAATTTCAGAATTACCTGAGGTGCATTCGGTGAATCGTTCCTAGTCAGTATATTGACAAGCAATTTGAGGTAAAATCAACTATTTACTTGAAGAATTAGCGGAGGTCTCTTGAGAGAGTACAACTATCCTGACGAGTCGGGACATTTTGGGCGTTTTGGTGGCCGCTTTGTGGCTGAGACCTTGGTTCACGCCCTCGATGAGCTAAAAGAAGCCTATCTAAAGTACAAAGACGATCCTGACTTTATAGCCGAATATGAGTATGAGCTAAAGCATTTTGTAGGTCGTCCAAGCCCTGTGTATCACGCCAAGCGTTGGTCAGAGTTATTGGGTGGTGCACAGATTTGGCTTAAACGTGAAGATTTAAATCACACCGGTGCACACAAGATTAATAATTGTATCGGTCAGATTCTTCTTGCTCGCCGTATGGGCAAAAAGCGTATTATTGCTGAAACTGGTGCTGGGCAGCACGGTGTAGCGACAGCAACTGTGGCCGCACGTTATGGTCTAGAGTGCGTCGTTTATATGGGTGCCGAGGATGTGCGTCGTCAAGCACTTAATGTTTACCGTATGAAGCTTTTAGGCGCTACAGTGATACCTGTAGAGAGCGGCTCAAAGACGCTTAAAGATGCCTTAAATGAAGCAATGCGTGACTGGGTGACCAATGTTGATGACACTTTCTACATTATTGGCACTGTTGCCGGTCCAATGCCTTATCCAGAGATGGTGCGCGATTTCCAATGCATCATAGGCCGTGAAGCCATCGAACAAATGCCAGAAGCTGCGGGTCGTCAGCCTGATATGGTAGTGGCTGCAGTCGGTGGCGGTTCCAATGCTATCGGTATTTTTCACCCATACTTAAGCTACGAGGATGTGCTATTGGTTGGTGTTGAGGCCGGCGGCAAAGGCGTAGAGACCGGTCGACATTCAGCGTCGCTGAATGTCGGCAAGGCTGGCGTGCTACACGGTAATCGCACCTTAGTTATTCAAGATGAAGACGGTCAGGTACAAGGTACTCACTCTGTGTCAGCTGGTTTGGATTATCCGGGCGTAGGTCCTGAGCATGCACTATTAAAAGAATTAGAGTTAGCCACCTACGAGATCGTTAATGATGCCGAGGCGGTTAAAGCTTTCCATGATTGCTGTTCAATTGAAGGTATTATTCCTGCATTGGAGTCTTCTCATGCTTTAGCTTATGCTGCTCGTGTTGCTCCACAGATGGATAAAGACAAGATTATTTTGGTTAATTTGTCCGGTCGAGGCGATAAGGATATTCACACAGTTGCCGAATACGGCAACGTAGCGCTGTAGAGGTAGCAGATTATGTCTATTAAAAGAATTGATGATGCCTTTGCACGCTGCGAAAAACGTAGTGCGTTAGTCCCTTATATAACTTGTGGTGATCCTAGTGCCACGGGAACTCTGGAGATTATGCATGCGATGGTCAAAGGTGGTGTGGATATTATTGAGTTAGGCATGCCTTTCTCTGACCCTATGGCCGACGGTAAGGTCATTCAGTTGGCTGCTGAGCGAGCCCTTGCCAAGGGTATGACACTTAATGGTGTATTAGATGTAGTCAAGCAGTTCCGCCAGGATGATCAGGAAACCCCTGTTGTTCTTATGGGTTATGCCAATCCTATCGAAGCCATGGGTTGGGAGAAATTCACTCAGTCAGCTTCTCAAGCCGGTGTGGATGGCGTGCTGGTCGTGGATTTTCCGCCTGAAGAATTCGATGATGTGAGTGCTTATTATGAGGCAGCTGATTTAGCGCCTATTTTCTTGATAGCACCTACTTCAACTGATGAGCGTATTAAAAAAGTCGGTGAGATTGCTAAAGGCTATGTTTACTATGTTTCACTCAAGGGTGTGACAGGTTCTGCTGCTTTAGACACTGAGGATGTTAAGGAAAAAGTCCAAAACATCAAGCGTTTCGTTAATATTCCGGTTGGTGTGGGTTTTGGTATTCAGGATGTAGAGAGCGCACGTGCCATTGCCTCTGTTGCTGATGCTGTAGTCATTGGCAGTAAACTGATCAATACAATGCAGTCTGCAATCGAGGGACATGCTGAGGAACAGCATAATCAGCTGGCAGCTAATAGTGCCGGAGAGTGGTTAGCATCTATTCGCCAAGGCCTTGAAACCGTAACAAAAGAGTAAAAATCATGAGTTGGTTAGATAAAATATTACCCCCGCGAATTAATCGTGAAGATAAAAATACCAAACGCGTACCGGAGGGAGTGTGGGTTAAGTGTCCTAGTTGTGACTCAGCCCTTTATAGTGACGAGCTAAAAAAAGCATTAAATGTTTGTCCAAATTGTGATCATCATATGCGTATTAATGCTCGCGCTCGTATCAACTCTTTATTAGACCCAGAGGGTAGAGTAGAGATTGGGGAGCATTTACGCTCTAAGGATCCACTGAAGTTTAAGGACTCTCGCCGTTATCCTGATCGTTTAACTGAGGCGATGAAGGACACTCAGGAAAATGACGCGATTGTCGTGGTTGGCGGTACTATTATGCAGGTTCCTGCTACCTTAGCCTGCTTTGAGTTCGGTTTTATGGGCGGTTCTATGGGATCCGTGGTAGGTGAGCGTTTTGTTCGCGGCGTACAGCATGCCATTGATAATCGCACTGCCTTTATTTGCGTCAGCGCTTCTGGTGGTGCGCGTATGCAGGAGAGTCTATTTTCTCTTATGCAGATGGCCAAAACCAATGCTATGTTGACCCGTTTATCAGAAGCTGGCCTACCATTTATCAGTATTTTAACCGACCCGACAATGGGTGGCGTATCAGCCAGCTTTGCCTTTATGGGTGATGTGGTGATTGCCGAGCCAAATGCCCTGGTTGGTTTTGCTGGTCCTCGCGTGATCGAACAAACGGTCCGTGAACAATTACCAGAGGGCTTCCAACGAGCAGAGTTCTTGTTGCAAAAGGGAGCGCTTGATATGGTAGTTCATCGCAATGATATGCGTACAACAGTTGCACACTTGATTGCTATATTTACACGCAAATCCTATGAAGCGGTAGCGGAGTAGTTAGTTGGTCGTTTGTTTGAGCATTAAAAACTAAAGGCCGAGTTTCTTAATTGAAGCTCGGCCTTATTGTCATAGGAATTTAACTCAATTTATTAGGACTAATGTAAGTGTCCGATGAATACATGTATTTATTCTATCTGACATAGGCAACACTGATGTTTTGTTTATGTCAGGAGAGAACAAATGCAGACTATCAGAGTTAATACGATTGGTGCAGCCCAATCGCACC
>JAAZFX010000254.1 GCA_012511555.1 Alcaligenaceae bacterium | reverse complement strand
GTCTTTAGCCTAAGCGATGATTTATTAAAAAAGCCATCACTCAAACAAGAAGTGATGGCTTTAATTTTGTCTTAAGACGACTTAAGCAGAATTACTGTAGAGCGATTTCTACGTCAACACCTGCAGGTAAGTCTAAACGCATAAGAGCGTCAACTGTTTTATCAGTAGGATCAACAATGTCCATTAAGCGTTGGTGAGTACGAATCTCGAACTGGTCACGCGAAGAGTTATTCACGTGAGGAGAACGTAATACGTCAAACTTCTTGATGCGCGTTGGTAGAGGTACTGGACCACGTACAACAGCACCAGTACGTTTAGCTGTTTCAACAATTTCAGCAGCAGACTGGTCGATTAATTTGTAGTCAAACGCTTTCAAGCGAATGCGAATTCTTTGGCTTTTCATATCTGTTAATCCTAAAAGAACAATATAAAGAACATAAAAATAAATTGGTAGCACTCTAATTTTAACAATATCAAGTGCTACCCATAAAACCAGTCAGCTAAGCCGACTGGTCACAAAGCATAATTTTTGCTAATTAGGCTTCGATTTTAGCAACAACACCAGCACCTACGGTACGACCACCTTCGCGAATTGCGAAGCGTAGACCTTCCTGCATGGCGATAGGTGCAATTAACTCAACGTCCATTGACACGTTATCACCAGGAAGTACCATTTCTTTATCAGCAGGTAATGTGATCGTACCCGTTACGTCCGTTGTACGGAAGTAGAACTGTGGACGGTAACCTTGGAAGAATGGTGTGTGACGACCGCCTTCTTCTTTTGATAAAATATACACTTCTGCTGAAAACTTGGTGTGTGGGTTGATTGAACCTGGTTTGGCTAATACTTGACCACGCTCAACGTCTTCACGCTTCGTACCACGTAGTAAGATACCTACGTTATCGCCCGCTTCACCTTGGTCTAATAACTTGCGGAACATCTCAACGCCAGTACAAATACTCTTCTGAGTTTCGCGAACACCAACGATCTCGATCTCTTCACCGACCTTAACAATACCGCGCTCAATACGACCAGTCACTACCGTACCGCGACCAGAAATTGAGAACACGTCCTCAACCGGCATGAGGAAAGCACCATCCACCGCACGCTCAGGTGTTGGGATGTAAGTGTCTAACGCTTCTGCTAACTGAAGAACCGCTTGCTTACCTAAAGGACCCTCATCGCCTTCTAAGGCTAAACGAGCAGAACCCTTGATAATTGGCGTATCGTCACCCGGGAAATCGTACATGCTTAATAGCTCACGAACTTCCATCTCAACTAACTCGATTAACTCTTCGTCATCAACTAAGTCAGCTTTGTTTAAGAACACGACGATGTAAGGAACACCTACCTGACGTGATAACAGGATGTGCTCACGCGTCTGAGGCATAGGACCATCAGCAGCTGAACAAACTAAAATCGCGCCGTCCATCTGTGCCGCACCGGTAATCATGTTTTTAACATAGTCCGCGTGACCTGGGCAGTCAACGTGTGCGTAGTGACGGTTAGGGGTTTCGTACTCTACGTGAGACGTAGAAATGGTAATACCACGTGCTTTTTCTTCTGGAGCCGCGTCAATTTGTGCGTAGTCGCGAGCATCACCACCGTACTCTTTAGCAAGTACAGTACAAATAGCTGCTGTTAAAGTGGTTTTACCGTGGTCAACGTGACCGATAGTACCAACGTTTACGTGTGGTTTGGTACGTTCGAACTTACCTTT
>JAAZFX010000053.1 GCA_012511555.1 Alcaligenaceae bacterium | reverse complement strand
CTCAGTCCCATCATGCCGGCGAGCATCACTTCTTCTAAGCTAATGGCTTTAGTGGCCGTGATTTTCAATTGAATAGCTGATTTTTTAGCACCCATAAAATCAATTAAACTCTCGCATGCTTGTTGGTGGTTTTGAAGTATCACAGCTAAAGAACCATCGTGCAGGCAATCCATCCTGGATTCTGCTAAGCGGTTCTGCCAAAGCGCCTCTCTTTCTTGATCAAATTCAGGAGTAGATTCACCAAGCAGCATGGATTGTTTAAGCGACTCTTGGAGCTGCGACATGCCGCCTAAATCCTCAATATCCAGGACCACTTGCTTTAATTTCACACTACCCGCATGCGGAATTAAATTAAAAACACCATATTTTTCAAAACCATCAACATCATTTAATAAGGCAACAAATTGTTGATAAATTTCCGGACTATCCGTATTTAATTGAAGCCCTAAGCGCATAAACTCCGGTAATTCAATCACGGGATTAAAAAAGGCGCTTTGCAACTGCTTATTCAATGCCATTTTCCAGGACAAATCAATAGCCTCAGGTGCTTCAAGATTAGCATCAGCAAAATACCTGCTTAGCTGCCTTTGAAAAATCCTGGCCTCAACATCGATTAGCTTCTTGGCCTCTAAATCCACTTCAAGCACATCAGCATTTTCTTTGTAATGATTAATGCTTAACTCTTCAGCAGTTAATAAGAGCGTCAGTGCATCATCATAAATCTTTACTTGTCCCAACTTGGCGACCGCTTTAGGACTAGTTTCTAACGTCTCCCAGCTGAGATTTTCATGAAGACTATTTTGCGCTAACCACTGTTCCAGCTCTTTTTCTACTTTATTTGACGTGCTTTTAGAAAAAACAAAGTAGGCTGCAGCCGCAACTATAATCGCAAATAAAATAATGATAAAAGGATGTTTTGATTTGGACTTTGCCATAGCTACCTTTTGTTGTTACTGACGCTTCTCGCGCTGCTGACGACGAAAATCCCAAGGTGCCACGGCATGAGGATCGGCCCAAAGCCCTTGTCGTTCTTTTTTCGCAAGCTCTTGAGCCTCAAAATAATGTTTATCGGTGACGTAAGTAGTATAAGCCCACGCAAAGCCATTTCGCACCATATAAAGATTAACATGTTGATCCGCAATAAAAATCTCACCCAAGACTCGCTTATAACGATCAATGCCATTAATTTTTACCGTTACTTCTTTATTAGCAATAAGCGACGATAAGGCATTTTTAGAGACATTGGAATAAGCTTGTTTAGTTTCAGGTGCGTCGATTTGCGCAAGTCTAATACGGTGTTCTGTGTTTGTTGCATCAAGCACTGTGATCGTATCACCATCAATCACCCGGACCACGCGCCCGATGATTTGTTCAGTGGGTGCAATAGCACTAACGCCGGAGGTAGCACTTTCTGATAAAGTTGTATTTTGAAGAAGTTGTTGGCAACCAACTAGCGCAATTAAAATCACGCCGATTTGCAGAATTGGACGAAACATTTGCTTTTTTTACTTAGTAAATCATAATGGTAGTGTATGAAAAAGACACTGTCTAAGCTTACAAAAACCGTATTATTAGAAATAAACCCCCTTAAATTTGAAGTGAAACATTCTTATGACTGAGACAAGCAACGTAGGCAAAGCCAAGCGCTGGAATAAGCGTGCCTATACGATACTTGCGCTATATGCTATTTCATTGTTTGTAGGTACCTTTAGTGCACAGCGAGTTGACGCATCTTATGCGAATATCTT
>JAAZFX010000259.1 GCA_012511555.1 Alcaligenaceae bacterium | reverse complement strand
GACGTTACACCACTTCCCCACAACGGTTGCCGTCCGCCAAAACGCCGTCGCATCTAATTCAGTTTTAAGGGAAAAAAATGGCACGTTATACTGGTCCAAAATGTAAACTTTCACGTCGTGAAGGTATCGATTTATCGTTAAAGAGCGCTCGTCGCCCAATCGATTCTAAGTGTAAATTCGATTCTAAACCAGGTCAGCATGGTCGCACTTCAGGTGCTCGTACTTCTGACTATGGTGTACAGTTACGCGAAAAACAAAAACTTAAGCGCATGTACGGCATTCTTGAAAAGCAATTCCGTAGATACTTCGTTGAAGCTGAACGCCGCCGTGGTAACACTGGTGAGACTTTGATTCAGTTGCTTGAATCACGTTTAGATAACGTTGTGTATCGCATGGGCTTTGGCTCTACTCGCGCAGAAGCACGTCAATTGGTTGCTCACGGTGCGATTGAGTTAAATGGTCGTAAAGCCGACATTCCATCTATGTTGATTAGCGCAGGCGATGTGATTTCTGTACGTGAAAAATCACAAAAACAATTGCGTATTAAAGAGTCAATGGAATTGGCTGCGGGCATTGGTCTACCTCAGTGGATTGAGATGGATAGTGCTAAATTCTCAGGTACTTTTAAACAAGCTCCTGAGCGCACAGACGTAGCTCAAGATATTGATGAGTCACTCGTAGTTGAGTTGTACTCTCGTTAATATGTCTTAAATACAGCACGAAGCTTTTTTTCGTGCTGTATTAGTCTTTGTAAATAGATTGTTTTTTTACAATGACGCTGAAGATTCTCTTCACTTGAGGGTTCTCCTCTTCTAGCTGTATTTTATTATCCATCAGCCTTATCGGTGTAACGAGCCGAGGGTATTGAAAAGGAATATTGTTAATGGCTCAACCATTTTTAAAGCCTCGTTCTATCGAGGTTAAAGCTGAATCAGAGTTCAAAGCCAAAGTAATTATGGAACCGTTTGAACGCGGTTTTGGTCATACTTTAGGTAATGCTTTACGTCGTATTTTATTGTCATCAATGACTGGTAGTGCAGTTACTGAGGTGCAAATCGAAGGCGTAGTGCATGAATACTCTACTATCCCTGGCGTTGGTGAAGATGTCGTTGATATCTTATTAAACCTAAAAGGCGTAATTTTCAAATTACTTGACCGCGAAGAAGTTACTTTAACACTTAACAAAAGCGGTGAAGGCGTTGTAACTGCAGCTGATATTGAGTTGCCTCACGACGTTGAAATTTTAAACCCTGATCACTTAATTGCAACCTTAACTGAAAAAGCTGAGTTAAAAATGCAAATTAAGGTTGAAAAAGGTCGTGGCTATGTGCCTGGTAACGTTCGCACATTAAAAGAAGATCGTCAGCATACCTTAGGTCGTATTGTTCTAGATGCTTCTTATAGTCCAATTCGTCGTGTCAGCTATGAAGTTGAAAACGCACGTGTTGAGCAACGTACTGACTTGGACAAATTAGTGTTAGATATTGAGACTAATGGTGTTGTTTCTGCAGAAGAGGCAGTCCGCGAAGCAGCTCGTATCCTGATGGATCAAATTTCCGTGTTCGCTGCTTTAGAAAGCGATCCTCAAGAAATTGAAGCACCTGCACGTGGCACCCCACAAATTGACCCTGTGTTACTACGCCCTGTAGATGAATTAGAGTTGACTGTACGTTCTGCTAACTGCTTGAAAGCTGAGAGCATTTACTACATTGGTGATTTAATCCAGCGCACTGAAAATGAACTTCTTAAGACACCTAACTTGGGTCGTAAGTCTCTTAACGAGATCAAAGAAGTGCTGGCAGCTCGTGGCTTGACTTTAGGTCAAAAATTAGAAAACTGGCCTCCAATTGGTTTAGAGCGTCCATAATTTTTTGCGACGAAGAGTGATTTAAATTTATTTATTTCGCTCTTTGTTGTAAAATACGCAATTCGCTTTATTGCGAATATATTGTTATACCAACCCGGTCCGCTGTGTTTCACAGATAGAAGAACCGGTTTAGCAAGTTTTAGTGCTTTTATTGGAGCACTCAAGCTATTAATTAGATTTATTTCAAGGAAATTATTATGCGTCACCGTTCAGGCTTACGTAAATTAAATCGTACTTCAGCTCACCGTTTAGCCATGTTCCGCAACATGTCTGTTTCATTAATTGAGCACGAAGCGATCAAAACTACGCTTCCTAAAGCAAAAGAATTACGCCGTGTATTCGAGCCGTTAATTACTTTAGCTAAGAATCCTACTGTAGCTAACCGTCGTTTAGCATTTGCTCGCTTACGCGATCGTGATGCAGTGACCAAGCTATTCAACGAACTAGGTCCTCGTTTTCAAGATCGTAACGGTGGTTATACTCGTATTTTGAAAATGGGTTTCCGTCAAGGTGATAACGCTCCTGTAGCTTACATGGAGCTAACAGATCGCCCTGAGGTTGAGGAAGCTGCTGAAGACTAATCATTAGTATTCATCTCTTTTAAGACATAGATGGCTCTGAGGTTTAATTGCTTCAGGGTCATTTTTATTTGAGTTATAAAAAACTAATTCTATATTTCAAAAAGTTATAACAATCTAAGGATTATGTATTTTTAATTTATGTAAGCCTATGGTTAAATACTAGATATTGCCCAACTCACATCAAAAGAGGTTGCGGTATTTAGTATTTT
>JAAZFX010000052.1 GCA_012511555.1 Alcaligenaceae bacterium | reverse complement strand
TAAAGCGTCTCCACAGCACAAAGCACAGCAAACTTGCTAAAGAACTCAGCATCGTAATATGACTGCCGCTAATAGAAACTAAATGCGTTAAGCCACTACGATTAAATAAAACCCAATCCTCTTGAGAAATGCCGGCCTGATCACCCATCACTAAAGCAATAATGACTGCACCGTAGCGCTTATCCTCTACATAGTGACTTAGTTTGGCACGAATATGATGCCTCAGCCTTGCGATTTGAATGGACCAACGCCACTCCCCTTTCTCAGCTATGCGCTTCGGACTACCTTTGACCGTAGCCACCGCTCGATGATTACTAGCGAAACGATAGCTTAAAATATTGCCTTGCCCGGGATTAAACGCCCCATAAGGTCGCCGTAATAGCACTGACAGCTCCCATATCTCGCCAGGCTTAATCTCCGGCATCGGCTCTTTCAGAGGGGGCGCTTGTTGATACGGTCCGACAAATGCTCCAAAAGACCAACGGATGCGGACTCTTGTGGGAATTCCCACAGATGGCTTAGAGCTGATCACTCGCGCATCAAACTGCAGATAATTATCCCCATAATCTACTAAATCACTTACCTCCACCACAAGTCTGCTGACGCGATCATCATGCTGCAAGTCTAAACCATCTGCCAATCTAAGCTGGGCACGCCAAGTCCCATAACTCAGTGCTAATAAAAAGACAAAAAAACAACTGAAGATAAAAATCCATTTTTTTCTAGCTGACAGTTGATGACTTTTATATAAAAACAACAAAATAACAAAACACATTGATTGCAAGAGCAATAAGTGTGAAAAGCTCGGCAACGCAGGTAATTGCTGCAAACAAGCAATCCCTCCTATCGCAGATATACAAAGAAAAAACCAGAGACCCATCGCTTAACTCGCCTAACGTCATAAGAGTAAGTTATAGGAAATATGTCAAAAAAATTCCTTATGTGTGCTTTTTGTCCATGCATTAAGATAATTGACATGAGTAATCTCGAGCTGCGGTGTAAAATGTAGGGGTTTTAACTTTAGAAAATAATAATTATGTTTCCTCAACGATTACTCAATGGCTATAACAACTTCCTTAACGGTCGTATGGAAAAAGAGCGCCATCTTTATAAGCAACTAGGCGAACGTGGCCAACTTCCGGAAGTAATGGTTATCAGCTGTGGCGACTCACGCGTTGCTCCTGAAATTATTTTTGATGCTGGTCCCGGCGAGATCTTTGTGGTAAGGAATATTGCTAATTTAGTACCACCCGATGAAAGCGACAAATCAGATACTGCCGGTTCGCTTCATGGTACTTCTGCAGCGATTGAGTATGCCAACAATGCCTTAAGAGTCCGTCATATTGTCGTTTTAGGTCACGCCAGCTGTGGCGGTGTACGTGCCTATGCAGATCAAATCGCACCACTAAGCAAAAGCGATTTTATTGGTAAATGGATGTCTCAAATCGAACCTGTCGTCAAAAAAGCAGGTCCAAGACCGGAGTCTGCAGAAGAATTCAGCTCCTGGATACGACAAATTGAAATGGGTACCGTTGAACATAGCCTTAAAAACTTACTCACCTTCCCAGGTGTCAAAGAACGCGTGGATAATGGCGATTTATATCTGCACGGCGCCTATTTTGGTATCGCCAGTGGAGTCCTGTATTTCAGAGATCCTGCTACTGGTCAATTCATACCCTGTTTAGAACAAGATAGTTGATGCATTGCAATATATCCTTCACAACTTCTTGTTATAATTAGTATTATATTAAAGTATTTAACAGAAATCCGTAATTTCTACAGGAGAAAACTTTGATTTCAGAAAGCAAAAAAACCGCTCTAGTTACCGGCGGAATCGGTGGTCTAGGTACAGCTATTGCTCATTCACTTGCCGATCGCGGTCATCAGGTATTAGTAGCCTACTACGTAGCTGATAACCCGGATGAATGGTTAGCGAGACAAAAAGAGCAAGGCTATGACTTCAAAGCTTACCCGGTAGACGTTGCCAGCTTCGAATCTTGCCAAAAAATGATCGAACAAATTCATGCTGATGGTTTTAAAATTGATATGTTAGTCAACAACGCCGGCATCACTAAAGATCGCTCATTCCGCAAGATGTCTCAAGAGCAGTGGGATGATGTTTTACGCACTAACTTAGACTCAGTATTTAATGTTACCAAGCAAGTCATTGAAGATATGCTTGAGAGTGGCTGGGGTCGTATCGTAACCATCTCTTCGGTCAATGGCAGCAAGGGTCAATTTGGTCAGGCCAACTACTCCGCCTCTAAATCGGGCATGTATGGCTTTACCAAGAGCTTGGCTTTAGAGTTTGCCTCCAAGGGTATTACTGTTAATACGGTTTCTCCAGGCTACATCATGACTGAGATGGTTGCTGCCATGCCGCAAGAGATTGTTGAACAACAAATTGTTCCTCAAATCCCAATGGGTCGCTTAGGTAAACCTGAAGAAATTGGTGAGTTAGTCGCTTATATGTGCTCTGAAAGTGCTGCTTTTATCACAGGTGCTAATATCGCCATTAACGGCGGCTTGCACATGTACTAATTAATCATTAAGATTGATAAATTGCTTCATTCTGGGGAAGGCGTTTAAGACGTTTTCCCCGGTTTTATTTTGAATCTCTGCCAAGCTCTGCCCTCTTAACTCAGCAAAAACCTCCGCAATCCTGGCGATCTGAGCTGGTGTATTGGGAATAGAATCAGCATCTAACCAACTCGGCGCCATATCAGGCGAATCAGTTTCTAAGGCGTAGTGCTTTAGGTCATATTTAATGGCATGTCGACGGATTTGTTTGGCTCTATCAAAGGTCATCGCCCCACCCATACCCAATAAAAAGCCCAATCCAATAAACTTGTCTGCTTGCTGCTCACTGCCATTAAAGGCATGGGCAATGCCACTTAAACCTTCATGGCGGCGCAGATATTTTAAAACAATATCTTGAGATCGACGTACGTGTAAAATCACGGGAAGCTCGAAGCGGCGAGCTAATTTAAGTTGCTCATTAAAGAAATGCTCTTGCTTTTCTCGTGCTTCACCTGAGGCAATTTCTTTAACAAAGAAGTCCAGGCCTATTTCACCTATCGCCACAAAACGCGGATCACTCATCGCCTCTTCAATAGACTCAGCCAAGCGATCTAAATCCTCGTCCTCACTACTATGCACATACATGGGATGAATACCCAAAGCATAAAAGCCACCATCAAACTGATGCGCTAAATCTCGTACCGTTACAAAATTATGCGCATCAACAGCTGGTATTACAATCGCTCTGACGCCGGCTGACTGCGCTGCCGCTATGACCTCTGTGCGGTTGGCGTTAAACTCAGCGGCATCTAAATGACAATGACTATCGATAAGCATCGCATAACAACCTTTAATTAAGTCCTTATTGGCCTGTTGATAAAATTCCGCGCTCCATAATTAACTGACGATCGGCTAAATTAGCCAGTTTCTGATCATGAGTGACAATAATAAAGGCGGTATTAAAATCTTGGCGTATCTTGACTAATAATTCAAACATATTAGCCGCTGTTTTGCTATCAAGATTTCCCGTAGGCTCATCCGCTAAAAGGCATAACGGCTTAGTAACTAGGGCACGAGCTAAGGCAACACGCTGTCTCTCACCACCAGACAGTTGACTGGGATTATGAATCATGCGCTCTGCCAAACCCACTTTTTCCAAGACCTCAGCCGCCTGCGCGCGTGCATCTTTGCGTGACACTCGACGGACAATCAATGGCATTGCCACATTGTCTAAAGCTGAAAACTCAGGCAGCAGATGGTGAAATTGATAAACAAAACCAAGCTTTCTGTTGCGGATAAAACTGCGCTCTTTTTCTGAGAGATTAAGGCTGGATTGACCATCTACCAAGACCTCACCGGAGGTAGCCTCATCCAGCAAGCCTAGAATATGCAATAAGGTACTCTTACCCGAGCCGGAGGCGCCAACGATAGCCAACATCTCACCCAAATCAACAGAAATATTGACACCACTCAGAATCTGCAGATCATCCGTACCATCATGGTAAACCTTAGTGATATCACGGGCAACTATCACTTGCTGATTATTTACTGTATTAGTCATGACGTAATACCTCCGCCGGTTGTAATCGTGATGCACGAATACTTGGGTAAAGTGTTGCTAATAATGATAAAGCCAAAGAAACCACTGCAACAATCACAATATCCTCAGGCACAGGAACAGAAGGTAGCTGGCTAATAAAGTAAATACTTGGATCTAAAAAATGTATCCCAAATAGACTCTCTATGGCAGGAATAATAACATCAATATTATAGGCAACCAAACAACCCAGACCGACACCTAATAAGGTACCGATAATGCCAATTAATGAACCTTGTACCAAGAAAATTTTGGCAATTGAAAACGGACTGACACCTAAGGTACGCAAAATCGCAATATCAGATTGCTTGTCTTTCACCGCCATTACAAGAGATGACAACAAATTAAATGCCGCTACAGCGACAATTAAGCTCAAAATCAAAAACATCATACGTTTCTCTGCCTTTACAGCAGCAAACCAAGTCCGATTATCTTGAGTCCAATCTCTAACTAATAAGCCGGGTGGCATGGAGAGAGTCAGCTGTTGTGCTACTTCTTGAGCATCCAGCATATCCTTGATTCTTAGACGAGCGCCAGCAAGTCCCTTATCTCTAAACAGCGCCGCAGCGTCACCGACACTAACAAAGGCCATTGAGGAGTCATATTCATAATGATCTGAAGAAAAAATACCGGACACGGTAAACTGGCGCATTCTTGGTGAGAAACCGGATGGATTGACTGAACCTTGAGGGGCCATTAAAATCACCGTGTCACCCACATAGGCACCGAGCATATTTGCTAAGTAACGTCCTAAAACGATATTAAAACTGCCCTTTTGTAAACTATCAAGATCACCGTGGAGCATTTGTTGTGGCAGCTCTGAAACTTGATGCTCATTGAGCGGATCGATACCGCGAATTTCGACACCGCGCAGTACATCGCTACGGCTTAACATGCCACTGGAAGATACGAAGGCAGAAGCCCCGATAACATTAGGATTTTCTTGGGCTTGGTTGGCAATTTCCTGCCACCTTTCGAGCCCACTGACTGCGTCAGTATCCGCCTGAAATACCTGAATATGAGGAATAACTGATAACATGCGGTCACGGACTTGAACCTGAAAGCCGTTCATCACCGACATCACGACAATCAGAGCAGCCACACCTAGTGCAATACCTGCCATTGAGCTACCTGCCACAAAGGAGACAAAGCCATCACGGCGCTTGCCCCTACCACGTGATCGAGTTAGACCGGCGTAGCGAATACCAATCCAAAATTCATAAGGTGTTTTGAACACTTTAAACCTTTATACTGCGTTAACTATTACAATATTACGATGGAAATTATTATTACCGGTGCACTGCCACCCAAGCGCGTTGCTGAGGCTCTAGCTAAAGAGATTCCTCAAGACTCCGCCTTTATAAAGCGGCTACAACAGCACAAAGCCACCCTACATCAGTTAGATAGCGATCTCATTGGCTGTACGCCTGCTGAGTACTATCAAGTGCAACAACAAGAGTTTAGCCCCACCGCCGGCCAACGCTATGTTGATGCCCTACCTGCGCTTGATTATCAAAAAGAAGAACTGGATGATAATCACGGTATCTTTACTTTAGCACTTTGCAACATACATGTAGACTTTCAAAGTACGCGCTTGTTCCCTAGTGCGCAACTGCAGATAACTAAAGAGCAAAGCTTAGCATTATTTGAAGCAGTCAAATATTTATTTGCTGAAAAAAGAATTAAATTAATTGCTATTAAATCTGACCATTGGGTCTTGGCCCTGCCACAGTCCTTTGCCGGCAGCATTGCCTCATCCAATCTTTTATCTTATCGTGAACTGCACGACCATTGGCCTAAAGAAGATCACAATAAAGGCTTGCGTCAATTCCTCAACGAGATCCAGATGCTCTGGCATGAGCATCCGGTTAATCTAGAGCGCAAAAGCCAAGGCCTCAAAGAAATTAATAGCGCATGGATTTATGGTGGTGCTCATCCTAAGCAGATACAAACTAAGCCGACCTATCCTTATGCCATTATTAGTACCCTTGAAAACGCCTACCGCAATGAGGACTGGGGTCGCTGGTTACAACTGCTTCCTCAACTCGAAAAAGATATTCAAACTATTCAAGGTTCTCAATACCATCAAGCACGGGCTGAGGCTATTGCGAGGGCTAAAAATCCATTTTCAAGCCTCAAGCCGAGTGAGGATTCAACAGAGCCCGAAGGCAATATTCTTTTCCGTGGCGATATACAAAAGTCTTCTAAAAACAATAGCTTCTTGTTAGCTGGCTATGATCAGTTAATTAAATTAGAAGCACTCAGTTTCTGGGAACGCACACTAACTCGTTTTAAACACTCTACTGATTGGAAATCATGGTGGCATCAGTCATAATCAAACAACGTCAAGCGAAACCCGAAGTTTCTCAACATCTCGAAGATAATGGTATTCACCCCTTATTAGCGCGTTTATTTGCCACTAGAGGCGTAGAAGTTACAGAACAAACAGATTACCGCTGGGGGCGACTCATTCACCCCACTCAACTTAGTGACAACAAACAAGCAGCGATATTATTAGCAGATGCCATTGAACAACACAAAAGAATTTTAATTGTCGCAGATTATGACTGCGATGGTGCTACAGCATGTGCAGTGGCTATTTGTGGCCTTAGAGCCATGGGCGCTGATGTTGATTTTATGGTGCCTAACCGTTTTGAGACGGGTTATGGTTTGTCGCCTGAGGTGATAGACATCATCCTGCAGCGCTATGAACAGCGTCCTGATTTGATTGTGACTGTGGATAATGGTATAGCCAGTGTAACAGGTGTTGATTACGCTAGAAAGCACGGTATTGAGGTAATTGTTACCGACCACCACCTTCCCGGAGATGAGCTGCCTGATGCGCTTGCTATTGTTAATCCAAATAAAGTGGACTGTGATTTTCCATCAAAAAATCTTGCCGGTGTAGGAGTTATCTACTACCTACTGATGGCCTTAAGAGCTGAATTTAAGCAGCGTGGTCATTTTGATGATAGCAATCAACCGCGTTTAGATGCGCTCGCAGATTTAGTCGCTTTAGGTACAGTAGCTGATGTCGTTAAGCTTGATGCTAATAATCGCATCCTGGTCACTCGTGGTCTTGAGCGTATGCGTAAGGGCTTTATGCGCCCGGGTATACGCGCCCTTTTCCATGTTTCGGGCACCGACTACAAGACAGCCAGTACCAGTGATTTAGGCTTTAGAATTGGTCCCAGAATCAATGCTGCTGGTCGTTTAGCTGATATGAGCATTGGTATCCGCTGTTTAATTACCGATGATGAAGACGAAGCCATGCAATTAGCTGAAGAACTTGACAAAATCAATCAGCAACGTCGCCATATCGAGCATGAAATGAGCGAACAGGCTTTAGAGTTTTTAGCTACCGAAGAAGAGCAAAACCCGCAACCATTAGCTTCTATCTGTGTGTATGAAGACGATTGGCATCAAGGCGTTGTAGGCATTGTCGCGTCGCGTCTCAAAGAAAAGTTCTGGCGCCCGGTCTTTGCCTTTGCTCCGGGTGATAATGGCGAAATCCGGGGTTCTGGCCGCTCGGTGCCCGATGTGCACCTGCGTGATGCCTTGGATTTAGTATCAAAACGTCATCCCGACTTAATTCTAAAGTTTGGCGGTCATGCCATGGCTGCCGGCTTAAGTCTTCATAAAGACGGTTTGGACAAGTTTAAAAAGGCTTTGCATGATGCGATCGTTGCGATGACCGGCCAAAGCAGTTTTGATTCGGTTATTGAAACTGATGGTTCTTTACCAAATAGCTACGCTACTGCCCGGACTGCCAACCTATTGGAAGAACAAGTTTGGGGCGCAGGCTTCCCTCCACCGACTTTTAGTGATGTCTTTCTAATACGATCACAGCGTATTCTCAAGGATAAACACCTAAAGTTACAGTTAGAAAAGGATCAGGTCATTTATGATGCTATCTGGTTTAATCATAATGAACCTCTAGCCGATATGGCCCGTATTGTTTATGAGCTCAAAGTTAATGAATGGAATGGCCAGGTCAATGTACAATTCTTGGTACGACATGCAGAGGCTTTTGACCCTACTCAAGACGACTTATAAAAAGCCCAAATAAACTGATGAATAAAACTTTTCTACTGGCTCTGATTGCGACTTCAGTCCTCCTCACCTCTTGCGCCCACCCCAATCCTCGCGGTGCGCTTGATGAAATGGTAGGAACGGTTGGCGGTGCATATCGCAATATCTCGACAACACCCAGCCCTTAAGACAAAGCGCTTTACTTTTTACCCAAAACACGATAAAACCCTGTAAAATACAGGGTTTGAAGCATATTGTATATTTTAAACATAAAGGAATAATTCATGGAAGCCGAAAAACAAAATAGTTTGGCTGCTGAGATTGACGATCTTATTGAGCGTGAAGATGGCCTAAGGGGGTATCTTTGACTACGACGGTAAGTGGCACCGCTTACAAGTCGTCAATTTAGAACTCGAGAATCCGGACCTCTGGAATAATCCGGAGCAAGCACAGGCAATTAGCAAAGAAAAAAAGAGCCTGGATGACGTAGTTCTGGTCTTGGACAAGCTCAAAAATGACTTACAAGATAGCCAAGAGCTACTTGAACTGATTATTGATGAAAATGATGAAGCTGCTTTCGCTGCACTAGAGGCCAGTGTTCATCAATACAGCAAAGTGATAGAGGATTTTGAGTTTAGACGTATGTTCTCGAATCCTGCTGACCCCCTCAATTGCTTCCTGGATATACAAGCTGGTGCCGGCGGTACCGAGGCACAAGACTGGGCCTCTATGTTATTGCGCCAATACCTGCGATATTGTGAAGACAAAGGCTTCAAAGCCGAGATTCTAGAGGAGTCTGATGGTGACGTTGCGGGGATTAAATCGGCAACCCTCAAAATCGAAGGCGAATACGCCTATGGCTTTTTAAGAACCGAATCCGGGGTCCATCGCTTAGTACGTAAAAGCCCCTTCGACTCTGCTCAAGGTCGCCATACTTCCTTTGCCAGTATCTATGTTTATCCGGAAATTGATGACTCCATCGAGGTCGAGATCAATCCTGCCGATATCCGTATTGATACATTCCGTGCCAGTGGTGCCGGTGGTCAGCACGTCAACAAAACTGACTCTGCCATTCGTATTACACACAATCCGACCGGTATCGTGGTGCAGTGCCAAAACGACCGCTCACAGCACCGCAACAAGGCTGAAGCGATGTCCATGCTACGTTCTAAACTTTACGAATATGAAATGCGTAAGCGTGAAAGCGAATTACAGGCACAGGAAGATGCCAAGAGTGATGTAGGCTGGGGCAATCAGATACGTTCTTACGTTTTGGATCAAAGCCGTATTAAGGACTTACGCACTGGCGTCGAGGTTTCAAATACACAAAAAGTACTGGATGGAGATTTAGATATCTTTATTGAGGCCAGTTTAAAACAAGGAATTTAATTATGTCAGAAAAAGAAAATAACTCAGTTGCTGAAACTGAAGTTGCCATTGATGAGAACCATTTAATCGCAGAGCGTCGTAATAAATTAGCCCAAATCCGTTCAAAGGGTCAGGCCTATCCTAATGATTTTGTACCAGAGGATTTTGCTGCTGATTTGCACAGCAAGTATGGGGAGTTAGACAAAGAGACCTTGGACCCTCAAGAAAATCCTGCTAAAATCGCCGGCCGCATGATGCTTAAGCGCGTGATGGGTAAGGCAAGCTTTGCAACTCTACAAGACAGCACTGGTCGTATTCAAGTTTATCTGGACAAGAAGAATATCGGCGAAGAGGTTTACGAAGAATTCAAACACATGGATATCGGTGATATCTTGGCCGTCGAGGGTCGCGTATTTAAAACAAATCGCGGCGAGCTCTCAATTCATGCAAATTCCTTACGCCTGATTTCCAAGTCTCTACGCCCTCTGCCTGATAAATTCCACGGCTTATCCGATCAGGAAATGCGTTATCGCCAGCGCTACGTTGATTTAATCATGAATGAACAAACGCGCAATACCTTTCAGATTCGTAGTAAAGCCATGACGGCTTTGCGCGACATCATGACTGAAAATAGCTTTATGGAAGTCGAAACGCCGATGCTTCAACCGATTCCCGGGGGCGCTGCGGCCAAACCTTTTATCACTCATCACAATGCCTTGGACATGGATATGTACCTCCGCATTGCCCCTGAGTTATACCTAAAGCGTTTAATTGTTGGCGGCTTTGATCGTGTCTACGAGGTTAATAGAAACTTCCGTAACGAAGGAGTTAGCCCGCGCCACAACCCAGAATTCACCATGATGGAATTCTACGCAGCCTATCGTGATTACACTTGGTTGATGGAATTCACTGAAGAAATTCTTCGTGAGATAGCCCAACGCACACTAGGCACTCAAGTTCTAGAGTACCAAGGTCAGGAACTGGATTTATCCAAGCCTTTTGATCGTTTGACCATTGTTGAAGCAATTGTTAAGTATGCTCCTGAGTACACTGAAGAACAACTCCAGGACGAAGCCTTTGTTCGCGATCAATTAAGAAAATTCCTTGGTACTGAGGCCGATGGTCCAGTCTTGGCTCGTGCCGGTTTAGGTGCCTTGCAATTAGCGCTGTTTGAAGAAACGGCAGAAAGCAAATTATGGAACCCAACCTTTATCATCGATTATCCGGCTGAAGTTTCACCACTTTCTCGTGCTTCAGATGACAATCCTGAAATCACGGAACGTTTTGAGCTCTTTATTACAGGTCGCGAAATAGCTAACGGCTTCTCTGAGTTAAATGATCCTGAAGACCAGGCACAACGCTTTTTGGCACAAGTTGAAGCGAAAGACGCTGGTGATGAAGAAGCCATGTTCTACGATGCCGATTATATTCGTGCACTAGAATACGGTATGCCGCCGACAGGTGGCTGTGGTATTGGTATTGACCGTCTGATGATGCTCTTGACTGATAGCGCCAGCATCCGCGACGTCTTGCTATTCCCTCATTTGCGCAAGGAAGAAGAAATTAAATAAGTTTAATTTCGAATAAAATAAAGGCGGCCTGTAGAAACTCTTCTCAGGTCGCCTTTTTACTAGTTTAATCGTAAGAAATCTCTATGGTCTTAGCTTATAGCCTGTTTTAAAAATAATGGTGACAAGTACTACACAGACAGCAAGCACCGTTAAAATAATCCCCATACTCACCAGATGATTGACATCAGAAACACCATAAAAGCTCCAGCGGAAACCACTAACCAAATAAACCACTGGGTTTAATAAGGCGATATTCTTCCAGACACCTGGCAACATATCAATTGAATAAAAAGCACCACCCAAGAAAGTCAATGGAGTTAAAATCATCATTGGAATGACTTGCAGCTTCTCAAAACTATCCGCCCATAAACCAATAATAAAACCAAACATGCTGAAACTGATGGTGGTTAGCAATAAAAAGGCCACCATCCATACAGGATGCTGAATCTCATAATCTACAAACACTCTGGCCGTGATTAAAATCAAAATAGCCAAAATGATACTTTTGCTTGCAGCCGCCCCTACATAACCAAGAATAATTTCAATCGCATTGACAGGAGCTGACAATACCTCATAGATAGAACCATTCCAGCGCGGCATATAAATGCCAAAGGAGGCATTACTGACACTCTGCCCAAGTAAGGACATCATTAATAGGCCGGGAACAATAAATGCTCCATAGCTAACATTAGAAATTTCACCGATGCGCGAACCCATCGCCGCACCAAACACAATAAAGTACAAAGAAGTACTGATAACCGGCGATAGGACACTCTGCCAAACTGTTCGCAAGGCACGTGCCATTTCAAAACGATAAATAGCTTTAATTGCTAAAAAATTCATGATTTTACTCCCTTGACTCTATTGCTTTAGCTTCTTCTTTTACAGAGTCAAGATTTGCTAAGAGTGACACAAAAATTTCTTCCAGACTGCTTTTCTGTGAAATTAAATCCCGAATTTTAATACCTTTAACAGTCAGGATCCCAAGCAACTCAGATAAGCTATGACCATCTTCG
>JAAZFX010000051.1 GCA_012511555.1 Alcaligenaceae bacterium | reverse complement strand
GCATCTTCTGCGCTGTAGCTAATCAGTCCACGGGCATATTCGTTGCCTTCTTTGTCAATACAAGCAACTAGATCGCCCCGTTCAAAATCGCCACGTACCTCAGTCACACCAATCGGTAATAAGCTCTTACCGTGACGAGTGAGGGCGGCAATAGCGCCGTCATCAAGCACCAAGTAACCGCTGATATGTAAGTGAGCAGCAAGCCATTGTTTACGCGCTGAGAGAATAGGAATCTGCGCATAGAGTTCAGTGCCTATAGATTCTCCATTACAAAGGCGAGGTAGTAGATTTTCCTCGCTACCACTGGCAATAATGGTATGAGCGCCACTGCGCGCAGCTCGTTTAGCCGCGAGCACTTTAGTCATCATGCCACCAGTGCCAACATGCGTACCGGCACCACCCGCCATTTTCTCCAAGGCAGGATCTCCGGCTTCTGCACGGTGGATAAATTTAGCATCTTTGTTTTTGCGAGGGTCGCTATCGTACAGACCCTCTTGGTCGGTCAGAATAATATAAACTTCCGATTCAAGTAGATTGGCCACCAGTGCGCCAAGGGTGTCATTATCTCCTAATTGAATTTCTTTGGTAATAACCGTATCATTTTCATTGATGATAGGAATGACATTAAGCTCTAATAGCGTGTTGAGCGTGGAGCGAGCATTTAAATAGCGGTGTCTATCGGCTAGGTCATCATGCGTTAAAAGAATTTGTGCGGTTTGAATACCGTATTCTTTGAACGCTGTTTCATAGGCTTGTGCCAAAGCAATTTGTCCCACGGCAGCGGCCGCTTGTAGCTGATTGACTAATTTTGGTCGTTTGTTCCAGCCGAAGCGCGCCATACCTTCAGCGATTGCGCCGCTTGAAACTAATACTACTTGTTGGCCGCGCTGATGCAGGTAAGCTATTTGTTTAGCCCATCGAGCGATTTCATTGCTATCAATGCCCTTGCCATTATTGGTGAGTAGGGAGGAACCGATTTTAATAACAACGCGATTGGCATCTTTAACAAGAGCGGTTTGCTGGTTTTCTGACATGGCGTAAGGAAAAATCAAGGAGTTAAATGACAAAAGGGCTTAAACGATATTTGACGCTTAAACCCTTTATATTAGCACTGTTAGTGATTGTTTAATTGCACTTAGGCCTTTGGATCATCAGGATCTATACGTGGGTCGTAGCTGGGATGATTGGGGTCTAGTCGCGGGTCATATTCAGGGGAGTTCGGATCGTAACGCGGGTCTAGTTTAGAAGTGTCTACGCTTGCTGTAGTAGCAAAGCGCGGATCATCGTCATCCAACTCTACAGGCGCAGCTTGGCGATTTGGATCAAAGCGAGGGTCCTCATATTCGACAAGGCCTGCGGCCTCATCAGCAGCACGGTTTTCTTGTGTCTTAACCTCATCTACATAATCCTGTAGAGCATAAATTAATTGCTCAGTACCTTCACCACTCAGAGCGGAGATAGCATAAACCGGACCTTGCCAGTTGAGGCGCTCGCATAGTGCTTGCTTGAATTGCTCAACGTCCTCTACCATATCCACTTTATTCAAAACCAACCAACGGGGTTTGTTATAAAGCTCCTCATCGTAAAGTTTAAGCTCCTCAACAATGCCTTCAATGTCTGCGGCCGCCTTTTCAACCGAGTCTACTTCGGCATCGATATTATAAATATCGACAATATGTAGCAGTACGCGAGTACGTGTTAGGTGACGTAAGAATAAATGACCCAGTCCCGCACCCTCTGAGGCACCTTCAATGAGACCCGGAATATCCGCAATCACAAAACTGTGAGAGGGCGATGTTCTAACCATGCCCAGATTGGGGTAGAGGGTGGTAAATGGATAATCGGCAATCTTGGGCTTGGCATTGGATGTCTTGGCAATAAAGGAGGATTTACCGGCGTTTGGTAAACCTAATAAGCCAACATCAGCAAGTACCTTAAGCTCCAGGCGTAATTTTTTTTGTTCGCCCATTTTGCCATAGGTGAATTTACGAGGAGCGCGGTTAGTACTTGATTTAAAGTGTAAGTTACCCAAGCCACCGGCACCGCCTTGGGCGAGGGTGACTTGTTCGCCATGCTTGTCTAGGTCAAAGAGCTGCTCACCGGTCTCAGCATCATAAACAATGGTACCGACAGGCACTCTGAGCGTAATGTCGTCTGCGCCGGCGCCGTATTGGTCAGCACCACGACCGTTTTCACCGTTTTTGGCGCGGTGCATACGGTCATAACGGAAATCGATCAAGGTATTTAAGTTGCGGTCTGCCACAGCAAAGATACTGCCGCCGCGACCACCATCGCCGCCATCTGGGCCACCTCTAGGGATGAATTTCTCACGTCTAAAGCTGGCAGAGCCATTGCCGCCTTTACCGCCAATCACCTCAATGGTGACTTCGTCTACAAATTTCATAATAATTATTTTAGTTTGATGATTAATATCTGGTTTAACTCTAGTTTATAGTACGCGGACTTGAGTCTTCATTTATTTAAATAAAAAAACGCCGCTTCCTAAAAAGGTAAACGGCGTTTGTCTGTGTGGTAATTTGCTAGAGATTACTCAGCTGCAATTACTTCAACAGTAGGCTTGTTTAAAGCGCCTTTAGTTGTGAACTGAATTTGTCCATCAACTAAAGCGAATAACGTGTGGTCTTTGCCCATACCAACACCGGTACCTGCGTGGAAGCGAGTGCCGCGTTGACGAACAATAATAGAACCAGCTGGAACTGTTTGACCACCGTAAGCTTTAACACCTAGGCGTTTGGCTTGTGAGTCGCGACCGTTACGCGTACTACCGCCACCTTTTTTCGTAGCCATGCTTTACTCCTGTAAAAAGCGGGTTTTGCTAATTAAGCGTTAACCGCTGAGATTTCGATCTCGGTGAAATTCTGACGATGCCCTTGGCTCTTTCTGTAGTGCTTACGACGACGCATCTTGAAAATTTTAACTTTATCGTGACGACCGTGTGCAAGAACTTTAGCCGTAACAGTAGCACCTTCAACTAATGGAGAACCTACTTTTAAAGATTCGCCTTCGCCTACGGATAGTACCTGGTCTAAAGAGATTTCTTGTCCGATGTCTGCAGGTATCTGTTCTACCTTTAGTTTTTGGCCGAGAGCAACGCGATACTGCTTGCCGCCGGTTTTTATGACCGCATACATGTGAGTTAACCTCAAATAATTTTAAAGAAAATAAAATTTAGCCCTATAAATAGAGCTAAGCCGTAAATTTTTACATAAAAAGGCTTTTCTGTCAATAGCTTAGCCTGTTTTTGCAAATCTTGTTTGTGTTAGAAGCAACAAATCTTGTGTTAATGCTAAGTACGGTACTCCGCATTGATTTTGACATAGTCATAAGAAAAGTCGCAGCTATACACTGTCTCTTGAACATCGCCACGATTAAGCGCAACTCGTACAAGGATTTCAGCTTCCTGCATGACGCGATTGCCATCTTCCTCTTTGTATTCAGGATGACGGCCGCCGCTACTTGCAACTAGTACGTCACCTAGCCATAAATTGATGTTAGACGTATCTAAGTCAGGAACGTCAGCGTAACCAATGGCCGCAAGAATACGACCTAAATTAGGGTCACTGGCGAAAAATGCAGTTTTAACTAGAGGTGATTGAGCAATAGAGTAGGCTACTTTGAGGGCTTCGTCCTGGTTTTTGGCAGATTCAACTTGAATAGTGATGAACTTGGTAGCACCCTCGGCGTCGCGGACAATCTTTTGTGCTAGATCCAGAGCGATTTCTGTCAAAGCATCAACAAAGGTCTGATAGTACGAGCTGTCGGGGGTGATTTCAATGCCGCTTTGACCGGTCGCCGCAATGATGAAAGAGTCATTGGTCGAGGTGTCACCGTCAATCGTAATGCGATTAAAGGATTTATTAGTCACCTCAGTGGTGATCTGTTTAAGTAAATGACACTCAATTTCTGCGTCAGTACCAATAAAGCCAAGCATGGTTGCCATGTTGGGCTTGATCATGCCTGCGCCTTTAGAAATACCGGTGATGGTCACCTTACGACCATTAATTTCAATTTGCTTAGAACTGATTTTTGGCACCGTGTCGGTTGTCATGATGCTGGAAGCAGCAGGCAACCAGTTTTGTGCATTTAAGTCAGCCACAGCAGCAGGTAGCGCAGTAATGATTTTATCGTCTGGTAAAGGCTCTAAAATCACGCCCGTAGAAAATGGCAGAATTTGATTTTGGTCGATGCCTAATTCGCACGCCAAGGCTTGGCATGTACGTAAAGCTCGATCCATGCCGTCAGTGCCGGTACCGGCGTTGGCATTGCCGGTATTGACTAGGAGGGCGCGAATATCCTGATCGCAGCGTAGCCGTGACTCGCAAATCTGTACTGGTGCAGCGCGAAAACGATTGCGGGTAAACACACCAGCTACCGCAGTGCCCGGTGTAAATTTAAAGACAGTCACATCGCGATTGTCTGCTTTTTTTATGCCGGCGGAAGCAATACCAATTTCAATGCCGGGTACGGCATGGATATTTTCCGGGCTTGGGATATGAAAATTTACTGCCACTTAATTTCCCATGTAGATATCAAAGACAAGAAGCTGGTGCGCATAATAAACGCACCAAACCCAACCAATCATTAATCAATTGTATCTTAATTTTTTTGTTTGTCTTTTTTTGTAGTGACTTTTTAAAAAAAACTTTAGGGTTAACACTAGCTTTTAGAGATTCTTGAAGCTAAGTCGGGTAGCAGTGATCGTCTCTTCAATGACTTCATCGCTATGAGCCGCTGAGATAAAGCCCGCTTCAAAAGCTGATGGAGCTAAGTGAACGCCATTATCCAACATGCTGTGAAAGAAGTTATTAAAAGCTTTAATATCGCTATCAGAGGTTTCAACAAAGTTAGTTGGTACGCTATCTCTGAAGTAAATGCCGAACATGCCACCGACAGAATCAGCACTAAAGTCAATGCCAGCTCTTAAGGCCTCATCCTCAATGCCATTAACCATTTTTTCCAGTTGAGCGCTGAGGTTTTCATAAAAACCGTCACGAGAAATAATTTCCAGGGTCTTTAAGCCCGCGGCGACTGAGACAGGATTACCCGATAAGGTACCAGCTTGATACACTGCGCCGAGTGGGGCAATGTGCTCCATAATATCTGCGCGACCACCAAAAGCGCCTACGGGCATACCGCCACCGATCACTTTACCTAGGGTTGTCAGGTCTGGCTTGATGCCAGTTAAGCCCTGAACACCTTGCGGGCCAACACGGAAACCGGTCATTACTTCATCAAAAATTAACAAGGCGCCATATTGGTCACAAAGCTCACGTAATCCCTCCAGAAAACCGGCTTTGGCTTTGATTAAGTTCATATTGCCAGCGTATGGCTCAACAATAATACAAGCGATGTCTTGTGGGCTGGCTTCAAAGGCTGCGCGTACAGAGTCCAGGTTGTTGTATTCTAAAACCAGAGTGTGTTGAACGAACTCTTCGGGAACACCGGCAGAAGATGGGTTACCGAAAGTCAATAAACCGGAGCCGGCTTTAACTAATAGACTATCTGAGTGACCATGATAACAGCCTTCAAACTTGATGATTTTGTTGCGATTGGTGGCACCACGTGCTAAGCGAATAGCGCTCATGGTGGCTTCGGTGCCAGAGCTTACTAAGCGTACTTTTTCAATGCTGGGCAGTAGTTGTGTGATTTTTTCAGCAAGTAAAATCTCGCCTTCAGTAGGTGCACCATAAGAGAGGCCAAGTGCTGCGGCCTCTTGGACTGCAGCGACAACCTCAGGGTGGGCGTGGCCGACAATCGCAGGTCCCCATGAACCTAAATAATCAATATAACGTTTGCCCTCAGCGTCCCAAATATAAGGGCCATCCGCTTTTGCAATAAAGCGGGGGGTGCCGCCAACTGATTTAAATGCACGCACGGGTGAGTTTACTCCGCCTGGGATGGTTAAGCAGGCGCGGTCAAATAAAGCTTGATTAGTTGTCATGGAGATGCCTATACAAATAATTAAAAATTAAAATAAATTACTGAGGTATTGAGCTGTTGCTTGAATGTCATCAGCTTCAAATAAGCCACTGATGACAGCGAGGCTATCGGCGCCCGCCTCAATGGCTGATGCTGCATTGCTTTGATCAATACCACCAATGCCGACTAATGCAGGTGTTGTATCGACGCTTAAGCCGAGTTCTTGCATATGGGTTTTAATCTCGGCAAATAAGGTCAATGGTGCAGATACTGCATCTGGTTTGACACTGGACGAAAAAAGAGCCCCAAAGGCTAGATAATCAACCCCGTCATTAATGGCTTCTTTGGCTAGTTCTATGTCATTGTAGCAACTTACGCCGATTAGTAAATTCTGACCATGATCGGCGCAGGCTTTTCTTAGATCAGCAACGGTACCGTCTTCACGGCCAATATGTATGCCATCTGCCTGGCAAGCTAAAGCCAATTGTACTGAGTCATTAACAAAGAACTGGCAAGCGTATTGATGGCAAATTGCTTTAGTTTTAAGAGCCAATGGCAGGGCGTTAGATAAACTCAAGTTTTTTTGACGCCATTGTAAAATCTGCATGCCACCTCGGCAAGCTTCTTCAATGGCTGTTAACAGGCGATTTTTATCTTCCCATTCGGGGGTGATACCATAAAGGCCTTTGGCAAAGCGGCTATTTAATTGGGTCATGATGTCTTGTCAAGGTGGTCCGGGATTTCTAATAAGAAAACTGTTCATTGAAAAATAGAAAGTATTTAGTGTTTTTTAAAATGATAACAGTACAATTAAGGCATATCAGCTGAAGTTTATTAATTAATTTTTTCTTATTTTATTGATGAAAACTTGGATGTGTTTAGTTTGTGGTTGGGTCTATGACGAAGCAGAAGGTGCACCTGATGACGGTATAGCACCCGGAACCCGCTGGGAAGATGTTCCTGATGATTGGATTTGTCCCGAATGCGCTGCTCGCAAGGTGGATTTTGAGATGATGGAAGTTTAATTTATGAAGCAAGACAAAGAAAACTCCTTAGCCGAGGACCAAGAGTTTGACGACTTTACTAGCCTAAAAGATCACTTTCTATTGGCTATGCCGAGTGTTGATGCTGGTGTATTTAGTGGCAGTGTCGTTTACTTATTTGATCACACACCTGATGGTGCAGCCGGTGTGATTATTAATCGGGCAACAGACGTTGAGCTCGCAGAGTTAGTGGAGCGCTTCGAGTTGGAAGCTAGCGATGACTTGGCAGAGCAGTGGATCTTTTTTGGTGGACCGGTGCAGCCAATGCGCGCTTTTGTATTGCATCCTCAGTTTGGTTCTGCAGAAGAGATTGCTCAAGTGGATAATGAGATTTTGGAGCTTAATAACTCACGTGATGTTTTACAGGATTATTTGTTGGGGCAGGGACCGGAAAAGGCCTTTATTTGCTTTGGTTATGCCGGCTGGGACGGAGGTCAGTTAGAAGATGAGCTCCAACAAAATGTCTGGTTAACTATTCCGGCAGACCATGAACTCATCTTTAAGCACCCGGTCCATGACCGTTATCGTGCAACCTTGGCTATTTTAGGTGTTGAGCTTAGTAATTTGTCCTCACAGATTGGTCACGCTTAATTGCTGAGTGCTTATGAAAGAAATTCGTTATCTTGCCTTTGATTTTGGTTTAAAAAAAATTGGTGTAGCAGTAGGAGATTCTCTTTTGAAGCACGCTCGCCCATTGAGTACGTTAAAGTCTGAGACCAGGCAACAACGTTTTGAACAGGTAGAGGAGCTTCTCAAAGAGTGGCAACCCGATCAGGTTGTTGTGGGTTTACCTTTAACACTTGATGGTGGGGAGCAAGAAGCGTCTACCCATGCTCGCCGTTTTGCCAATCAATTACACGGTCGCTATGGTTTAGAGGTGATTTTAGTAGAGGAGCAAAACTCCAGCATGGAGGCGCAGCATCTGATTCGTCAGTTTAAGCAATTTGATGCCAGGCAAGCGCGTCGATTTGCCGATGAGGATGATGCGGTAGCTGCTGCAGTGATATTGCAGCGACATTTAGATTCATTGACATCTTAAGTGCTAAAATATCGAGCTAAAAAGTAGTGATCATTTAACTCAGGAATAATCATGCAACATGAATCCCCTAAGCAGCAAAGAAGCTTAGACGAGCTGCCAAAAGCTGAAGAACTTTATCAGCGCCTAAAAGCAGGTGTAGCCAATTTAATAGCAAAACTCTCACCTGAAGATGTGCATCTAGTCGGTATTTATTCTGGTGGCGCCTGGCTAGCTGAACGTCTCAAAGAAGATTTGGCAATTGTCACCAGCAATGCCTTAATCAATACCAGCCTGTATCGCGATGATTTTCGCAAGATAGGTTTGCATACTCAAAAGCAGCCGACTTCAGTGCCTTTTGATGTGAGTGATAAGCATCTGATTTTAGTGGATGATATTTTGTATACCGGCCGTAGTGTCAGGGCAGCGATGAATGAGCTTTTTGATATTGGTCGTCCGACAAGTATCACTTTAGCTGTTTTGCTTGACAGAGGTGGTCGTGAGTTGCCGATTCAGCCAGACGTGGTTGGCGAGGTATTTGAGCTACCCAAGACTCAACGTTTTGTGCTGTCACAAAATGAAGAGTCTGTTTTTGATATCACGTTAAAAGAGGTCGAAAATGCTTAATCCTCAACTTAATAAGCATGGCGAGTTGACTCATTTGCTTAGTACTGAGGGGCTGCCATACGATGTGTTAACTAATATTCTGGATACTGCAGAAACCTTTGTGCCTTTAGCCGATCGAGATGTCAAAAAGGTACCTATTTTACGCGGTAAAAGTGTTTTTAATCTTTTCTTTGAGAATTCTACCCGTACTCGTACTACCTTTGAAATTGCCGCTAAGCGCTTATCGGCGGATGTGTTTAATTTAAATATTAATGCCTCTTCAGCTTCTAAAGGTGAGAGCCTATTGGATACCATCGCCAACCTGACGGCGATGCAGGCGGATATTTTTGTGGTGCGTCATCAAGCCAGTGGGGCACCGTATCTGATTGCTCAGCATGCGGCCCCACATATTCACGTGGTTAATGCCGGTGACGGGCGACACGCTCATCCGACTCAGGCTTTACTGGATATGTATACCATTCGCCACTTTAAAAAGGACTTTAGCCAATTAACCGTGGCGATTGTCGGTGATGTGGTGCATTCGCGCGTTGCTCGCTCAAATATACACGCTCTAAGTACCCTGGGGGTGCCCGAGATTCGTGTGATTGGTCCGCAGACTTTGATTCCCGCTAGTTTAGCGCATATGGGTGTGCAGATTTATCATGATATGAATGAGGGGCTGCGCGATGTTGACGTGGTGATCATGTTGCGTATTCAAAATGAACGTATGGCAGGTGCGCTTTTACCGTCATCTCATGAGTATTTTAAAAATTATGGCCTGACCATGGAAAAACTCGCCTTGGCCAAAGACGATGCTATTGTTATGCACCCTGGTCCGATGAATCGTGGGGTGGAAATTGCCACCGATGTGGCCGATTCACCGCAAGCGGTGATTTTAGATCAAGTTACTTTTGGTATTGCAGTGCGTATGGCGGTGATGAGTATTGTTGCAGGAGCATCTGAGTAATGAAAATTTTAGTTAAAAATGGTCGCTTAATCGATCCTAAAAACAAAATAGATGCGGTACATGATATTGCCATTGCCGGACAGCGTATTGTCGCTTTGGACCCTGAGGACTTTGATGCAGATCGTGTGATCGATGCGAGTGGTTTGGCAGTCATTCCGGGGTTAGTCGATTTGTCTGTACGCTTGCGGGAGCCGGGCTATGAGCATCGAGATACCTTGGAAAATGAGTTGATGGCCGCACTCTCAGGGGGGGTAACCCGTCTGGTCTTGCCACCCGATACGGATCCTACGCTAGATGAGCCGGCTTTGGTGGAGATGCTTAAGCATCGTGCTCGAGCCTTGAATCAGACTTATGTCTATCCCTTAGGGGCGATGACAGAGGGTTTAGAGGGTAAGCAACTCACTGAAATGAGTGAGTTGACTCGTGCCGGTTGTATTGCTTTTTCTCATGCTAATCGACCTTTACCGGAGTTTAGTATTCTGAAGCAATGCATGCAATATGCTCAGAGCTTTGGCTATAGTTTGTGGTTAAGACCGCATGAGCGCAGTCTCACAGGCAATGGTGTAGCAGCCAGTGGTGAGGTGGCATCACGCTTGGGCTTGAGTGGTATACCGGTGCAAAGTGAAACGATTGCCCTGCACGCTTTATTTGAACTACAACGTAGCATCGGCGTACGTATACACCTATGTCGTATTTCCAGCGCCCAAGGTATTGACTTAGTGCGCCAAGCCAAGGCCGAGGGACTACCGGTGACGTGTGATGTGTCAATTAATCATGTGCATTTGACCGATGTTGATATAGGTTTCTTTGATAGTAATTATCGCTTAGACCCGCCATTACGCGGTCAACGTGACCGTGATGCCATCACTCAGGGGTTGATTGATGGCACGATTGATGCGATTTGTTCTGATCATATTCCATTAGACGATGAGGATAAGTTAGTCCCATTTGCCGAAGCACAACCCGGCGCTTCTGGTGTGGAACTGTTGTTTTCTTTAGTGTATAAATGGGCCAAAGATAATAATATCTCTTTACTTGATGCTTTAACTAAGGTGACATCTGAGCCGGTTTCTATCCTGCAAAAGGCAGCTCCTGCTTTTTCTTCGTGTGGCCAGCTATCTGTCGGTTCACCGGCGGATTTGGCGCTTGTTGATTTAGAGGAGTACTGGACTGTCAACCGTGAGAGTTTATTGAGCCAGAGTGTACATACGCCATTTATTAATTATCAAGTGCCGGGGCGTGTGAAGCTGACCATAGTTAGTGGTCGTGTTATGTGGGAGAAAGAGGAGTGATTCTAATCAGAGCAGTGCGTTTTGTTATCCGATTGGTTTTACTCATTTTATTAATAATTTCAGGTCTTGTCTTAACCGGTTTGATTTTCCCTTTGCTTGGTCAAGCAGCGCGCGAGCGAAGTACTCAGCTTTGGTCAAAAATATTGATTTTAGTGTTAGGGGTTAGAGTTAAGGTTGAGGGTGCGCCGATACAAAATAGTGCGGTCATGTTGGTGGCCAACCATGTTTCATGGATTGATATCTTTATTTTAAACAGTTGTCGCACCACTTTTTTTATCGCTAAAAAAGAAATTAAGGATTGGCCAATTGTCGGTCGCTTAGTTGTGCAGACTGGGACGATTTTTGTCGATCGTTCCAGTCGCTCAGCGATGCGCGGAGTAAATAAAGAGTTAGATGAACGTTTTGCCAAGGGTATGTGTACCGGGCTTTTCCCTGAAGGTACAACCTCTGATGGTCTTGGTGTAAAAAGCTTTTTTGGTGGCTTGCTAGAGGCTCCTCTAAAAGCTCAGGTACCTATTCAGCCGGTGGCTATTTTGCTTTACCACAAGGATCAACGGAGTTCCTTTGCTTCCTTTATTGGTGATGAAACCTTAGTGCACAATATTTGGATCTTATTAAGTAATTTTGGTATTTCAGTGACTGTCAAGTATCTAGATCCTATTACTCAGCTAGGCGAAGCCAGTGAGCTAAGCCGTAATGAAGCAGCTAATCTATGTTATGAGTTGATTAAACATGAGGTTGAGCAAAGCCAAGCAGGCTAGGATACAACAGTCAGCATTAGTTGTTTTTCAGAGTCCATATTTTTGGGGATAGCATTTCAACGCTATCTTCAAAATAAGGAATCTGTATTAGTTTGCGATCATTTAATCGTATAGCCGTCAGACGACCGCCCCAGACACAACCGGTGTCCAAGGCCAGTAGGTGGGGGCGGATTAATAAGCCCAGGGTTGACCAATGTCCAAATACAATGGTGGTTTCAGCCGTTTTGCGATCCGGCAATTCAAACCAGGGCAGGACCTTTTCTTCGAGTTGATAAGGATGCAGTTGCGGTGCGCCCTTATAGGCAAAATCCATTGAACCATCGGGATGGCACATGCGCATACGGGTGAGGGCATTAATTACGACCCGGCGACGTTTGCTACCTTTAAATGAATCATCCCAGTAATTAGGCTCATTACCAAAAACATCTGCTAGCTTTTGGCGCCAATTATCGTTTCTTAGTACCTTCTTGCATACCTCTTGGGCCAACTCCATGGTCTTCTCTGCTGTCCAAGCTTGCATAACACCGGCATGAACCATCAAATGGTCGTATTCATAATGAGCCAGTGGACGATGGCGCAACCACTCGATATAGTCATTGCGATGCTTTGACTTTAAAATGCCACTAATAGTGTCTGTGTGATGCTCTTTTCTAAAACCAGCGGCAACTGCCAAGCAATGAATATCATGATTGCCCAAAATGGTAATGGCCTTGTCACCGAGTTCCATGATGCGTTTAAGTGTTTTTAAAGAGCCCTTGCCGCGGTTAATGATGTCCCCGGCAAACCAAAGTTTGCAGTTGGGGTCATCTCTGATTTCCGGATGGTCTAATAAACTTTCAAGTTGATCGTAGCATCCCTGTACATCGCCAACAGCCCAAATGTTTGGCATGGTTGGTGTGCTTGTACTACTCGTACTCAGGCTTTGTTCGTGCGGATTTGGTGTAGTCAATGATTGAGCTTTTTTAGGCATGGGATTTGGAAATTGGGCGATTCTTTCTTTCTATCAAATAAAGAGCAAAACTCGCTATCACCAAAGCAATTGTATTTGGTGCAAGCGCAGTTAACCAAGGTGGCAAGTTGTTTAGCATACCGATATTGAGGGCTAATTGGTTAATCATAAAAAAGACTACACCGATTAAAATACCACCAAATATCTTTAAGCCAGCACCGCCTTTGCGTGTTTGCATAAAGCTGATGGGGGCGGCTAAAGTAATCATCACAAGGAGAGTAAAGGGATAAACACCTTTACGCCACAAGGCGACAACCTGACGATTGGATTGTAGGTGATTCTCATCCAAGTATTGAATATAATCCAGCAAGCCAAGAATAGACATCCGATCTGGTTGCAGCTCACTGGCCAGTAGCCGTTCTTGGCTTAGGCTGGTGTCGATGGTGTAGCTTTCTAAATGGCGCTGAGTGCTAAGAGGCTCTGTAGGAGCATTGGGATCACTAAGTGCTGTCTCTATATCAAAGTCTGTACGAATTTGTTGGAGATTAGAAAGTTGCAGTTTATTGTCCTGGAAGCTCCCTTTGTCTGCCAGAAGTAATTCTTTAAACTTGCCAGTGCTATCAAAATTATAAATACGAATATTTTCGACTTCTGATTCAGAGCTGATTTGGGCAATATTAATAAATCTAAGCTCGCCTTCACCTGCTGGCTCCCTGAACCAGTAACCGCTATTCATCTGAGCGCCGCTGCTTTTGCCAAGGAGCTGTAGATTAACCTGACCGGTTTTTGACTCGGCATAAGGAGTGAGTCCTTCGGAAAGAATAAAAGCAAAAATCATGATCGGGATTGTTGCTAACCACAGCATGCTGAGGAGATTCCTGCTACTTACACCGGATACTCGCAGTACGACTAGCTCATTGCGCTGAGCTAAACCGGCTAGGGCGATAATGGAGCCGATTAATAAAGCGATAGGCAGCAAATCATAAAGCCGCGTCGGTATTTGTAAAATCTGCAGGCCGATTAAAGCACCAAAGGTGAAGCGCTCGTTCACATTGTCGAGGTTATCAATCATGTCAAAAAACATGAATAAACCGACCAATACGAGTGTGACAGCAACGGTGCTGCGGTAAATTTCGCTGGCAATATAACGACGAGCTGTTTTCATAGGTTTTTTATCAGAGAAAAAGGTATTTTAGCCGATTCTTTGGCTACTGTTCAGCTTGCATTCGTTGACGTAGTTCACTAAGTACTTTAGCAGCGTCTGTCTCCAAATTATGCCAAATTTTAAAGCTTTCAAGGCCTTGTCCTACCAACATTCCTAATCCATCTAATAAATGCTTGGCACCATAATCTCTAGCTTGCTCCAGGAAAGTAGTGCTGCCGCTAGCTTTGTAAACCATATCATAGGCTAAGGCGTCTTCAGCAAACAGATCGTCAGGAAGAGGGAGAGCGCTTTGCTCTAAACTGCTAGCGCTAGAATTAATCACAATATCCCATTGTCCCCGAATATCCTCTAAGCCGCTTGAGGTGATTTGGGTTTGGGCTGTAGAGAAGTTTTGAGCATGTTCTGCCAAATCATCTGCTTTAGTGGCAGTACGATTAGCAATGTGTAAAGCCTTGCAGCCGGCCTCTAATAAAGGTAATAAGACCCCTCTAGCCGCACCGCCGGCACCAATCAGTAGAACCCTTTTGCCACTAATGTCATGACCGTGACTTTTAATGTCATTGACTAAGCCAATGCCGTCGGTATTATCACCATGTATAGCTCCATCCTCGTACCATAAAGTATTAACTGCTTGTGCAGCCTTGGCTCTAGGGCTTAGGTTGTCTTTAGCAAGTTCAAAAGCTTCAAGTTTAAATGGAATGGTTATGTTTAAACCGCGACCACCTTCCTCAAAAAACTGTGTCACTGCCTCAGTGAATTCTTCAGGTTTTACCTCTACCTTGTCATACTGTAAATTTAAACCGCTTTGTTTCGCAGCGAGAGCATGTAAAGTAGGAGATACGCTTTGTGCAATTGGATAGCCATAAACTGCACAACGAACAGGTTCATCTGTTATTTCTTCACTTAAGTCTTCTTCCTCGCTTGTATCAAGGCCATTAGCTACCGGGTTGGATATAAATTCAACAAAACGAGCTTCCGCATTGAGTCTCAGTAAGTTAATCTCACCAATCTTGATTTTGACGATGGTGCCGCGCTCATAATCGTCGATTAAGCCTTCAACTAACAGTGTCAATGGGGCGATCGTTAGTCGTACTAAATCCTCTCGTATGACGGAGGCCTCGACCTCTTCGACCCCTTGTTGTTGTAACCAGCGTAGAGCCCAGAAGCGCTCAACCGTATCCTGGAAATTACGCCATTGCTGAATTAACGTATCAAAGCTCGTCATCACCACTAATAAATCCATATCCTTTGGTTTATAAGGGGCTACGAGAGGTGCAGATACGCCATGCTCAATGGCGCATATTAATTGTTGTTGATTTAACAGGTCGATGTAGCGTCGAATCGGTGAGGTGATCCAGGCATATTGGGGTACGCCCATCCCTTGGTGCGGTACGGCATGGGTTGTTTGCTTGGCGCGACCGAATTGTTGGCTACGGTAAATAGCGGGAATATTTAAGCTATTTAGCATGCCAGACCATAATACATTGGTGAAAATCATCATTTCACCAATTAATAAATCAATAGGAATATCTCGGCGGCGAGGAACTAGATCAATCTCTGCATCCTGATCTCGCCAATCTCCATGCACTAAAAAAGTGTATTCATGACCTTTGTTGCTCTCAGGATAGCCTCGTACCTCATCACGTTTAGCCGAAAGATGGCGAGTTAGGCGCCAGAAAGGGCGAATTAAAAAATCATAAGGAATTTCTACAGAATCATCATCCAGGTTCTCTGCAGTAACTAAGTTGTCGTCAAACATGGAGAGGCGCAAGTTCTCTTTGACCTTGATGCTCTCGACTTTACTCTCGTTACTAATGATGTCACCTGTAGCCAAATTAGCTACAACATATAAGGAAATACATGGCTTTATTTCACCTGCATTAAGAGAAAATGCATTAATCAGGTTTTCTCCCTGCATGGTGATTTTTTTGCCAGGCAGGTAAATTGTCGACATGCGTTTTCGCGCAGCTAAATCAAGTTCCGAACCTTTAGTGACAACAAGGGCGGGGGCGGCGATATGCACACCAAACTGATAGACCTCATCTTCTAACTGTTTAAGTGAAAAAGCATCATCAATTTCAGTCGTAAAGTCATTATCAATTGAATAGGCTTCGACTTCAGCTAAAGGCAGTTCCTGGATGGCTGGAAGCGGTAACTCGGGTGTTTCATAACCTTTTGGAAAATGCTTTTCTAAAAAGCCAGCAAGCGTAATATCCAATTCATTTTTATAAACACCGAGTTTAAGGAGCATTTCCTTGATGTTTAAGGCACTGCGGGAAAGTGCGTTTTCAAAGGCTTTCCACGCCATGGTGTTTTTATTGGGTGCTGTCAGGAAAGTTTTAGCTTCCTCAGCCATTTCTTCAGGCAATTGGAAATTGACTAAAGATTCAGTCCATTGTGCCTGTAGCTCATCTTGCAAGCGCTTCTTTTCAACTGCTGCTAAAGCAGCCTCTAGGATCTCCGTAGGAGCAGCGCGATACTGTCCCTTACCACGACGATGAAAATAGATGGGAGCAGCCTGTAACTGTATCAAGATGGCAAGTTTTTCAATAATGTTTGGCTCATGGCCATAGTAGTCAAGGGCTAATTCCTCGGCTTTGAAGTCCTCTTGAGGAGCGAATTCCCATAAAAAACTGGCCTCAAGTTCCTCGCCCAGCTCTTCAGCTTTAGAAAGAATTTCTGTTAGTGGACAAGGCGCTTTGTCGAATTCAAATATCACATTGTTGCGTTTGATTTTGCTGCGTTTACCGGTACTTAGTTCAATTTGGTAATTAGCATCAGTTGCAGATAGTACTCGGGCAACTTTAAATTGACCGCCTTCTTCAAAAATAACATTCATTAGTTAAGACTCTATTTGTTTTTATCGCGTGTTTGGGGTGGGGTTTTGATGGGCTAAAAAATGGCT
>JAAZFX010000050.1 GCA_012511555.1 Alcaligenaceae bacterium | reverse complement strand
TCAAAGTTCGCCGGTCGCTTATCGGAGGTGTTGGTCCAAGAGGGGGAGTTTGTCAATGCAGGTCAAGCGCTAGCGATCTTGGAGTCAAGCAGTCTAGAAGCACAGTTAGATGAGGCCAAGGCAAAGCATCAAGAGGTAATACAGTCCGTAGCGACTGCTAAGGCTCAGATTGCTTTGAGAGAGAGTGAGTTAGCAGCTGTCCAGGCCGAGGTCACACAAAGTGATGCCGCATTTGGCGCAGCTCGTAGTCGCTTTAATCGAACTAATATGTTAAGTAAAGAAGGTGCGGCATCAAAGCAGGAGCTGGATGATGACCGTGCTCAGTTAGTGCACGCAGAGTCTTCAGTTCATGCGGCTAATGCGCGTGTTGTTGCGGCCCGTGCCGCTGTTGAAGCAGCTAAATCAGAGCTGGTGGCCATTGATTCGCGGATTGGGGCAGCCCAAGCAACAGTACAACGCATTGAAGCTGATATTGATGATACTAAATTAGTGGCGCCATTAGATGCACGAGTGCAATTACGTTTAGCTGAGCCGGGTGAAGTGATTGCAGCCGGAACACGAATTTTAAATTTGGTGGACTTGTCTGATGTTTATATGACCTTTTTCTTGCCGGAGATGGTGGCCGGACGTCTTGCTATTGGCAGTGAGGCCAGAATCGTATTAGATGCCGCACCCAATATAGCCATTCCTGCCAAAATTACCTTTGTTGCTGATATTGCTCAATTTACGCCTAAAACAGTTGAGACTGCGAGTGAAAGGCAAAAGCTCATGTTTCGGGTAAAAGCACAAATTCCTCGTGAACTATTATTACCTTATTTAGAGTATGTAAAGACTGGTCTGCCGGGTGTAACTTATGTGCGGATGGATCCAAATGATGAGTGGCCTGAGCATCTACAATCATCATCAAGAGAGAGGTAGATGGTGAGAAGTGATAAGCAGGAGCCTGCTGTTCGACTATCACATATCAGTCTTAGCTACGGCAAAACGCTGGCTTTAAATGATTTAAGTCTTGATATACCGAGCGGGAAAATGATTGGGCTCATTGGCCCAGATGGTGTCGGTAAGTCGAGTTTGCTGTCATTGATCTCAGGTTCTCGAGTTATTCAAGAAGGGGATGTATGGGTTTTGGGCGGAGATATGCGACAAAAGGCACACCGTGATGTGACGTGTCCGCGCATTGCTTATATGCCTCAAGGCCTAGGCAAAAATCTTTATCACACCTTGTCGGTTGAGGAAAATCTACAGTTTTTTGCGCGTCTTTTTGGTCATGATGCCAAGGAACGCCGCCTTCGAATAGATGACTTGACTCGCAGTACCGGTCTTTATAATTTTCTGGATCGACCGGCAGGTAAACTGTCCGGTGGTATGAAACAAAAACTGGGTCTATGTTGTTCATTAATACATGATCCTGATTTATTGATTTTGGATGAACCCACTACAGGGGTTGATCCTCTTGCTCGCGCGCAGTTTTGGCAGTTAATTGATCGAATACGTTTGCTTCGTCCTCAGATGAGTGTGATTGTAGCGACGGCTTATATGGATGAGGCTCAGGGCTTTGATTGGCTAGTTGCCATGGATGAGGGACAGGTGCTTGATACCGGTAGCCCACAAGAGCTAATGCAGAAGACAGCTACAGATAGCTTAGAAGAGACATTTTTAAAGTTATTACCAGAAGAAAAAACCGCCGGACACCAAGAGGTCCTTATCCCACCTTTGACGCTGGATGATGAAATAGCGATTGAAGCAGAGGGTTTGACTAAACGCTTTGGTGATTTTGTTGCTGTAGACAGTGTTAGTTTCAAAATCCGTCGTGGAGAGATTTTTGGCTTCCTGGGTTCTAATGGTTGCGGTAAGAGTACCACGATGAAGATGCTGACAGGGCTTTTGCCGGTGTCTGATGGACGCGTTTGGCTTTTTGGTGATGAGGTTGATCCTAATGATCTGGAGGCTCGTAAACGAGTGGGTTATATGTCGCAGGCATTTTCGCTTTATAGTGAACTGACCGTACTGCAAAACCTGGAAATGCATGCCAAGATATTTAATGTGCCTAGTGAAGAACGTCCGGCACGAATCGAAGATATGTTGCAGCGCTTTGATTTGTTGGAAGTTAGGGATGTCTTGCCTGATAACCTGCCATTAGGGATACGGCAGCGTTTGTCCTTAGCGGTGGCAATGGTGCACAAGCCGGAATTATTGATTTTGGATGAACCAACCTCAGGCGTTGATCCGGTTGCGCGAGACAAGTTTTGGCAAGACTTAATCGAATTATCACGTAATGATCGCGTGACCATTTTTATTTCAACGCATTTTATGAACGAAGCGATGCGTTGTGACCGTATGTCAATGATGCATGCAGGTAAGGTATTAGATAGTGATACGCCTGCGGCATTGGTTAAAAAGCGTGGTGCCGATAGTCTTGAAGAAGCCTTTATCGGTTACTTACTAGAAGCCCAAAAGGAGGATGGTGAGTTTGATGTGGATGCGGAGACAGCCATGGTCACTCCGTCGACAGCTGAAGAAGCCACTGGGAAGCGTTCGGTATTTAGTTTTCAGCGTTGCTACAGTTTTATTTGGCGTGAGGTGTTAGAGCTGCAGCGTGACCCGATTACTTTAATTTTAGCAGTGATGGGTTCCCTGATTTTGATGGCAGTAATTGGTTTCGGAATGACCTCAGATATTACTAATCTTAGCTATGCCGTTTTGGACCGGGATCAGAGTATCACCAGTCGTAACTACAGTTTGAATCTTTCGGGTTCTCTTTATTTTACCGAGCATGAGCCGATTATCAATTACGATGATTTGGATCGGCGTATGCGTTCAGGCGAACTTAGTTTAGCCATAGAAATTCCTGCCGATTTTAGTCGCAAGGTGTTGAGTGGTGAACCCGTGGAAATAGGTGCCTGGATTGATGGGGCAATGCCAACACGAGCTGAAACTGTTCAAGGCTATGTTAGCGGGATGCATGCACATTGGTTAAATGTTGCTGCCACTGAGTTGGGAGTATCTCCGCAAGTCTCCTTTAGCATAGAGACACGTTATCGCTACAATCCGGATGTGCAAAGTATGCCGGCGATGGTGCCTGCTGTGATGCCACTATTACTCTTGATGATGCCTGCCATGTTGGCAGCTTTAGGGG
>JAAZFX010000049.1 GCA_012511555.1 Alcaligenaceae bacterium | reverse complement strand
TAGCGAGCCCAACCAAGGCGATATGTGATACGGTTTTGCTTACTCGGCATTTAAAAGCATTTAGCCAAACATCTATGCAGGCATTTTTATTTGAAGATTTGCGCATAGATGAAGAACTTTTGCGTGATTTTGATAGCTCGGTGCTAGATGGCTATGCATCTTCTGGTTATAAACCGCGTCAGTTTAAAGCCTTACGTCAGACCTTAGAAGGATTGTGCCATGAGTATTGTTAAGCAGATGCTGCAAAAATAGCATTTGACTGAAGGTGATGATATTAACGACGCCTTAGGCCAAGTGATATAAGAGATACAGTAACGAGGTGTTGTAACTAACCGCTCAACCAACTTGGTTGTTGTATGTAAAAATAAGAACCGCCTTTGTGCCGGTTTTTGTTTTAATGGTCATATAGTGGTATGGATTTATTTAAGAGGCTATAAATAAAACTCTGTGGTCCTCTATGAATGCACAAGCAGTTGATAAAAATAGCTGGCCATCGCATCTTTCTGGCCCTGTTGGTACATAGCAATAAACGTATCAAAGGGTTGGTCTGGGCGTTTATCTAAATCCCAGCTCGTGATGTTAAAACCTTTATGACAAAATAAAGCCCAAGCAATTAAACGACTTATATGCCCATTCCCGTTAGCATAAGGGTGAATAGTAAGGAAGGTTACAACAAAGTGACCAATTAACCGTGAATAGATAACTAGCTTCTCCTCGTTGCTGAGCTTTGCTGTTTTTAACTCAAATTGAGCTAAGCTTTCTTTAAATAAATCATGAAAGTAAACCATGTCTTGTTCTACATGTTCAGCCGCCGTGCCATAGTGCTCACCAATTTGCACGTTATATTGCTGTAAATAGTAGTAGGCGCTACCACGATAATTACCCGCAAAAGCTGGTTGCTTTGTTGGTACTACATTTTGAAAAATATCTTTGTGAAAAACCCTGGTATCCGTCACTATTTTTTGCATTGCTGAAGCGTTACTTGCTAAATTCTTCTGTAGAATTTGGCAAGCATGAGTAACTAAATGTCTATTAGAGTGATTTTCGTAATCCCAATTATTCAAACCAATGCCTTAAATGTTATTGTCAGGAAATTTATTCAGCATTAGCTTAGCTACCTCTAACTCTTGTTCAGTAGCTACAAAATTTCCTGAATCAACATCATTCCATAATTCAGCAAGGTTTGCTTCATGTTGATTTTATGCTTTGTCTTGTCCATTTTGGGCGTAATTGAAGGATAAAGAAGCAGAGCTTGGTGTAATACTCTGCTGTCCATTAAAGTTGTTTAATTGCCCAACTGTAAACACTAAAAAACCTGCTGTAGTCAATATCAAAGAAACGTTGGATAAGGTTTTATCTTGAATGAACTGAGTATATGTATTATTCATAAACAGCCTCCAGTTTTGCTAACGCCTGTGGAGTTAGTAAAGAGAAAAATTGAGTTTTACTTTGTTGGTGCAAGTTATCAAGAGTGCTGACAAGCTGTGGCTTAAATGCTTCAGCTGGCAAATCATCTATTTGCTTAATAGTATCGACATCAAGAATAAGACCTTCTTTATCACCTAAACGAGTTAATGCAACTAGCCTCAATAAGTGCAAAACTTCGTTACCTTCAACTTGCAGGTTAAGGTCATAGCCAAGTGTTTCAGGAGCATGAACGCTGCCAAGTTTTAAATCCAAATTTAAGTAGGTGTCAAGCTGCTGTAAACTTTCGGCTTCAATAAAATCCGTATATTTCATTGAAAGACGCTGCACTCTTTCAACAACAGGTAATCCTAATAACAAAGTTAGAATTTGTGTGGCTTTGCTCTTAAATCCTACACCACCTACATAGGGCATAGATGCAACTACAGCCAGAACGGCATCGCCAATAAGTAAGTTAAACCCATCTTTAAACTCTGCCCTAACTAACGGCTGATACCTTAAATTAGGATCACTCCTTCTAACTGCTTCTGGAATACTGGCAGCAGGGAGTTCTTGTGAACGCAAATAGCCTACATCCTGTGCCTGAAGCAATACTCCGGGCATAATGCTGTTTAGTGGCTGATTGACTACAACCCTTATTTCAATAATCGCATCGATTATCGGATCAGCATTTAGTTTTTTGGGTAAAGGCGTTTGCATAAATGACTCGTAACTTTATGATTGTTAAATGATTGTAGCATAGGACTGTTTTGTACTACGGACCACCATGGGTATTTTTTGTCCTAAAAACCATAAAAAATGTGAAAGAAGTTTCTAGCTTCTCAAGCTAATATGGAGCATATTAGCTTACTGGGTGAAATCATTTTTTTACATTTCGTTTAAAAACGTTCGATGTCTTAATCTTCAGTATTTCAATATTCATTAAGTCTTAAATACTATTAAATGATAGAAATTCATCAGTTTCAAATTTATCAATAGCTCGTTGGGTCGGAGCATTTGGAGATTCGGTTTGCCTCAAACAACAAAGTTGTTATCGGATTTTAGAATGATTTTGTAAAATCCGTTCATCAGCTAATGAACTCTGTATTAAGGAGTTTAGTGATGGCATTTAAGTGATTGAATTTAAAACACTCAGTTCTAAAAGATGCTGGTCTTGGCACTTATTATAAAACAAGGTATTTTTAATACATCAACAAACAATATAAATAAGACTCAATATCAAATTTTAACCAAAATAAATACTTCATTCGTGTACTATATGACTGGTTCAAACAACTTCGATCATTGATAAGGAGACTAGCGTGGCTAAGTCAAAATCAAAAAATCCTTTAATTATCATTTTAGTGATTGCTATACTGGCAATTGCTGCTTGGTTCTTTTTCTCAAAGACTGTCAACAATAAAGCTGAAGAAATTTTGCAGCAATATTTAATTGAAAATAATCTTGAAGGCAAGGTTAAATGGGAAGAGCTACAAGCTAGTCCTAGTGGCACAGCAAATTTGAAAAAAGTCAGTTTTTTAGATGATCAAGGCGAGATTCTGATGACTGCTGAAGAGTTTAATTTGTTGCATTATAAAGAAGATGAAAATCTTTTAGAGACAGAAGCCGAGATTAAGGGTTTAGTTGAAGTTAAAGACCTGGGTTTGCAATCGGCTTTAGCTGAGATGTATAAAGTGATCGGTGTAGAAAATACGGAGTCATCCATTGATATGACTTGGCAGTTGAGCTTAGATAATACGCAGCAAAAAACCTATATCAAAAGTGATCTGTTTTTTCCTCAACTTTTTGTTGTTGAAACTGAATTGATGGCTGATAGTCCTCAGAAAATTAGAGATCTTTCTAGAGAGGCTAATAACAATTTCAATGCAGAAGAGCCTAGCGAAGAAGAGATAATGAAATTACTGGAGGGTCTTAACGGTATCAAGTTTCAAGGAGTAAATGTCGGTCTCATTGAAAAAGGTGGTATTGAAAAGTTACGCGAGCAATTCCTGGAATTAGATGCAGATCTGACGCCAGAGCAGCAACAAGAGCAATTGAATAGCCAAATTGCCGATGCTAGACAAGAGTGCATTAATGATCCTAGTTTGGCGACAGTGCTTGTGGGTAATCAAGAAAGCGTATGCGATAAGGTAATGGATTTCATGTTAGGCAAAAATAAGACCGTTAAATTTAAAGTATCTCTCGCTAACCCCGTTGCCTTTGAGGAACTCATGATGATGGCGATGATGGGTGCAGGGGTTGATATCTTTGTAGAACATTATGGCTTAACGGTTGATGTAGAGTAAGTCGCTTTAGCGCATTTCATGATTATGCTTTAAATAGGGGCTCGGTCTTTTTAGGTCGAGCCTCTGTTTTTGAGGCAATGGTGCTGTATTTCTTTTGTATAAGCGAAATAAAAACTCAGAGGTTTAGCTGCTGTCGACAGTTCAAAACACGAGATAAGGCAGCTCTAGACATGGCTAATTTATCTGCTGCTTCGGTAATACTGAATCCCAAGGTATAGCTAAGCTCTTCTCGAATAATTTTTCCTGGATGTGATGGATTGTGCATCATAATTTTGACTCCCTAGTGATAAAAGAGCGGCTCGGTGGTGGGGTACCAGATTGCCGTGCGTTTGAGTTTGAAACGACGATGTGATCCTAGCTGGCTAAATAGTTTTCACTCTCTAATGTTAACCTGAATAACAGGGTGGACAAAGTTAAGCGCTAATCAGTTATCGGCCAATAATACTGTCATCATTGTATTGTCTTCTTTGAAGGCTTTTATACCGTATTGCAGTCGAACCTATAGAAAAGCCAACTGTTAGCTCAAAGCCTTTTT
>JAAZFX010000048.1 GCA_012511555.1 Alcaligenaceae bacterium | reverse complement strand
TCAGCGCATCTTACGTCTTGCTCACTTGCAGCACCTTTCAAATAAAACAATTGGTCATGTAGCCACTGAAGGTATGGCATGGTTTGATATCGCTGACTCAATTGCCATGCTCCATAGCATTGTCCGCAATCCGAATAAGCCGCAACGCTTAGTCCGTGCCGCGACCTTGGCTTTACGACGCTTAGCCCGTTTAGGTAAAGACGCTCAAGGTGCCTCTCGTGCTCTGGAGATGGTGGTAGTGCAACTACCTGATTGTAGACAGGACAAAGCGACCATGCAACGTGCGGCAGACTTTTTATCAAGACATAGAAAATCCTTAGCTACCAACTACCCCCTTGATGATGAGGTTCTTAAATCCAAGGTCTAAAGCCCTAAACTCTCAACAAACATCCTACTCAAAGCGTCGTCATCACTATGACCGCGCTTTTTTTGTGCGTAACTCGCAAAACTTGTCACCGGTCAATGTTGAAAAGCACCTCTAACCCTTAAGATGTATGTAATGACATTAACCCCTTAAGGAGAAAGAAATGATTAAAGCAATATTTACAATGGAACCCTTCACCTGTCCTTCTTGTGTAAAGAAAATCGAAAGTACCGTGAGCAAAGTAGATGGCGTAGAAAATGTTCGTGTGATGTTTAATTCAGGGCGTGTTCAGGTCCAGATCGACGAAAGCAAGACAACGACTGATGCCGTACAAGATACGATTGTCCGTCTTGGCTACCCAGTCTTATCGGTGAAAACCTCATAAACAAGTATGGGTATTGGTGAGTGTTCACTTATCAATACCCAACTCTTTCACAACAAACACATGGAGCATGACATGAATAAATTTAAAAACTCTCATATCGCCGCAATCACCGGTATCATGCTGGCTATTGCGATTGCCTTACATCTAAGCGGTTTTTCTCAATGGAGGGATTACACCCTTATCGCCTCCTCCCTATTTGCCGGTTATTTTATTGCCATTAAGGCTTTCAAAGCATTACGCATGAAGGCTTTCAGCATTGAATTATTAGTAACTATCGCGGTTGTTGGCGCACTCATTATCGGTGAGTATGTCGAATCAGCCGCAGTGACATTTCTCTTTATTTTCGGTGCTTATCTTGAATCCCGCACACTGGAAAAAACTCGTTCCTCTCTGCGCAACTTAATTGACCAAACCCCCACCGAAGCGACTGTTATTCGTCCTGAAGGACATGTTAAAGTACCCGTCGAAGAGGTAGCAAAAGGTGATCAAGTACTTATTCGCTCCGGTGAAAAAGTAGCTGTCGACGGCATCATTACGACAGGTCAAGCCCTTATCGTTGAAGCTGCAATTACCGGTGAGTCCGTACCTGCCAGCAAATCAATAGGCGACCGCGTCTTTAGCGGTACGATTCTCGACAACGGATATATTGAAGTGACTGCCGATCGCATCGGTGATGACACAACCTTTGCCAAAATCATTGAGATGGTGGAAGAGGCTCAAGAGTCCAAGACCAAAACGCAAAGATTCCTCGACCGTTTTGCGCAAATTTATACACCGAGTATTGTCCTACTATCGATTCTGGTTTATATCATCTCACGTAATGTTGAGCTTGCTCTGACGTTCTTAGTGATTGCCTGTCCTGGCGCCTTAGTTATCTCGGCACCCGTGTCGATGGTTGCCGGTATTGGTAACGGTGCACGTAATGGTGTACTCGTTAAAGGCGGCGAGATTATGGAGAGATTATCCAAAATTGATGTGGTTATTTTTGATAAAACCGGCACGCTAACCAAAGGTAAACCTGAGGTAACTGACATCAAAAGTTGGAACCTTGAAGAAAATGAGCTACTTCGTGTGGTCGCTGAAGCTGAAAAGCTCTCTGAACATCACTTAGGACAAACTATCGTCAGTGAGGCTAAAAAACGTGAATTACCTCTCAGCGAAGACCCACTCAATGTACAGATTATCAAGGGCGGTGGTATGGTAGCGACTGTTGCAGAACAACACCTAGCTATCGGTAACCGTAAATTAATGGCCGACTACGATGTGGTAATTAATGAGGAAATCGAAGCCTATGCTACTGCTCGTGAAAAATCAGGTAATACCGCCGTACTTATTGCCATTGATAAAAAGCTAAGCGGTATTATCTCTATTGCCGACCAAATCAAGCCCGAAGCCAAAGCAGCCATTGAGCAATTACGCGCTGCTGGTGTGAAGCAAACGATTATGTTAACCGGTGATAACCGCCACACAGCTCAATTAGTCGGTGATGAATTAGGTCTTGATGCCGTACACGCTGAGTTACTCCCTCAAGACAAAGTCACTTGGGTTAACAAACTGAAAGACCAAGGTTACCGTGTAGCGATGGTTGGTGATGGTATCAACGACGCTCCTGCCCTAGCGACTGCCGATGTTGGCTTAGCCATGGGTCTGGGAGGCACTGACATCTCCATGGAGACAGCGGATGTTGTACTGATGTCAGACCGCTTAGACCAATTTGCTCACGCTTACTCTCTTGCAAAAGCCACCGTCAGCAATATGAAGCAAAACACCATATTGGCCGTAGGTACTGTCTTCTTTTTACTCGCCGGTGTATTACTAGGCAAGATCTTCTTAGCTTCAGGCATGCTGATTCATGAATTGAGTGTATTACTGGTGACACTTAACGCAGTTAGACTGATACGCTACCGAGATAGACGCACGAGCAAGCAAAATAAACTCCTTGCTCATACGGACAACACAAACGACTACCAGACAAGTTAGACTAGACTGGACTTTCAAGTAAGACACTCCACGCGCAACAAAGCGGAGTGTCTATTTCTGTTCTACCATTAGTGTAAATAAGGATGCTATGAACGTTAAGACTTCCTCTTCATCCGCTGTTATAGATAGTGAACATATACCGACTCTTTGTGTTTCTCGGGTGCCTATCTTCAACCACCTATCAGCTGAAGCTCTTGCCATTATTGCTGAGAAAGCCTCGATGCGAGTTCACGAACGGGGTGAGTTTATTCATCGCGCAGGTGACCTCTCAAATAAACTCTTTATCGTGCACAAAGGACAAGTCAAAGTCTACCGCCTTTCCGACACAGGCAAAGAACAGCTCCTACGTATCCTGAACCCTGGGGATTTTGCTGGAGAGGTCTTATTTGCTGCGACTGACCAAGACTCCTATGCTGAGGTCATGCTCCCATCAGAGGTCTGTACAATCTACCATGAAGAACTACGTGAGTTACTACGGCAATACCCAGATATCAGCTTGCATATCTTGGCCGAATTGTCACGGCGCTTAGATATTAGCGAAAAACAAACAGCCACGATCGGTACGGCTTCTATCAACACTCGTCTTGCAAGTTTCTTGCTCAAACAAGCTGAAATAACAAACTCTAACAGTTTTGAACTACCCATGAATCGCAAGAACCTCGCCTCATATCTTGGTACTACACCGGAAACCGTTAGTCGTCGCTTAGGCGAGTTTGAAGACGCTGGATGGATCACACAGAAGGGCCAACGTCAAATTACCATTCTCGATCATGATGCGCTATTGTCAGTGGAGTAAACTATTATGAAAAAATTCGAACTACTTATCCCACCACCACTGATTGTTTTGTGTTCCGGATTAGTCATGTGGTTATTAGCCAAAGCACTGCCCTCGCTCTCAGTAGCTTGGCCTTATAGTACTCAGCTTGGCATAATGATGACGTTAATAGGGCTAGCGATAGGTCTGAGCGGTGTACAAGCGGTCACAAAAGCCAAAACCACCATGAACCCTAAGCAACCGGGTGATGCCTCTCAACTTGTCAAATCAGGTATTTATAAATATAGCCGCAACCCGATGTATCTCGGCTTATTGTTTATATTAATTGCGTGGATGATCTACCTAAGCAATCTGGCCTCACTACTCGGCATTTTTGCTTATATCGCCTATATCACCCGTTTTCAGATTATCCCTGAAGAGCGCTATCTCGAAGAAAAGTTTTCTGCAGATTATTTATCTTATAAAAAACAAACCCGACGCTGGTTGTAAGCAGTCAATGCTACTCTTTTACTTATTGTGCCTAAAAGGTAAAATCAAGTGATTAGGCAATTTTAAATCGTTGGGGTAAATAGCATGACCAAGACTTCAAAAGACTTCTCCATTGAAGAATTACAACTACAAAAGATACGTGACGAGTGCTATGACATGGTTAACAAGAGCTCCTATTACTCTGGGGCCGTTGCTGCTGTGCCTATTCCTGGACTTGATATTGCCAATGACATATCCATTTTGACGAGGCTCCTTCCCAAAATCAATAAAAAGTTTGGTTTATCTCCTGAACAAATTGAAGAATTAGACCCTCAGCTTAAGGAATTAACGCTTATCTCGATTAGCAAAATCGGCACCAATTTAATCGGCAAATACGTCACCCGAGAGGCTGCAGTCAAGGCAGTAACTGCTGTCAGCACAAGAGCTGCTACTGCCACAGTGACTAAAACCGGCCTTAAGTATGTACCATTTCTGGGGCCTGTATTAGCCGGCGGCATAAGCTATGGTGCTATGAGATATGTTGGTCGATCTCATGTTAATGACTGCTACAAAATCGCCCTCTCAGTATTGGAACAAAACAAAGTACTCACAGCAGAAGCTGCAAGGACAATCGATGTAGATGCCAAGGTTATACAAAAATAAAGACGCCAATAAATTCATATTGACGCCTCATCACCTCTAAAAGCTTAAATCCAACTACCTATTTGGACAAAAAGTCTCGGCCACTTGTAAAAGAACACTATCCGCCGAACTTCCACTTAAACGAAAGCCCCCTTGGACCATGTGCGTGATACTGGCAATACGCTCACCAACAGCATCAACTTCAGGATAATAAGTAGCATCCCTAAAAGTGACATGCCTTGTATCACAATCAATAATAGTGTCACCTCTAACTGATTTAAAACCACCTTCCTGTGCTTCTTTAAAGTTTAATAAACCAGTAAACAACACTTTATTGTCTTCAACACGAATACCTTGCAAAGGCAAGATTAATTGCTGGCCCGGCGCACGATACTCAGCTTGCTTGTTCAATCGATAGATAGGCAAAGGATTGCCCTCTGCATCAAGATAAATCGCTTCGCCCTCACCCTCAAAAAGCAATTTTTGCTTGCGGTCCTCAGACTTTAAGGTCAAAACTCGCGTAGCTTCATCCCAGGTCATCGTCCCCTCAGTCACAAAATGACTACCGCCTCTATCCTGATACTCCTCACGCATGCGAAAGGTGCCGTCGTTATTAAGGGTTAAATCCACCTCAATACCAGGGCAAGAAGCACAAGGAATCACGCCACTCCAACGACCATCCCAATCCAACACCTCTGGAGTAGGACTACTTTGGCTCTGCTCCTGCACATCTTGCACAGATGAAACCGCTTCCCTCGCTACTGCTGGGGTGCTGTCTGTGCTGTTTGGACTACTTGTACACGCAACAGTCAAGAACGTGGTACCGAGTAGAGCGAATATTAGTTTTTTCATAAGAGCATCCCAGTGACAAAAAACACAATGACTACCTACTCAATATTAGGCTCGACCTCAGTAACGATAACGGTTTCTTCAATTTTCACTGCATCATCGCCTACTTCTGAGACTTTAACCACATGCTCAACAATTTTAATTTCTGCATTGTGATTTAAGGCATCTGTTGCCTCAACGTCGGCCGCTGTTTGTGCAAAAGCGCCTGTCGTTAAAACCATTGCTGCGCCTAAAATAATTGTTAGTTTCTTCATCATCTTCCCTTAGAACCGAACTCTATTCTTTTGTAAGTTAATTTAATTTGTACGTGGATTATTTTCAGGCCAAAAATGATCCAATTCATTTGGAATATCACGCGGACCGAAAATCATTTGTCCGATACGGATATCTGTTGCCCCTTCCTCAATCGCGATTTCAAAATCACCGGACATACCCATAGACAAACGCATCACATCAGGATACATGAGTTGAGCCTGATCACGCAACTCTCTCAGAGTACGGAAGCATTGCCGCACCTCATCATCATTTTTACTATTAATAGCCAACGTCATCAGTCCAATGACGCGCAAATGTTTGAACTGTGCACATTCATCAATAAAGCCCAAGACCTCAGAAGCACTTAAGCCGTATTTACTCTCTTCATCACTGGTATTGACCTGAATATAAACAGGCAGGACTCGGCCAGCATCTGCCATAAATCGATCGAGACGCTCCGCCAAACGCAAGGAGTCAAGGGCATGAAACTCCGCTACATGCTCCGTTAAAAAGCGAGCCTTGTTACTTTGCAAATGACCGATTAAGATAAACTCCAAGTCTTCATAAGCACCATTTTGCTTAAGAAACTCGTGCTTATCTACTAATTCCTGGACTTTATTTTCACCAACTTGCTTATAGCCTGCCTCATAAGCAATTTCTACCACTGTCGGCGCAAACTCCTTGGTTACGGGAATTAAACGCACTTCCTTGGGATTGCGTCCCACACGCTGACAGACGTCAGCAATACGTTGCTGTAACTCAGCAAAATTTTCTTTGATTTTTTCAGGAGCATAGAGCGCCATAAAATTAATTACCTCTTTAAATCATCTAATAAATGCTCAGGCCAAATTTGCTCACGCGTGAGGCGTGGACGATCAGCAGGCATCTCGCGTAAGGGCTGCACACGCTCTAAGCTGGCATGACTACGTCGGACCAAACGCTGATACTTTTGCGTGCCCAAGACCTTGTGCTTTAAATCATCGTCGGTCAATGTTTTGATGATTTTTGCAGGAGCTCCTGCCACTAAACTGTACTCTGGAATCACCATACCCTTTTTTACAAAGGCGGTGGCACCAATGATGCTATTAGCGCCAACATTTACCTCATCCATGACCACGGCATTCATGCCCACCAAGACATTACGCCCAATCACGCAACCATGAAGTACTGCACCATGACCTATGTGACCATCTACCTCAACAACAGTATCTTGGCGACCATCACCATGAATCACACAGGTATCCTGAATATTGGAGCCCTCTTTCATAATGATGCGCCCATAGTCACCACGCAGGCTAGCCAAAGGGCCAACATACACGCCAGGACCAATAATCACATCACCAATAATAACCGCTGTGGGATGCACAAAGGCTGTTTCATGGATCACTGGCACAATGCCGTCAATTGAATAAATGTTTTCCATCGTCTCTCTCCTCATTTTTATAATTTAATAAATATCTTAACGTAATTTTAAGCCTAATCTTTTTATTTTATTAAATAAAAACGATAGAATGAACACAACGATTATTAAAATCGATTTGTTACACTAGTTGCGTTAGGAAGGCCCATAGGAATAGGGATGTCAATGACAGCCAAAGAAAATATTTCAACTTCAAATAATTCAATTGAGCAATCATCACTTGTCCATCCTCAGCCCACAGAAAGTGCATGGTCAGTCTTTCTCATCTTTTTACGCTTGGGTTTAACTTCTTTTGGTGGGCCGGTTGCTCATCTAGGATATTTTCGTGATGAATTAATCACACGTCGCCGCTGGCTAAGCGAACATCATTATGCTGACTTAATAACTTTATGCCATTTCTTACCAGGTCCTTCCAGTAGTCAAATTGGAATGGGCTTAGGTATATCTCAAGCCGGTTATGCTGGTGCCTTTGCTGCGTGGTTAGGCTTTACCATGCCCTCGGCTTTACTACTTATTTTATTTGCCTTTGGCATTAGCATCTATCAGGAAATTATTCCACAGACTGCTTTACACGGCCTGGTAATTGTCGCGCTAGCAGTGATTGCACAAGCTGTTTGGGGGATGACTCGCAGCCTATGCCCCGATAGACCTCGTATCACCATCATGGTGGCCGTGACTTGTTATTTACTAGTATTTCCATCGATTTGGGGACAGATCGTAGCGATGTTAGTGGCAGCTATTATTGGCGTCATATTATTTAAACCTGACACTGTAGATCACGATCAGCCGCTCGTTGTGCCTATTGGGCGACGGCAGGGTGTGATTTGGATTAGTTTATTCGGTATTTTATTATTTGCACTACCTCTAGTGGCCAAATTAGTCCCGACACTGTCGACGCAGTTAGTCGATAGCTTTTATCGAGCAGGATCACTCGTCTTTGGAGGTGGACATGTCGTGTTACCCTTATTACAAGCAGAGACTGTGCAGCATGGACTGCTTAGCGAAGAGATTTTCTTGGCTGGCTACGGTGCTGCTCAGGCGGTGCCTGGACCATTATTTACTTTTGCGGCCTTTTTAGGCGCTACTATTAGTAGTCCGTCAGGCGCTTTTATCACTGGCATGCTTTGCTTAATCGCGATCTTTTTACCTTCCTTTTTGTTAGTCGCTGGCGTTCTTCCATTTTGGGAAAAACTTCGCCACTATCACCCTATCCGGGCTGCTCTGATGGGTGTTAATGCTGCGGTTGTTGGTCTTTTACTGAGCGCTCTTTATAGCCATGCATGGGTTGATGCGATTCAGACACCAAAAGACTTCGCTCTTGCACTCATTGCCTTCACCGCTTTAATGGCTTGGAAACTTCCACCTTGGCTAGTGGTCATTGTCGGCAGTTTGTTAGCTTGGCTCGTATTATAAGGTAGCGGATATATGCGCACCCTACTCAACCTCATTGAAAATAATCTCTTATTTCTTGCCATTAGCGTCTCTGTATTAGGGCTTGTCTGGCCGACTCCAGGAATTTTCCTGGAACAACATATTGGCTTATTATTGGCCACTTTAATGTTTGTGATTAGTTTAACCTTTGACGCTAAAGCGGTTAAGCTGGTTTTAAAACGTCCTAATCGCCAGCTCTGGGCGTTATTTTTGGTGTATGGACCGATGTCACTTGCCGGCTGGTTGACTGGTCGTTTATTCTTTGGCAGTGGACACTTAGCGACCGGTCAAACGCTCTTAGGTACATTACCTACCGACATCTCTGCCCCCTTGCTGGTTCTCTTGGCGCGCGGTAATGTCGCTTTAGCGGCCGTATTAAATGCGATTAATACCTTGCTCGCCCCCTTTATTGTGCCTTTTCTATTTTTACTGCTAACAGGCGTGGAACTGTCTGCTCCTGTCGACTCGATTATTTTAGAGTTGATTTTGATTGTTGTTTTACCGACGATTGCCGGCGTCTACTTTCGTACTCGTTTCCCCACGCAAATCATGCGCTATGACCATAGCTACGCTGCTTTGGGTTCAGTAGTGTATTTGTGCTTATTATTAGCTGTAGTGGGCCCAAATGCTGAGACGATTATTAACTACGGTTGGTACGCTATCGTGATTACTTTAGCTGCGCTTAGTCTAAATTTAATTGGCTATGCTTTAGCCTACACCACCAAGTTTTTTATTAGTGATAGAGAGGAATTAATCACTTATTTCTTTATTGTCAGTAAAAAAGAATTTAGTATTGCCGCCGCTTTTGTCGTAGCTTCAGGTCTACCGCGGGAAATAGCTGTGCCAGCGGCCTTTTTTGCAGTAATTCAAATGATTACTTCACCCATTGCTGCCAAGTTATTGAGTAAAAGGCGTGGTTTTTAAGGCCTCACAAGCCCTTTCTTCACCCAAATCACAGGCCTTGGTAAAAAGAGCTCTAGCTTCTTGTGGTTCAGCAACTGTGCCTTGACCCTGCAAGTACATTTGACCTAATTGATAAGTTGCCGCGGCATGATCTTGCTGTGCAGCCTGGCTAAAGAACTTAAATGCTTCTTCACTATCCTGCGCCACATGCAGGCCTTCTAAGTACAGCATAGCTAATCGATACTGGGCATCAGCAAAATCCTGAGAAGCTGAGTTTTTATAAAATTTAATGGCATCGTCGAGGTTAACTTCGCCGCCAATCCCATACTCATTGATGTATGCCAGGTTATAAAGCGCTCTCGGGTAACCGCGAGCCGCGGCAGTACGAATCAGCTCACGACCTTTGGCATAGTCCTGTGGCACTCCTCGCCCGACCAAATACATCATGCCCAGGCTATTTTGAGCAATGGCATAATCTCTATCTGCTGCCAGTGAGTACCATTTAACCGCCTCATCATAGTTAATCATGGTCCCTCGACCTTCTTCGTACATTGCTGCCAAAAAGGCCTGCGACTCAAGCAACCCTTGCTCAGCAGAGAGTTTGAACCACTTAAAAGCCTCATTATAATCAACCTCTCTACCCAGGCCATTTTGATAGATGACACCTAATAGACCCTGAGCTTCAGCATCGCCCTGTTCCGCAGCTTGTCGAAGCCATTTTTCAGCTTCGTGGTAGTTTTGGACAACACCTCCGCCACTCAACATCTGAGCACCTAACTGCTTTTGAGCCATCACTTCACCCGCCTCCGCACGCTCATACAACGCATCCGTTCTTTTAGAACCGGAAGAATTAAATGACATGTAAAAAAACACGGCTACACAGATAAAAATCAAGAGAAAAAATCGCATATCAAGTCTCTAGAGAGATGAAGTTGAATCTATTTTAACAAAAGAGGATTAAAGAGAAGGGATAAGAACTAACTATTTATTTTGCTTTATAAATACACCCAATATTAGATACAATTATCATATTAATTGACCCAAAGAAAGATAGCATGCTTAACACTTCTATAACAGACAAAGATCTGAATTTCATTGATGAAATTCTTATTAAATATGCCACTGACACATCAATAAAAAACGTCTCTGAACTTGATGGTTTTTTAACCTCTATCGCCTCAGGTCCTGACGCAATTATGTTCAGTGAATGGCTGCCATGTATTTGGGGAGGTGAAGCTCAATCACCGGAATGGGAAAGTGAACAAGAAATCTCACGTTTCATGCAGACAGCTATTGGCATGATGAATGGACATATCCATGCACTCATGAATCGTCCCCACGAGTTCAAAGCCAGGTTCTCGACAGACAAAAACAAAGGCTCAAAAGAAGCCAAGTTTCTTGTAGATTCATGGTGTAATGGGTACATGCGTGCAGTACTCATGCGCCCGCAGAGTTGGAAGAACATGCCCGATGAAATAGAAGTGCATCTTGGCACAATAACCATGTTTGGCACACAAGCAGGTGAAAAAGCGCTACAAGAGCTACCAGATGATATGAGAGAAGAATTTTCAAAAGAGGTAGAGCCTGCAGCTCGTGCACTACATGCCTACTGGCTTAAACAACGAGCTCACCTAGCCCATAATCAGCCCCCGCTGGTTAGAAGTAATAAGCCTTTTGTACGTACTCGAGCTAAAATTAGCCCCAACGAAGCTTGTCCTTGCAATAGTGGCAAAAAGTACAAAAAATGCTGCGGCGCGCATTAATGGCTAAATTTAAATTGTTTTTTTTGCATGTAGCTGATAATCAATTTTGTATTAGCCGTCAACAATTATCAAAAAGCCTCAAGTTATTTCGTATTAACGTAGTCAATAACTCATAAAAACCATGATAAGCATTAATGGAGGCCTGAATCATTTCCTGCTGAGTGATATTTTCCCAGAGGATGCAATATCCCGCTTGTCCAGCCAGTTCACTGACAAACTGTCTTAGTGAGCGTCCATTCCCCTCTCTAAAAGGGTGAATAACATTGAGCTCACCCATGTAGTAGGCAGCACGACTACTAAACTCTTGTTCATTTAGATTGATTAAAAAATTTTCTTTTTTAAGAGCATCTGTTAATTTTTTTGATTCGGGAATGATGCGCTTGAAATGGGCAAATCGTGTATCGCCTTTTGAAATATCGACGGTACGAATTTCCCCTGCCCAAGCATAGATATCTTGAAACTGCCTAGCATGAATGGCTTGCAGATGAACAATGTCGAAGGTTTTAGCGACCGGATGGGTGATTAATTCCTGTGTTCTTAGAACAACTGCTGCAGCCTCAACACTAGCTAGCTCAACAGGATCCCTAAGGTTAGGAAGATTTTTAAGTACGCCAGTTGTTTGATCTACATAATGATCTAAGTTACTCGTATACTTTTGTGAAAACTGATTATGCTCTTGCACGGTGCTTTGATTTTGCCATCAATCTGGCAATGGCTTCGTTAGTGCTGATTTCTTTTTCTATGACTCGATTAGCATCGGATAAGGTGTCGCCATCTATCTCTAAGCCCTCTAAACGAGCAGAGCCGATAATACTTTTCAACATTTTTCTCTGACGATCTTTGTCTATCATAATATGAGCCTGAAATCCTATCCTTTTAACACTTAATTATAACCTATTTTATTGATTTTCAGTTGTATTAAGGAATTGATTTCTTTGTGATTTTGAAGAAAAACACCTTGTAAAAAACTTAAACGGTTCCAACCGCTAGCTTGGCCGAAATAAGCCTATTCATACTAATGCCTTTTTCTGCTGCTTCAATGGCGAGACTTTTATGCACCATTGGTGTAACGCGAACTGCGATTTTACCGCTATACTTTCTAGTCGACAAAGGCTCAGGAATCTCCTCACCCGATTGTGCCATCTCAGCTACTACGTCCTGCACTAACTCCATAATACCGCTTAAGGCAGCGCCAGGATCTGCTGACAACTAGGACAATGACGAAAACTCAGCACACAAAGCAACATGCTCTTGCTCTTGATCCTCATCCGACCAAGTCACACGATAGGTATATTTTTTGTAGATATCCATATTGCACCTTAATTTAGAGAGTTTAACTTGTCTATTACTGCTAAAACTTGTTTAACTTGATATGCCTTGGTTTTATCATCCGACATTAATTTACGCTCAAAATACGTTTCACATACCTTTAATAAGTCATCGAAGCGAACATTGTTCGGACTAATCCTCATGTGTTCGAGTATTTTATTACTAGCAGACATTTTCCACTTCCTCTATGGAATCATTATTGATATCACAAAATCAATAGTTATACTTAACAAATAACGTTAAATCGACAGTAATAGTTTAAATAATACCGTCAAAGAAAGAGCACTCCAGGAAAAACTAACTTTCCCATTTCCTAAACGCAAAAAACCCCGTGCAGCTTGCGCCCACGGGGTTTAAATCTGGCGGATTGAGGGGCAGCCAAAGGCAGCTACCAAACCCTATCAAAAACCCCCAACAGCTAACAATGCAAACCCTTGTACTATAAGGCTTTAGTAGCTTATGGTATTATCTGTTATATCAAAACATAGCTATCATTATTATGGATATTTGGCCTGATATTTGGCCTGATAGCGAAACATTTGGCCTGATATTTGGCCTGATAAAAACAAAGGGCAAAGCATGAGTAAGAGAAAACCACCAGCCAGTACAGCAAGGAGCGTAAGCAAACTATTAAGAGATGGCGTAAAGGGGGAGTACAGCGCGGGTAACAACCTTTACTTATCTGTTAACGGTACGGGGGCGGGTTCGTGGATTTACCGCTATATGATTGATGGCAAACGCCAACGTATAGGGCTAGGCTCAGCAAGTGATATAAACCTAGCAGATGCTAACCAGCGCCTAGCTGAGCAAAAACAATTAGTAGCTCAAGGCAAAAACCCCTTAGAGGTAAGGCAACAAGCGGCTATTGAGCAAACGAAAGAAAGCCTTACCTTTGAGATGGTGGCAAACGACTATATAGAAGCCCAGCGCCCACGATGGAAAAATGCCAAGCACGCGCAGCAATGGGCTAACACACTGGCTACCTATGCCTACCCAGTAATAGGCCACCTAGCACCGGCTGAGGTAACGACTGAGCATATATTAGAAATATTACGCCCGATATGGGCAAGCAAGCATGAGACGGCCCGCAGGGTACGCAATCGTATCGAGCTAGTGTTAAACGCGGCTAAAGCCCGTAAATTACGCACCGGCGAGAATGTAGCTGCATGGCGTGGCCACCTTGAGCTATTGCTAACCAATACCGCCCCCCGCCCTAAGCATCATGCCGCTCTTAATTGGCGTGAAATAAAACTATTCTGGCAGGCTATAGCTAATCATGATGATACAAGCACCCAAGCCCTAAAGCTCACCATACTAACAGGGCTACGTACTAGTGAAGTACTGGGGGCGCGGTGGCAAGAGATAGATTTAGATGCTGCTATATGGACGGTGCCAGTAGAGCGCATGAAAGCCGGTAAAGCTCACCGTGTGCCATTAAGTAAGCAAGCCCTTGCCTTACTGGAGACACTACCCCGCGTCCAGAGCGGCCTACTCTTTGAGGGGCAATCTATAGGCAAGCCCATTAGTAATATGGCTATGGCTATGAAAGTACGCGGCTTACATGAACGCAAGCACGAAGATGATGGTATAGGCTGGATTGATAGCGATAGCCGTACTATTACAGTACACGGCTTTAGATCCACCTTTAGAGATTGGGCAGCTGAAAATACAAACTTTGAGAATATCGTAGTTGAGATGGCCTTAGCACACACTGTAGGAGCCGCTGTAGAGCGAGCTTATAGGCGTGGCGATCTATTGCAGCGCAGGCGGGAACTGATGCAGGCATGGGCTGATTACGCAACAGCGCCAGCGGCGGATAATGTTATTCAGTTAAGAAGGGGGGCTTGATATGGCCATTGAAAAGAAAACCATAGGCCGAGGTTACTCAAAAAAAACCATAGCAAAAATACCTTTGCACAGGCCTAAAGAATTTCTTGACTTTATGAATGAACAGAAAATGGCAGCAAAAGAAAGCCAACCATGGCGCATAACTAAAAACAATGCAGGGAATGAGGTACTTTCCTTTGGAGGCTGGAAAAATACTGTAAACGAAGCCTATCACACATCAAAAACATACTTAGAAAAAAAAGGCCTGCCTAACAGCTATTGTGTTTATAAATGGCCTGATGGCACATGGAAAGCGGAAAAGCCTGACAAAGTAGCTGGCCGGAGCAGGTTAGATTTTCATATCGAAAAACAGCTAGGTTATAGTAGAGATAGTTTTGAAGATATGGCGGCAAGAATGTTGGTTTTGGCCACTGACATACCCATATTGATAGAAGAAGGTAAGCATGAAGTGGCTTTAAATGATGCGTTATCACTAGGTTTTTTGATGGCGTTATGGAATGTGTACTGGCACGTACATAAAGACAGCGGCAGCGGCGGCGGAAAAGGCGGCGGCAAGAACCGGAAGGTTAACCCTGATGAGGTAAAGAAAGCATACGATAAGTTGACGAAACCAGAGCACAACAGGGCAAGCATACTAGCCGAACGTTTTGGCGTTACACCACAAACAATAAGAAACGCCTTAAAAAAAGCAGAACAAAAAGCCAAAGCAAGAGGGTAGCCTTTGCTTTAGATAAATAAAGTAGTAACCATGATTAACAACCAGCTAAAGGTTAAAACATGGTTACCACTGAAAGCACTCCAAAAGCCAGGCCAAAACAAGTAGCCGAGCACTTTTCTATAAGCGCAATGACGCTATGGCGTTGGGCGCAAAACCCAGATTTTCCAAAACCATTAAAACGCGGCGGCGTTGTTTTATATGATATTGCCGCAATAGAAAACTGGTTAGAGGGGGCGAAAAAATGAGGAACGCCCCCACCACTAAAAGCAATGAGAGCGCAAGCAAGCGTCTCTATTATATCAAATTAGCCGCACAACCCCTATTTAAAGCCTTTGCTGGTGTGCTAGCCCTTTATGGCTTAGCTCAGCTATTGGAAATGGGGGGTTTGGTATGAGCTATCAAGACTTATTGAGTGCCATGCACTCCTTTGGCCTAGAAGTAAACCGACTAGAAACCGGTGGCCTGATGCGTTGCAAAACCATAGATGATAAAGGTGCTCAGCGTAGCGGCTGGTACCGTCTCTTTGATGATATAGATGCTCAAGTATGTGTGTTTGGTAATTGGCGTACAGGCGAGCGCAATACATGGGCTGGAGGTAATCAGCGCCTAACAGCTACCCAGCGCCAAGCCATACAAGCAAAAATAGAGGTGGCCCGTATAGAGCGCCAACAAGAGCAAAGACAAAGGCAAGCAGCTAATGCTATTAAGAATAAGCGCCTATGGAATGAGAGCCTACCCATTGGCACAGATACCCCCGTTGCACGTTACCTAGTAAGCCGCGGCCTATTTGTGCCTACTACCCCTTGCCTACGCTATCACCCTAGCTTGAGTTATTGGCATGATGGTAAGAAGCTAGGCACGTTCCCAGCGATGCTAGCAGCCGTTACTAACCCCAGTAATGAGCTAATCACCGTACACCGCACCTATTTAACCCCAGAGGGCGGCAAGCCTAAGCTACCTACTGTTAAAAAGCTATGTGCTACAAGTGGCCCTATGAGTGGCAGCACCATTAAGCTAAGCGCCCCCACATTAAACGATGGCGTAGAGGCTATAGGTATAGCTGAGGGCATAGAAACCGCTTTAGCAGCTCAAATGCTGTTTGGCGTACCCGTATGGGCTGGTGTCTCAGCTCATGGCCTAAAAGCATTTACCCCGCCCCCTACAGTACAGAGCATTTATATCTTTGCAGACAACGATATAAGCAACACCGGCCAACAGGCAGCTAAAGAGCTAGCTGAGCGCCTAACACTAGCAGGGCGTACCGTGCGAGTGCATACCCCGCCAAGTGTAGGAGATTGGGCTGATGAGTTATTAAAAACAAAGGAGGCGATGTAATGAGTAAATTTAATGCTAATAGCGTTCCGCCGGTGCAAATAGAATGGGCTGATCCGTTGCCATTAAGTAGCGAGCGTTACGAAAAAGAAGCCTACCCCCTTGAGGCGTTCCCAGAGCCATTAAGAGCCGCTGTAAAGGATATAGCTACGATTACTAAAGCGCCTATAGCAATGTGTGGCGTGGGGGCGCTGAGCGCCTTATCACTGGCAGGGCAAGGGCTGGTAGATGTGAAGCGTGGTAGGCATTTAACAGGCCCTACTTCACTGTTTTTATTATCTATAGCTGAGAGTGGCGAGCGAAAAACTACCGTAGATACGCTGGCTTTTGCTGCAATACGTAAACACCAACGAGAGTTAGAAGAAGCCCTTGAGCCTGAGCTAAAGCGCTTTAAGTCGGATTATGAAGCGTGGGAAGCGGTTCACAATGGGCTACGTACTGGTATCACTGGCAAGGCAAGAGGCGGCAAACTAGACGGCGTAGATGAGCTTAGGGAGCAGTTAATAAACAATGAAAACAAAAAGCCCACCGCGCCCCCTATGCCCTTATTGATGAGCAGCTCAAGCACACCAGAGGGCCTACTCAGAGATTTAGCTAAGCGATGGCCTAGCAGCTCTACGATTAGCTCAGAGGCTGGCGTAGTGTTTGGTTCCCATAGTATGGGGGCTGATTCAGTAATGCGTAACCTAGCCACCCTTAACGTATTGTGGGATGGGGGCGAGCATATCAATAGTAGGGCTGATGAAGATAAAAACTTCACAGTACGGGGCGCAAGGTTCACCATGAGCCTACAGGTGCAACACCATGTATTAGTAGATTTTATGAAGCGTGCTGGTGAACTGGCTAGGGGTTCGGGTTTTTTGGCGCGGTTCTTATTAGCGTGGCCTGAGTCAACACAGGGTACTAGAGTTTATACAGAGCCTGATGAGTACATGGCAGGCTTAGCCCGCTTTGATAGTCGTATAACCCAGCTACTGCAAATAGAGCTACCTAAAGCTGATGGGCATAGCTTAGCGTTAGAGCCGCACATGTTGGAGCTAAAGCCAGAGGCCAAGGCAGTATGGGTAGAGCTGCATGATGCTATTGAGAGCGAGCTAAAGGCTCATGGTGATTATGCAGATGTGCGAGATGTAGCAAGTAAAACGGCTGATAATGCAGCACGTATAGCCGCGTTGTTTCATCTATATGAGCATGACCCAGAGGGTTCTATTAGTGTAGAGCATATGCAACAGGCAGGCGCTTTAGCTATATGGCATTTGCATGAGGCAAGGCGTTTGCTGTTTGATTTACAAAACAATACAGAGCTACGCAAAGCCGCCCAACTAGATTCATGGCTGATTAATTGGTGTAAGCAGCAAGGCACCGATAGAGTAAACCGTACTGAGATAATGCGCCGTGGCCCTAACTCAATTCGTAAAGCTGAGCACTTAGCAGCACCATTGCTAGAATTGCAAGAGCTTAACAGGATACGAGTAATAGAAGATGGCCGAAGCAAAACCATTGTATTAAACCCAGCAGTGTTACAGGGGGGCGCTAATGTCGCTACTTAAACAATGGCAAAAAAAACATTTACAGCCCGCTGCTACTGCGATTGTTGCTACTGTTGCTACTAAAGCAGAGATAAACCCGCCTACAGTAGCAGTAGTAGCGGAAATAGCAGTAGCAGATGCCCAAAAGCAAATAAATGAACAAGCTGATCTAACCTCCGCACATATGGCGCGCACAGAGCAGGAAAGCGCGTTATATGACGCGCGCCTTCTATCGTTTAAAGGTAAGGGCATGGCTAACGATGCCGCCAACGCCATAGCTAAGCGCTTAATTGAGCGTGATAATGACCAAGCGGATGACCGCCGAAGCTGTGCCGAGTGTAAGAGCTTCTATGCAAACCGCTGCAAACGTCATATATCGCCTATTGGCGGCCTTTCAATATATACACTGCACCGATGCAAAGGATTTACAGAATGAATAAACAACCGACAAAGATAATACCTAACCCTAATAAGGCAGGCCGCCCCCGTGGCAGCAAAAACAAACGTACTGTAATCCGTGAAGCGCTAGCTGAAACCTTTGATAATGGTGAACAGGGCTTTTGGTTAGCTGTAGCTCAGCAAGCTAAGGAGGGCGATTTACAGGCGGCTCAAATGCTGGCTGATAGGTTATACCCAAAGCTAAAACCCCAAAGCCCCACTATTGCCCTAAGCGAGCCGCTGGAGGGTTCACCGGCAAACATGGCTAGGCAGTTAGTACAGATGGCTGGCAATGGTGAGCTACCTAGCAGCCAAGCTAGAGAGTTACTACAGGCTTTAGGTGATTTAGTGCGAGTGATTGAAATAACTGAAATAGAGCAACGCTTAGAAAAACTGGAGGCTATTCAAGATGAGCGCAAAAGCTAAACGTAGCATAAAGCTGATAGAGCAGCTAACACCAAAGCAGCAAGCCGCTATGTGTTTTGAGTACCTAGCAGAGCAAAACGCAACAGAAGCAAAACGGGTGCATGATGCCGTGCCATGGGTTTATGGCCGGTTTAAGGAGGCTGGTTATACGGATTGGCGCGATTGGTTTATTGGCGTGGTGAATATATGGACTACTCAGTATTGGCGGCTTAGTACGCTATATGCTACCGCGCTATTGGTGGCAGTAGAAAACGAAGCCGCCGAAGATGTAGCAATGGCTGAGGCACAAGCCGCCCTAAGCCGTATTAACGCACTACAGGCCGCTCTAAAGGCGTTATGTGAGCAACACGGCTTTAGCTACCATGCCGCTGTTAAATTTGCTGGGGTGCCTGAGGCTAAGCCAGATAGCAGCCCTATAGATGATGATTACTTTGCTGATTGGCTCAGCACCTTAAATGAGTGCTTACCAGCATAAAGCCAATGCCCCCAGTGCCCGCCCCCGATACTGTGGTTTTAATCACATGGCGGTTTCTATATCAAGCCTCGCGCGTCTGAATCATAGTGCGAACTATGACTCAAACGCACAAAAAGAAGCTACCTTAACATGCTCTTATCTTGCTGCGGGAAAAGCTGAGTTGTGAATAGGTTGCTTGTCTGATGTTTATAATTGAGGTATGGATTGTTGATCCGTAAACACCTGCTCAAACATGGGCACTAAAAATGTATTGCCGTACTCACTTAGGTGGTCGCCATCATAATACAGCGGTCGGCCATTTTTTGAGCCGTAGCAGTACTGGTCATCACATAAGTAGGGCAGTGGGTTTAAGATTTTTACGCCACATTGCTCAGCGGCTAGGTCTTGGGCTTGCCAGACAAGTGTGTTGCGCTGGTGATATTCATCTAATGTGATTTTTATGTCGTCATTACCACGGCCAAAAATGATATTACGACTTAAGGTTTTTGGAATGTCGATACTCATTTCTGGAACTGGGCGCATTAGGTATACGTCTCTGTCCTTAGCTAAACGGCATGCTGTTCCAGTGAGTACTTTTTGAAACTCTTCTGCGTAGCCTTCTTCAGTTCGAAGTGTGTAGGGTTTAGAGAAATAGACAGTGGCAAATTGTGCTTCTTCTTGGCGGTCAGGCTCATTGGGTCCCATTAAATAGTCAGATGTTCTGCTGACTAAAATCAATGGAATGTTGGGGTGTTTTACAAGTTCATTATCAGCCCACTGGTTGAGTTCGTTACAAATATGAGTTGGACGCGAACTGGTCGATGAGTATTTAACATTGTCTAGCGTCGGACAACTTGTCATTCCCCAAAATAAAGTGCCTTTTTTATATTTATGCGCTGCTTTACCCACAGCGGTTATAGTTGATGCAGCATGGCTATCGCCCATTAAAATTGCAGAGACTAGGTTTTCGCCATAAATACAGCTTGGTGATCCGTCGCTACTGGCTGCTTCAAAACACTCTTTTATTCGAGGATCTTTATTAACTGCCTCATTAGCCGCCAACTCAACCTCAGGCGCTAATCGCCCTTCAAACACAAACAACCGCGCGCTGACTGCACTTACGCCAACCAGCATCACTAGCGCACCTATTCCAAGAATTTCTTTAGCCGCTGATGCCTTAGAGAAATACATACGAGTGGGCGTTTCGACCAAGCGGTAAGATACATCACCCAGCAGCAGGCTGAATGCCAAGCCCGCGGTGATCCACAGTCCATCGTTATGCAAACCGGCAAAATACAAAGCCACCATAATTGGCCAATGCCATAAATACAGTGAGTAGGAGCGATCGCCCAACCACTGTGCAATAGGGTGTGCAGTCAGTATTGATTGTGATCGTTGGGCTAACATAATCAACGCGGTAGCCAACACAGGTAATAATGCCCAAGCTGACGGCCAAGTGTAGCTGCTATCAATTAAGATAAAAGTGAGCAATAACAGAGCAAAGCCAGACCACAGTAGCGCCTTAGAATACTTTTCCAGAGCTTTAATATCGCGCCCAGCAAAAAACACTAGGCCACCGGCAATAAACTCCCAGCCGCGCGTGGGTAATAAGTAAAACGCCGGCACTGGCCTCCAGCTTGAGGCGACAACGCTCAGCGCGAGCGAAGCAAAAAAGGCAAACAGCAAACCCCAGAATAACGTTTTTGCAGCAGGCTTTATTTTCCATAACACCATTAAAAACAGAGGAAGCAACAGATAAAACTGCGCCTCAACACCCAAGGTCCACGTATGCAGTAACCATTTTTCATGGGACGCCGCATCAAAATAACCAGAAGAACGCCAGAAGTAGATATTCGAAATAAAAGCTGATGCATAGGCCGATTGCGAGCCTAGCGCTTGGTAGTCAGGTGTGGGTAAGAAGAACCAACCTAATATCAGCAATACCGCAATTAGCGCCATTAAAGCAGGGACGATGCGCCGTACCCGTGCCATATAAAACTTCCAGACTGAAAAGTTTTTGTTTTCTAGGCCTTTAACAATAATGCCTGTCATTAAAAAGCCAGAAATCACAAAAAATATATCAACTCCAATAAAACCAGCACTCAGCCCAGGTATTTGGAAGTGAAAGAGTAAAACAGCCATCACTGCGTAAGCACGCAGGCCGTTAATATCTGTACGAAAAGGGGTTGGAGGGCTTGATTGCTTCATTGCTGTTCATTCATCCTGGGCGGTTTCTAGATCCGAGTGCAACACTGTTAATGAGTTGACGTGGGGCCATTATCGCACAATGCCATCTCTTTTTGCATGACCTCCGACAGCACCTCAATCGGACACCTGAAACCAAAGCGCTGGCGTGGTCGCCTGTTCAGCGAAAACGCAATTTCATCTAGCTCCTCTTGGCTATGCTGTGACAGGTCGGTGCCTTTGGACAGATACTGTCGGATGAGGCCATTAATGTTTTCGTTGCTACCGCGCTGCCAGGGGCTGTGCGGATCACAGAAGTAAATCGCCACACCCGTTTTCTGCGTAATTTCAGCGTGACGGGTCATTTCACGGCCCTGGTCGTAGGTCATGCTTTTACGTACCGCAAGGGGCATTCGGTTTAAGGCAGCGCTGAAGCCTTCAACGGCTGACGTTGCCGTTGCGTCGTTCATTTTCACCAACATCAGATAGCCACTCGTGCGCTCGACCAGTGTGCCCACAGCAGATGCGTTCCCCATGCCCTTGATCAAATCGCCTTCCCAGTGACCCGGTACCAAACGGTCTTCAATTTCGGGCGGACGCACGTGAATGCTGACCATGTCAGGGATCTGGTTGCGACGGTCAACACCGCCTGTACGCGGCCTGCGAGTGGTTTTGCCGTGACGCAGACAATGAATGAGTTCCTTGCGCAGCTCACCCACAGGCAGGGCATAAATTGCGTTGTAAATCGTCTCGTGGCTGACGTAGGCATCTTTAAGTTTAGGAAACATACGGCGCAAGTTACCGGCAATTTGTTGAGGGGAGATGCGGTCACGGAGCATTTCCTTGACCATCAGGAAAAGCTCATTGCTAGGCTCCAGCTTGCGCTTGGGGCGACACGTCACCCGACGGGCCTTTGTGTACTGGTAGGCACCATAGGCGGTGTAGTTGCCATCAGCATCACTGTTGCGCCGAGCCTCCCGGCTGATGGTGGATGGCGAGCGCTTTAGCTGACGGGCAATTTCACGTAGGCTCAGTTTTTGTACTAGGCCCACCCTGATCGCGATTCGTTCTTCAAGATTAAGTTCATGATATGACATGCTGCAGTACCATTACCAAATGGGTCAGGTGTTGCACTCAGTTTTTGAGACCGCCCATCTTTATGATGGTCTCTAAATCACTACAAAAACCATATAAAGTCAGGTTTTTTGATTTTCTATTTTTTTATGCAGCCCTGTGACGTAACAATATTTACCAAATATTTATAAAATGATTCGGAACATTTTTCACGCTCCCGGGCGGTGTCGCTTGTAACGGTTGTGACAAAGCCGCAGTACTGCGTATAGCGTTCGGCTACAGCTGGCGCAGATCTATTAAACGGAATTCGCTGGTCTGCTACGACTTTGGCATGACCAGATGATGGCTAATATGCTTCTCAGTCTACAAAGTGGCAGATTGTCGCAATGACTGCCTGTCCATACGACACCGAGGTTTGATGCTGATCGTGTCGCGCACTCATCCGGCGCACCTGATTTTGAAATAAATCCTTATATATCAACAAGAAAAAGGATCGTAACAGTATTAAGG
>JAAZFX010000047.1 GCA_012511555.1 Alcaligenaceae bacterium | reverse complement strand
GCTCGAAGGTCCTCAATACGCTGCCCGGCCTTGCGAGATGCGGGTCGTGAACCAATATTTAACTCTGCTATATGGCGCACAGTGGTACTTTCTACAAAGTAGTTTGCGAAACCCTCAGTGCCATAGACTAAATCACGATAAGCTTGTTCCGAGCGTGTAGACATCGACTGCATTACCGCGTGATAACCAAAATCACCGCAGGCCTTAGCATCTAAAGCACACGCTTCCTCATCGCTCTGTGCAGAGCTTTGCTCCAATAAACTCGCCTCTAAAGTAGCGGTTACGATTTGCTCCAAATTCCATAAGCCGGTTTGCGGTGTTTTGTACTTAAACTGAATAACCTCGCCCTGCTCAGTGATGCGAATCTTGCCCTGAACGGTACCTGCGGGTTGTGCCAAAATCGCATCATAAGTAGGACCGCCACCACGACCAACCGAACCACCTCGACCATGGAATAAGCGCATCGCCACGCCATGCTTTTTAAAGACCTCAACAAGTGCCAATTCTGTTTCATAAAGAGACCAATTAGACGTTAAATAACCGCCATCTTTATTACTATCAGAATAGCCAAGCATCACCTCTTGCAAACCGCCTTGAGACGACATAATTCTCTGTTTGACCCAAGGAATTGACAACCACTGATCCATAATCTCGGCACCAGCCTCTAAGTCAGGAATAGTCTCAAATAAAGGCACCACGATTAAACCATCATCGGCGTTGAATGGCATCACATCACCATTTTCATCGCACTCGATAGTAATTAATCCAGTTTCTTGCTGCAGCAACAAGAGCTCCAACATATCACTGAGAGTTTCAGTATGAGACACAATACTTTGAGTAATGGCACGGTGTCCATACTGCTGACGAACTGCTGCCGCTGTTTTTAAAATAGCTAATTCACGCTCAGTTTCTTCGCTATATTGCTGCCAAGGAGCGACCAAAGGACGTATTTCAGCCAACTCTTTAAGCAGCAATTCAATTTTGTCTTCTTCAGTTAATTGACTGTAGATGAGCTTTTGACCCTTAAACTGCGAACCAGCACGCAAAAACACCTCTTCTAAGACACGTTCATTGACATCTGAACTCTGACGCAGATCAATCGTCGCCAAATGAAAACCGAAAATATTAACGGCATAGATAAGGTTTTGTAAGCGTAAATCAATCACTCTAGCTGCGTGATACTTATCCAAAGAGCTAGCAACCACATTTAAATCTGCTAAAAAAGCCTCTGCATCTTCGTAGACTCTGCCGAACTCAGCTTGTGGCAAGTCTACGGCATCATCGGTCAAACTCTTGGCAGTGGCTGCCAAACGCGCATACACACCTATCATGGCACGCCGATAAGGCTCATCCTCACGATGTTTTGAGCGGTCATGACTGCGCTCAGCTAGCTTGCGCAACTCATCTGAGGCTGGTGCAAATGCATCACTTAAAGACAACTCTGTACCTAAGGCATGGACCTCACGTAAATAGTGATTAAAAATCGTCACCGCCTGCCTAGAAATGGCCGTTTTAAGGGTTCCTGCGTTGACAAAAGGATTACCATCACGATCACCGCCAATCCAAGAGCCCATAGTAAGAAAGTTGCTGATTTTTTTAGGATCAACCTCAACATCTTTGGACAAATATTTGTACATTTTGGCGTAGAGCTGAGGGATCACGTGTAAAAAAGTTGATTCGTAAAAATTCAGCGCATTATCAATTTCATCCTCAACAGACAAGGTATCAAAACGTAACATGCGGGTATACCAAAGCAATTGAACCTGTCCCAAAATACGCTCAGCAATCGCAGATTTTTGACGATGATCATTAACTAAGTGATACTCACGCAAAGAATCAGAAATGACTTGGTGTCTATCTAAAATACTTTTACGCTGCACCTCAGTCGGATGCGCTGTTAATACCGGTACAATATTTACTTCATCTAAATAACCATAAATTGATTGACTGCTCACACCGGCCTTGTTGAGGCGCTCAATCGTACCACTCAAGCCATGCATATTCGGCGTTTCAAACTGATGATCTAAATGATCCAGGCGGCGCTGCAATCTATCCTCAGCAATATTTGCAAGATGCATAAAATAACTAAATGCACGACTTAACAGTTTCAGCTCTTGATCACTTTTTTGATCAATTTCATCGATCAGTAACCTCATCGCCTCGTCTACATCAACAGCGCCCTCACCCTGATTGACAGCCGCCCGACGAATAGTTACTGCAGTACGTCGCAAATGTTCAATTTGACCAAATAAAGACTCGCCCTCAGACTCTTTAATACTAAAACCTAATAATCGTCCTAAAAAACGAATATCATCCTGTAGTTCCTGGTATAGAACCTCACTGGACTGTTTGGATTCCTCTAGCCGCTGACTTTCATTTTGTGCAAGCACCCTATTACTCCTGTTTATATTTATAGATTTTGTTATTTTGACATAAAAAAGAGCGACACACTAAAACTAGTGATCGCTCTTTAAGTAGCCATGATCAACTG
>JAAZFX010000046.1 GCA_012511555.1 Alcaligenaceae bacterium | reverse complement strand
TAGTAAGAATTTTACTCATTAACTGCTCAACTTGAGCATCCTCAAGTGTTGTTGTAGCATCTTGCAGAACGAAACGTAAAGCTAAGCTACGCTCGTTTTTTGTGGAATTTTGATCTTTCCAAATATCAAATAAGGTAATCTCTCTGAGTATACCCTCTTGACGAATTTCTTCAAGCGCATCAACAACTTGCTGATAACTGACATCACTGGCAGCCCAAAGAGCCAAGTCACGTTTAACCACCGGTTGTTTGGAAATTTCTTTATAGCTGACCAAATCATGAGCCATAAGCGGACTGACATCAATTTCAAAAACTACCGGTGCAGTAGTTAAATCGAGATCGCCCAACCACTGTGGATGAAGTTCGCCAATAATGCCAATCTTTTCATCACGATAATAAATCGTAGCGCTACGGCCTGGATGTAAAGCTGGATGCTCTTCAGCCATAAAACGTAAATCCGCAGTTTGAGAACCGAGTAAATTTTCTAAATCATTTTTTAGATCAAAGAAATCTACTTGACGTGATTTTTCACCCCATTGCTCTGGATATGCTAAACCCCAACTAGCTGCAGCAAAGTGAATTGGTTGGTGAATACCTTTAACCGTTCTTTCACTCGATTTAACGCCAGGATCGTCAAAAAACACACGACCTAATTCAAACACACGCACGCGGTTTTGTCTGTATTTTGCGTTATGAGCAATATTTTTCAATAAGCCGCCAATCAGGCTCGTACGCATCACAGCGTATTGAGCAAAAATCGGATTTAACAAGCGAATTGGATCTTCGTTGTTTTGATAGTTACGCTCCCAATCCTCATCAACAAAGCTGTAATTAACAACTTCTTGATAATCCATCGCTGCCATCAAATGACGGAAAGAGTGTACAGAACGCTCTTTTTCAGGGAATGGGAAGATATTCGCTTGAACAACAGGCTCATGAGCAGGAATATTTTCAAAACCATAGATGCGAGCAACTTCCTCGATCAAATCCTCTTCGATCTCAATATCAAAGCGATAAGAAGGCGCTTTTACCGTGAACACATTATCCATGTCCACTTCAAAGTCAAATTCTAAATCCCTAAAGATCTGCTTAACTTGTTCTGCTGATACCTCAACACCTAATACTTTATTACAACGAGCTAAACGCATAGCAACCGCTTTACGTTCAGGTAAATTAATAGTCTCGTCAATCACAGGAGCAGCCTGGCCACCACAAACCTCTAGAATTAGACGACTCATGTACTCTAAATGCTCGATTACATTTAAAAAGTCTACCCCTCGCTCATAACGATAAGCCGCCTCGGAAGATAACTTATATTTGCGAATTAAACCAGCAATCGCATCTGGGAACCAGAAAGCCGCTTCCATGTAGATATCGATGGTATCAAGATCTACTGCGGTAGCATCACCGCCCATGACGCCAGCCATACTTTCAGGTACATCGTCATAACAGATAACACCGGTATCACTCGATAACTCAACCTCAACTTCTGTCAAGAGCTTAAGTTTTTCGCCGTCTTTAGCCCATCGAACAGTCAAGCCCTTTGCAGTGTCAATGTTTTTAATATCAAACACGTGTGTCGGGCGACCCAACTCAAGCATCACATAATAAGAGATATCAACTAAAGCAGACACTGGACGCATGCCGGCAGCTGTAATCCGCGCCTTAATGTAGTCAGGTGTCTCTGCCTTGGCATTAACACCGCGAATAATACGGCCGGCAAAACGACCACATAAATCAGTGGCTTCTACCCTAACCGGCATCACTTCATCAAGCGTCACTTCAACTGGGCTGAAATCCAACTTTTTAAGTTGTGCACCTGTTAACGCTTGAACCTCACGACCCACACCATAAACTGACAAACAATCAGCACGGTTTGGTGTTAATTTAAACTCAATGATATTGTCATCCAGGTTCAAGGCATCACGGATATTAGTGCCCACTGCCAAGGACTCATCAAGGAGCAACAAACCGTCATGGTCTTGAGTCATACCCAACTCATTTGCCGAGCAGAGCATCCCAAGAGAAGCCTCGCCACGCAATTTTCCCTTTTTGATTTTAAAATCACCGGGCAATACTGCACCCACACGCGCCATTGGTACTTTAATACCGGCAGCGGCATTAGGTGCGCCGCACACTACTTGAACCAACTCGCCGGAACCATCATCGACTTGGCAAATGCGCAATTTATCGGCATTAGGATGCGGAGCAATTTCTTTGACTTCAGCAACGACCACACCACTGAATGCGGGAGCCATAGCCTCAACACCCTCAACCTCTAAACCCGCCATGGTTAAACGATGACAAAGCTCCTCGGTCGATAACTCCGGATTGATTAAACTTCTTAACCAAGATTCTGAAATAAACATAGTAAATTCTTTGCAAAAAACGAATAAAAGATGAGATAAATAAAAGCTTAAACCTAAAACAATTAACGATTAAATTGTTCCAGGAAGCGTAAATCACCTTCGTAGAATAAACGTAAATCACTGACACCATATCGCAACATAGTCAAACGCTCAATACCGGAGCCAAAAGCAAAGCCCATGTATTTCTCAGGATCTAAACCATAATTACGAACAACCGTAGGATGAACCTGACCCGCACCACAAATCTCTAGCCATTGCCCTTCCATCGGGCCACTGGTAAACATCATGTCAATTTCCGCTGATGGCTCAGTAAACGGGAAGAAAGAAGATCGGAAACGCAGAACGATATCGTCAGTCTCAAAAAAGGCTTGTAAGAACTTGGTATAAACACCTTTTAAATCAGCAAATGAAATATTTTCATCAATCCAAACCCTCAACCTGATGGAACATAGGGCTATGTGTTGCATCACTATCCACTCGATAAGTACGACCAGGAGCAATAACCTTAATAGGAGGCTTGTTCTGACGAGCATAACGTACCTGCATAGGACTAGTATGCGTACGCAACATCAGAGGCAGGCCCTCGTCGTCATTGTGATCGATATAAAATGTATCCTGCATTGAACGCGCAGGGTGGTTTAAAGGGTTATTTAAAGAGGTAAAGTTATACCAGTCCGTTTCAATTTCAGGACCATCAGCCACATCAAAACCAATTGAACGGAAAATACCCTCAATTCTTAGGGTTGACTGAATCACCGGATGAAGTCCACCGCGATTCATACCGCGACCAGGTAAGGTCACATCAATTTTTTCAGCTGCTAAACGATTAGCTAATTCTTCTTCAGCAAAACGATCACGTCGTGCATTTAACAAAGCCTCAATCTCTCGTTTGACTTGGTTTATGCGCTGCCCTTGCTCACGTTTTTCTTCATTTGGCAAACTGGCAAGTTCCTTTAATAAAGAAGTAACTGCGCCATTTTTACCTAAAAACTTGGCCTTTTCGTTTTCTAAGCTTGCCACATCGGGAGCATCTGCAAATTTTTCTTCTGCTTGTCTAATTAAGTCGTCTAAGGATTCAGTCATTGTCCAAAACCATTGATTAAAAAAAAGAGGCGGGACCCGAAATTGGGGCCCCGCCTTTGTACTAATACAGTAAGCTCACTGTACTTCTGTGCTTAACAGTCTAACTTAAGCGGCAAGGGCTGCTTTAGCCTGTTCAACAACTACTTTAAAGCCGGCTTTATCCTGTACTGCCATATCAGCTAAAACCTTACGGTCTAAGTCGATAGAGGCCTTACGCAAACCAGCGATAAATACGCTGTAAGTCATACCCTCTGCACGTACTGCTGCGTTAATACGAGTAATCCACAAAGCACGGAAAGTGCGTTTTTTGTTACGACGATCACGATAAGCGTATTGACCCGCTTTCATTACCGCTTGCTTAGCTACACGGAATACATTACCGCGACGGCCACGAAAGCCTTTAGCTTCTTTTAATACTTTTTTATGACGAGCGCGAGCGGTCACACCACCTTTTACACGAGGCATATTTTTCTCCTAGTTATGCGTAAGGCATCATGGCCTTAACAGAAGCCACATCGGCCTTGTTAACGTTTTCAGTACCACGAAGTTGACGTTTGTTTTTAGTAGTTTTCTTGGTTAAGATATGGCTTTTGAAAGCGTAGCCACGCTTAACAGTACCACCCGGACGCACACGGAAGCGCTTTGACGCACTTTTTTTGGTTTTCATTTTAGGCATAATAACACTCTAAATTTAAAGTTAAGATTAGGTGTCTACAATACTCGCAGCACTTTTTCGACCTAATAATAACGCTATAAAAGCTCCATAAATCAAGGGCATAAAGCATCACTGCTTTATGCAACTCATATATTACATGATTGAATAAGAGAACCTAGCTCTATGAAGCGTGTTGTGAAGAACTGAAATAGTCTTTTATAATTATTTATAAAAGACTATGTAGATAATTCATCAAGCCTAGTATATTATCATTTATACAATCAACTGTCCACACATGTAGATAAAACGATTCGACAATTGTAGGCCATCAACAAATCATCAAAGTTAAGCTGTTTTTTTGTTGTTTTGATGCTTAAAATCAAACAACGCCCTTAGCACGCAGTTCGACCAACTCCATAGCATCAATACCAACTTCCGCTAAAATTGCTTCTGTATCCTGACCAAGTGTCGGCGCTTTTCGCTCTACAGAACCTGGCGTTTTACTGAGCTTAGGCAAGACTCCAGGTAAAGTAACGGCAGTACCATCCTCCAGCTCACCCTCTATCAGCATCTCACGTGCCTTGTAGTGTGGATCATTAAATATATCCTCTACATCATAGACACGCCCTGCTGGAACTCTATTTTCGTGCAGAGCTTCTAACACATAATCTAGAGGATGCTGAATCGTCCACTGAGCAATAATCGAATCAATATAATCAGCCTCAGCAGAACGCCCGTCATTATGAGCAAAAGCCGGATCATCGCCCACGTCATCCCGATCAATAAGACTCATCAGACGCTTGAATATACTATCCCCATTACCGGCAATCAGCGCATACTTGCCATCAGCACAAAGATAAGCATTGCTCGGGGTAATTCCCGGCAGTCTACTGCCTGCAGGTTGACGCACCTCACCAAAAATAGAGTACTCAGCTACCAGACTTTCCATCATATTGAAGACAGATTCGTAGAGTGCGATATCAACTACCTGACCACCCCCCTTTTGTACCTCACGGTGGCGCAAAGCCATCAAGGCGCCAATAACGGCATGCAAAGCTGACAATGAATCACCAATCGAGATTCCCACGCGCACAGGCGGTCTACCCTGCTCACCGCTAAGATGCCTAAATCCAGCGATGGCCTCTCCACCCAAACCGAAACCAGGCAAATCCCTATATGGACCGTCCTGACCATAACCCGAAATACGGACCATAATCAGCTCGGGGTTTAGCTCCTTGAGAACCTCCTCACTTAAACCCCAGCTCTCTAAAGCACCTGGCCTGAAGTTCTCAACCAGAATATCAACTTCTTTGACCAAACGGCGAATAATAGCCTGACCCTCTTCTGCGCGTAAATCAACGGTAACAGACTTCTTATTACGTGACTGAGAAGCCCACCAAACCGATGTACCCTCATGCAATAATCGCCACTTTCGCAAAGGATCACCCGTTTGCGGAGGCTCTATTTTAATTACCTCGGCACCAAACTCACCTAAAAGTTTAGTTGCAAAAGGTCCGGCAATTAACTGCCCTAACTCTAAAACCCTAATACCCTCTAATGGTCTCATTCCTG
>JAAZFX010000251.1 GCA_012511555.1 Alcaligenaceae bacterium | reverse complement strand
GATACTCGCGAAGGCCCAAATCTGGATGAGCGTTTAAGTCAACTCTGTACGGACTTGGCCGGGCGTGAGCTCAAGGTCACGATTCCTTAGTAGCTTAGTAGTATTCAGACGGTTATTTTTTGTCAAAATGCCGATCTTCACCGGCTGTGAGGGTCGGCATTTTGTTGGTTCAGCGAAGCTGACATAGACTATCCCTATGCGCCACAAAGTGAATCATCCACAAACATCAGCTTCCAACCGTCAGGGCTTTGAATAAAGTACAGACCGCGTGGATTAACAAAACCTTTATAATACGCAGGAACATACACTTGCATCACGGTGGCATCAGGGTAGGGCGAAGGGATGGGTGCAAAATCAAAGGTTTCAGGATTGACTAGCGCAGTAAATTCCCAGGCACTAGGAGCAAAATATATGGTGTATAAGCCTGGCCCCAGGCGCTCAAAATCCAAGTCGCACACTGACATATCAGGTGTCGTCTCAACATAGGAGTTTTCGCCAGAAAGCTCTAGAGAGCTTGTAAAATCCGTTAAATCATTAAAACCAAAATTATCAGCACGGGAATACAAATGAGGCACGGCACCAGGGCTATGATAACGTCGCACATCATTTCCAGGATCCAGGTACGGGCTGAGTTGTTCATTATTGTCACGTAGTAGCGTATTTAAATTCTTCTCCCAAAAAGTCGCTTCAAGAAACTCGTGCAAGAAAGGTAAAAACTCATCGCTTAGCTCTGCTGCCATAGCACCAATCTCAGTGTCAATCGCAGAAAAGGAGGCAGCAACGTGTTCAATGATGGGTTGCAGCGTCGTTTCAGCCGCTAGAGGATACTCTAGATAGAGTGTAAAATACTCATCCTGAATCAAGTAAGTAAACTGCTGATAATGGCGCGTACGGTTGACTTTGCCGTGATACCAATAGTAATTATCGTTCAGCTGATTGTACAAAATATTAGGCAAACTATCACTTTCGGCATAATACGCCTCTTGTAACGATGGATTCTCACCTGTTAAGGCCTTAAAGTCACGATATACTGACATCACATAATGACCATCACTTGATATAAAGCGCTGTCCATCCCCTGATTCGGACTCTCCTTGTGGTATTAGAAAATCAGGATATTGCACCATAAAGTCATAACGTGAATTACGGTAGCCGTCGTAACTAACATCAATGAAGTCAAAATGACTAGAGGCGGTTTGCAAATCGATTTCGGGCAATAAGCGTTGTAAAACGCTTTGCTTCATTAAATGTGCTACCTCAGCATAACTAATATCTACTTTAAACGAACCTGAGGCAAAAGCATCGATATCATAAGGGTTGTAAGTAAAGGCTAAACCCATATCGGTCAGCATAAAGTTATCGGGCAAGGTGATTTCATCGTAGTTGAAAAAAGACTCTTTCAGCGTCTGCTCGTCCAGTTGGGAAAGGTCCGCTTGATAAGCTTTGAATTTATCGGCTTTGATTTGCAGCAGATTTTGTTTGACAATCTCTGTCAGCTCGGCTTCATAACCGGGTTTCATCAGTTGTGACAGCGTCAATTCCTCTATCGATTGGAGGTTAATTGAATAGTGCTCTTCGGTGCCTAGACCATGAGCACCTCCTTGATGTACCCAATGATCCACTGTAAAGCTCAGGATATGATCATTTTGATAATCGATCGTATGGTTTATTTTGTTGAAATGAAATAAAGCAATGGGATAATGAGTTAACTGCTCTGTTAGATCATCGCCAAAGAAATCGTTTAAATTATCGCGGTAATCATGTTCATAATCCGCCACATAGCTAGCAATCGCCGCATCCAGACTAGGGTGGTTGGCATAGTCATCGCCTAGCACCTTAGCGGTTATGAGTTGCTGCAAGCTTTTTAAATCCTGCTTATTTTTAAAGTGATTAGGGTAGTTCATCGTCAGTTCAAATGTGGCATTGGGAGAGGTTTCATCGCCATCGTCTAAGAGCTGAATATGCTTTTCAATTTCAACGGTTTCAAAGCTAAGCGCTGCCGTTTGCGCTAGTGCTGTCCCCGCCATCAAGCTCGTAGAAAGAAATGAGCTTAGGATTAGGTAGAAGATTTTTTTCATGGGTTAATTTCCATTAAAGAAGAAGAAAAAATAACTGGCACCAATCATCTCCTTATTACCGCCTGAAGCTTGACCTATGCGATTGTTTCGTTCATTGCGTACGGTGCCGTTGTCATCAATATAGCCAATAATACGACCGGTCATCTGACGTACTGTGCCATTCGATTGGATTTGCCCAAGGCGGTTACCCCTTGCGTCGCGTACCGTACCATCCTTATCAATGCGGCCAAGCAAATTGCCACTGGCATTACGCACAGCGCCGCCGGATTCTATGCGTCCTAGGGCATTGCCGGAGGCGTTACGAACAGTACCATCCGTTTGAATTTGACCTAATTGGCTGCCGTTTGTATCGCGTAGGGTATGTTGTGCTTGCACAAGGCTCACCACTAAAAAAGACAGGCAAACAGCGATCAATTGTTTAGTGATTCTTTTCATCCCCGTATCTCCCTATGTGAATTAACTCTTAACTGCACCATAAACTAACGCCCTTGGTATCTGCCATTGATGCTGGAGTTGGATGCTCAATAGTCTTCTTTGCATTTAATAACTTACTAGGTAGTGATCATTTAACCTACTGAACCGACAAGAAAAGGAATGACTTTTAATAATTTCCCTGGTGGATCGTCGGGCGTTTCTCGTGACTCACGGATTTCAATCTGCTGAATTGAGGGGCTGACTTGATAACTTTGTCCGCTATTTAGCTCTACCTGAAATGTCTTTGTTTCAGGTAGGTAGTTAATCGTTTTGAATTCAGTAAATTTGTTTGGCGTGATAAAGTTACCTTGCGCATCTTGACCACTAAGTAGTTCACACACTAGCCTTTCAAGATCACCGTGATACATTTCCATGCCTTGCGCTGATACATAGCTTGGCAATAGATACTGGATACTACGGTCAATATCCTTTGCCTTCAATGCGGTGATAAAACCTTGAATTAAAGCTTCCTCCGTTGGGTTCTCAAGAGGATATGCTTGCACTCTTATAAAACGTTCAGCACGCCATTGATAAACTAACGGGAACATCCCGTTTAAATTGAGATAAAGTGATGTGCCACGCTTTGGAAGAATAAACTGTAGGGTATTATCAAAACTATTCCAAACCTCACTTGATTCAATATCTTCATTAATTTGCTCTAGTCCAAATTGATTGGTCAGCGTCATTTGTCCATCGTGGTAATGGAAAAAAACATAAGCCCAAGCAACAGAAACAGCCACTAATTTATCGCCATTCTTCAAATTCCAATGAGCCATTTCCCACGTATCACCATCAGGAATCTCTAAACTAAGAAAGCCATTACGAGGATCGTTAACTTTAATATAGCGCTCAAGTTCGGCCGGATTGTCTGAGGGCAAAAATTGGAACGCCATTTCAGGCAATTGTTGGAATAAGGTTTTAACATCTACCTTTGATTGTGCTGCGACAGTGCCTGCTGCGACCATCAACAAAGTGCTTAAGAAAAAGAGTTTAAGTAGTCGGATAATTTTCTTCATGGGGTAGCCTCCTAAGGCTGTGTTGTCACGGTAATATCAAACCATTCATCAATGACCACTTCGTGCTTTTGTGCTTTTGGTTGAGTCATCGGGCTATCTGATACTACCGTGTAAAAGGTGCATTTAATCAGATTTTTATTGCGCTCCACCATCGGTAGCTGAGACTCATCAAGGGGTTGATGATTTGCTGTCAACACAGTATCACTGAACAGGGTTTTAGAAATCAGCGTGATAATGTCTTGATCGGAAAACGTCGGTTGATTAAATAGATCGATTTCACGCATGATAATGGCGAGGGTTGCTTTAGCGTTTGGCAATCGCTGCTCTGCCGCTAAGTCGATAATGGCAATAAATGGGAAGCCAGATGGCCCAGCATCTAATACTGTGAGTGATTGTTTAATCCCATAACTGCTAAAGATAAAACGACCTAAGCTAGTGGCGTAGCTAGACACCTGATACATTGAGTGATTGTTTTCACGTTGTAAGAGGGTTTCAATTTTTTGTTGTTCTTTGCTGTTAAGTCTAAACGATTTAAGTTTAAATTGATCGATATTGCTAGGCTCTAAGCCGGATTGAACCTGCGCGTGGGCACAAGCAAAGCAACAAAGCACAGTTAATAGGTAGGACCAGAGTTTAGTTTTCATTGGCTTTGTACCTCGCCATCATTGAGATGTAAAGTACCTTTTGCTTGCCCTTACTTTTTAGGGACCACGTTTTATCCAATAACCAATCAGAAGCTTTGCCGAGAGCAGGGGGGTCTTCGGCAAAACTCACTTGTAAGCCATGACCGGTCTGTTGTGCCGTAAAGGGAATGGTTTGAGCAAGGTCCGTGTATTCATCGGAGTCCATGGTACCCGTGATGTGGCCATCGGCGGCAAAATTCAGCTGAATATATACCTGATGGCTGAGGTGAGCTCCGTAAAAAAACTTTTGCACCTCTTGAGAGGGCTGTGTCGTTGGTGCAGCGTTCCACCCTTGTGCATAGAGCATATGACTTATAAAAAAGCACAAAACACCAATAACCAGTTGATGAAATCTTGTCATCCCTCTCTCCTGTCGTATTAGTCACCCATAAAGCCTAAGCCTGGCACGATAGGATTCATATGAAAAGTATCGTCATCCGTTAAGCGCAACCAACCCACCAAACCAAAGGCGGTTCTTGCGAGGTAGTCTTTTGTTAATGGAAATTCGGTGTCACTGGTCGTCTGTGGTGAGGCTGCTGCCAGTAAAATCTCAATGTCATAACCAACAGGTAAGGTGGCAATGAGTTGGCCTTGGTTATTGGGCTGACTATAAAGTTTGACCGGTTTTAGCAATGCCCCCCTAACATCCACGTAATAATAAGGTTGCGGTACTTCCTGCACCTGATAATTACTTAACTGAAACTTCATGCGCTGATTAAACATCTTATTGGTATTACCTGATAGATAAATCACCCCATTAGAATTAATCGCCATCTGTTCAGCGCCCTCAGACCAAAGGCGCTGATTATTTTGATCAATGATTGTGAACAAAGGATCAACGCTTGGCCCCGGTGAATAAATAACATACAGCGGCTTAGCCATGGAGGCGTTTTGATAAGTGCCTAAGAGAATATTTTCAGTCCACTCAAGGTCTTCATAGCAAGGGTGCTCTTTGGCCACTTTTCTGCAATCTTGATTCACCAAGGTAAAGGAAGCCGGTTCAAAGCCAAAGCGAGAGCTTTCATATTCGAGATTAGGCGTGATCCACGTGAAATTTGGAAAACTTTCTTCAGTTTGGGCCCAAGCGATTGGCAATTGGCAACTTAACAGTGCTAATAAGATAGGCTTGATAAAGCGTTTCATGGTTTACGCTCCTACGTTGATTCGACATCATTCCTGATTCTCAGTCACTTCCATCAGTGCTGATTCAGGAATGCCTGCATCGGTATAGCGTGCTGCGTCAAGAGATACCACGATAGGCGACTTTCCATCACGTGGTAAGCGATACAAAACCCCCTCAATACCATGCTCTTCCCAGATTTGCGTGGCGATGTCTTTTTGCTCCTGAGTCAATTGCTCAAAATCAATAAACAGTTCAGGCCAATAGTCTTGGAAACCGGCAATCGTGGCCGCATGTTGTGCTAATAACTTGCCGTCTTGGTACAGATAGGATTTTTGCATTACCGTATGGCAGTACTGAGCACAATGACTCTCTGCAAGTGCAATATGCCATGTCTCTCCCTCGGCTTTAGCGATCATTTCCCAAAGTCCCTCATAGCCACTTTGCAGGTAGCCATTAGTGACATCAATTTCATTCAATGTGACATGGGAAACCGTTTCGCCTGCTAGTAGTTGTTTGCGTTGTGCTACATCAAAATTAAAATAAAACAGAAAATCGCTGTCCGGTAGTAGTAATAAAAGGTCCCTAATATCAGCGGGTTCGGTTTTGGCAATCAGTTGATTTAATTGCTCAGGCGTGTATTGCGCCACCAACTCGACAAACGGATCCTCTGAGTAATTATCGACAGGCTGTGCAGCGGCTGACTGAAAGCCGCCCACAAGCCCTAGGAAGAGTAATGAAAAGGCGAGATTTTTCATTTCAATAAGACCTTATATGGTTTACTCATTGACAAAGGTGCGCTTTACGGTCTGATAGTTTTTGACCTCAGCACCACTTAATAACCAATCAATCCAACCCTCGGTTGAGGTGATTGTCAAACTTTGCCCCGGATCTTTACGGTCGTATTTAACAATTGACAAAACATAAGAAGAGGTTACCAAGCGATAAGTCGCATCCATATCTAAGGGGGTACCATCCTCATTAAATAGCTCTAGATTGACTAATTTGCTATCGTTATCCGCTGTGGTGTACTTTAAGAGTAAACCGGCAGGATACATAAATCGGTAATCATCTTGACTAAACATATCGCTAATAAAGCGTTTAAGCTCATGCCCGGTCATATTAACGGTAGCGAGGGCATTACCAAATGGATCAATAGAGAAGATCGATTTTCGTGTGATATCACCCGCCGCTAACTCATCTATACGCACTCCTCCACGGTTGACGAGAGCGATATCGCTTTGAGCTGTGGCTTTCATGGCATCTGCCATCCAATAAGCGATTTCTTCACGGCTCCGGAAGTCGTATGGAGCCTTAGCAATCACTTCCATCATGTAGGGATTCTGGTTGTACTTATCCACTAAAGAGCGCATCGCGCTTTGCTCGTTTTTGCTTGCAGCGACAGGTAACAAGCTCATAGCGCGTTCAACAGAGCCGTCGGCATGCACTTCTAAGCGGATTAAGGTGGCATATTTAAGGCGATTCTGCGCTTGGGTTATTAAGACGCCATTGTGAATTTGCTCGGTATCTACTTTGGTGTGCGAGTGTCCGCCAATAATCAAGTCCACTACGCCGGGCGGGAAGCTATTCGCTAATATCACATCATTTTCAAAGCCAAGATGTGTCATATAAATAAGCACATCACTCTCATCCGCTAAATACAAGTAGTGTTGAGCCGTTTTATAAGGATCGGAAAACTTAAATTCACTGAGATGATCGGGGTGCGCATCCGGCTGATTGCGCTCATTTAAATCAATGACGGAAACAAAAGCCAATGTCAAACCATTTTCAAGGGTAAAGCTTTTATAGGGTTTAATATTGAGGCGTCTGTTTTTGGGCCAACTCACATTGGCGGAAATATGATCAAAATTGGCGAGCTGTGTATGCTTTTCAAAACTCTCTATACCGAAATCAAACTCATGGTTACCGACGGCTGAGAGGTCAAATTTAAGCGCATTCATTAAGTCGATGATCGGTCGACCTTTCTCTTCATATTGATCGTTCATGGGGTTGCCTGTCTGGTGGTCACCCGCAGAAACTAATAACATATCAGGATATTGCGCCCGTAGTTCATCGACTATATAAGCCAGTTTAGGCAAATCATCAATGTTGGCATGCATATCATTGACCGCTAAAATGGTCACCTCGCGCACCACTGGTGTTTCTACCCCGGTCGTTGCGGTGTGTTCAGGCGCTTGTTGGCCAGTGCTACAGCTTGCTAAGACCGTTACCACTAGCAAGCTAAGAATTGTTTTAATCATCTTCATTGTTATCACTCTCTTGGATAAATAGTTGACTTCCCTCGGTGAGGGCACCGTCATGAGCAACTTCATTGCCATAGCTGTCTTTTACCTCCGGTAAAGGACAGGGTGCCCGTTGGTCCTGAGAAGTAAAATAAGCACGAATCGCATCAGCCACTGTTGCGCCACTAAAAATCGTTAACTCAAGCTCATTGACTATGACTTTCATACTTTTAACCTGGAATTTAAATTAAGGACGCTTATAGGAAGCGGTATTTATTAAATCATCAAAATTTAATAAGACATACTGTGCTTCACCCTTCACCTTGACGGCAGTGACATTACGGTAGCGACTACGCTCGCTGGTCGTATTGTTAAAGGCATCTATCGTCATGGGAATGGCGTAACCTTCAAAGCGATTACTGCCCGATTGATCCATATTGTCACGACCGGGGTTGTGTCCAAAAAACATCTGAAACGGTGGTTCGGGCTTTTGCCACTGTTGATTAAGCTCGAATCCTTCAACAAAACTGTATGGTATCCATGGCGAATACACCGAAGACCCCGTATTGGAAGGATGGTAACGATCACGAATAATTTGACCCACCGAAGCAAGCTTTTGAGGGTTTCTCGCGTCGCGTTGACTTGGCGTCACACTCATTGCCAGACATTCCTCGCCGACGTCGGGATTTTCCATATACATTTGTAATGCCACAACAAAAGCAGCTGCCGCTCCATGCGGCTCGTGTGCAATTTGTTGACGTAAGGTCTTGAATTCCTCCACGGTTGTCGGCAAACGAGCAATTGTCACGCTACCACCATCACTTGATTTTTGGGTCGGTGTGCTATAGCCACCAGTGACAGTTGCTTGAACGGCCGTGTTACTTTGTGCATAACTTGACTGACTCGCCAGTGATTGCGCGGCAACATAAGTAGGCGCAGCCAATGCGATGGCTAAAACTGTTAAAGCGGAAAAAGAAGTCAGTTTTTTCATATCAGAACCTTTGTCTGTCAGTTAAAACTTCGCCATGGCATCTTCGATCATTTTCCATAGGCGATCCGTATCCACTTTTAAAATAATACGTGCCTGCTGAGTACCTAAGGGTGGATTTTCATTAAAGGCAATGGATTCACCATAGGAAGATCCGAATTGAGAGTTGACATCGACATGACGTGTTACTTCTTCTGTGATAAGACTGGAGTCAATCACAATGGCGCCTGCAATCACATCCCAGACAAAATGAACATAGTCCGGATTTTCAGCGTAAATGTCATTGAGGAAGTTACGTGTCAACATTTCCTTAATGTCAGGGTTCTGGGTGATAGAGATCAGATGCTCGTAACGATCTTTTAAGAAAGGAATACTTTCTGACACCTCTAAACCGACAATTACTTGCTCATTAAATGGGGTTCGCAAACACATCTTTGCCGCATCAGGATCAAGCCACCAGTTAAACTCTGCAGTAGGGGTGGTATTGCCCGGCTTGAAGAATGAACCGCCCATATAGACCACGCGCTTAATCAAAGGGACAATCTCAGGGGCAATACGCACCGCAGTGGCCAAGTTGGTGCACGTACCAATCGCTAATACAGTGACTTCATTAGGATTGGCTTTGACTTGGTCAATGATGAAATTAACTGCCTTCATATCCAGAGGTTGTAACGTCGGCTCGCGCTGATAGGTGTTTTGATAAACAGACTGCCATGACTCAGGCTCAGCATAACCAGCCGAACCTAGGTAACCGTCACCGTTACCGAATAAAGCCATTTCATGCTTTATATTGTCATGACGGTTTGGGTAAAGTGGAAAACGAATTCCGGGTACAACAGGAATATCAGTGCGTTCAATGGCCTCCAATTGGCGAATGGTGTAAGCGGTTCCCTCAGGTACCCAAGTATTACCCACCACAATCGTGACGCCTAATAGATCAATGTTTGGTGCATTGGCTAACATCATCATGGTAATACCATCGTCAAACACCTCAACCATATCGGTGTCGAGAAGCACTTTTTCTTTGGTTTGGGCGTAGCTGACAGTGCCTAGCAATGTCAGTATAAATAAGAAAGTAGTCAGTAGTTTTTTCATAAACTCACCTATTAATGTGTAGAACTTCTAAATTGAAAGAGAGACATCAACGACTTTTTTGCAATGACAACAGAATGAGACTTCTTTCTGTTAAGCGTAGTCCATCCGGTCCGGCTAATGAGCAGAGGCAACAAGGCTTATCAGTACTTTTTGGGAATGACTGAAGAGTTTCATTGGTTGCTCCTGCTCCCGGATGGCTATGTTTAAAAGCCGTATTGTTCTATCTAGCGTTTGGCAAAAGGGCTTTAGTTTTCGAGATCTTGTTGATCGATGGTTTTGGCATCATTGGATGATGCAACGGCACCTGTCGCTAAGACTCGCTCTTTGCGTTTTTTGTTTAGTATATAACCTAAGAATACTAAGCAGGCAGCGATAGTAAAGAGAATTATCGAGTGGATTGGTCGATAGTAAAGCCAACCAATACCAATGACCACCAGTGCCCAAGCTAAGGCAAGTAGAGCTGCTAATAAATTACCGGCATAGCGGAAGGCATTGCCCAAGAAAGGCAGCACATCCAATAAGGCCTCACCTAATTTGAAGAGCATACTGAAAGCAAAAAACAGCATAAGCAGACCAGCGAATCTCAGGCCCCATTTGAGCAAAGCGTTTTCTTGGCGATTACTTTCAAAAATTTCTGCTGCGGTTTTTTGACCATCGTAAAGGCTGCTGTATTCATAGCCATCTTTACAGGCTTTGCCAACAAACTTGGCAAAGCTATTGCCATTAAGCAATGCTACCATCGCAATCGGTGTCGATGCCGGGGTATAGCTAGTGTTAATCCGAACATCACCTATTCGAGGATTGAGGCTGTCACGACCGATGTAGATTGAATCATTATTGACGTGAACAAACTCTCGACCGACATCAGTTGGCGTTAAGATATCTAACTCACCCGTTGTGGCATGTTGTTGTAAGGCTTGATCTGTCGTCAAGGCAGTGATGTTGGATTGAAGCACCTGTCCATAATGAGCATAAGTCTCTTCATCGAACTCCTCAATAGCTAAAGGCTCGCTGGCTTTAATTCCCTTATAAAGAAAGTCAGGCAAGCGATACGCACCTAGATTGACATCTGTTGCATAGATAGTGTCTGTGTTTATTTTCATTAAGACGGAATTGCGGTAGGTATCAGCTTGTTTAAACTTAGTTGAATCCACAGGTTCTCTAACCCAACGCGCATCATAGTCGTAGGTAGTAATCACCTCACTGGAACCACCGATATTCTTTTCTTCGCGTTCTGTTTTGGTCTCTACCCATTGGTAATACTCAGCACTATAGCGCAGTGACAGGGCATTTTTTTGAATATTAAAACGCCCATCCTCTAGCACTGTTTCAGTCTGTGCATTACCTTGGGCATAGACTAAGTTACCATCGAGTTCAGTGTTTAGCGTATTAATATCGGGCAAAGTAACATAGACACTTTGAGCTTCATTAATACAATCAGCTGTCTTGACTGCTCTACCTTCATTCCAAAAGAGCACTGCTGTAGCGGCAACAATTAGAATTAAGCCAATTAAAATTGACTTTAGACCGTCGCTGAGTTTCGATCCCCACGACTTAGTCTTGCGTTCTTCATAAGTCATAACTACCCCTTAGTTATTGAATTAATGATGTTTCAATTTAATTGTAAAAGATAACATCTTGTTACTTTGTGCTTATTTGGACTTAAGACGTATTAGTTTAGATGTTTTTGATATAAGTCAATGTGATTCACTGATTTGTGCGGTGTGTGACAAAATAGTTATTGTTATCGCTTACTCCTGCTATTGCCAATGCGGAGACAACGTTTTCCTAATAATCCTAGGTTTTTCTAATAATCCTAGGGTTTAGGGGGCTTTAGCGTTTTTGCTCACGATCATTGTTTTTAACAGCGACAGCTGACCAAAATTATAACGATAAGCTGTGCTCGCTTTTCTTTCTTTGGTTTACACGAGGTCCGGTTTGTTTAGGTTTAATGTTTTATTAATGACTGTGGTGGATAGGGGATGACTTTGATGAGAGCATATAGATCAGAGTTAAAGACGAATTTAGTTAAAATTTTTTATGCCTTGTATTAAAACCCTAGTTGAAATCAGCGTCAAACGCTGCTGAATAGATCATCCGCGAGCGGTGGTTTCCGGTTAATCGACTGAATAAAAGCGTATTAGCACACCGTAGATCATAGTCTATGGTGTGCTTTGTCCGCTCTATTAATTAACTAAAGAAAGTCTCACCTTTGGCGGCCATATCACGCAGAATTTGTGGTGCTTCATAGGCTTTACCTAAGTGAGCATAATGATCGCAAAGCTCAACATAGGCTTTTAAACCGGTCTGATCAATGTGACGTAAGGCACCGCCACGGAATCTTGGGAAGCCAAGACCCATGATTAAAGCCATATCTGCTTCCTCAGGGCTAGCAACGATTTTCTCAGCCATACAGCGAGCAGCT
>JAAZFX010000250.1 GCA_012511555.1 Alcaligenaceae bacterium | reverse complement strand
TTTCAGAAACACCCAAGTCATAGGCAATTTGCTTGTTTAATTGACCACTCGTGACTTTTTGCAAAACCCGAAACTGTTGAGGCGTGAGTTGACTCACTAGTGCAGCAGCTTCTTTTTCTTTGCTGCTGACTACTGGTGTACTTTGGGCATTTTTCGGTAACCATATCTCCCCCATAAGGATCTGGTCAATGGCCTCACAAAGCGTATCAATATTAGCTGATTTTGGAATATAGCCCATTGCGCCGTGATCAACTGCACGACGCATTAGCATAGGGTCTTCGTGGGCAGAGATAATGGCAATTGGCAATTGAGGATGCTGTGAACGTAAAAAGACTAGTGAACTATAGCCCTCGGCGCCCGGCATATTTAAGTCCAGCAGTAACAAGTCTGCCTCAGAGTAATCGTCTACTAAAGCAAATAATGAGTCAGCATTTTCAGCTTCGTAAATTTTGGTACAGGGGTAGTGCTTATTAACTAAACCTCGTAATGCCTCACGAAATAATGGGTGATCATCAGCGATTAATAATTCATTCATCAAAGTCTTCCGAAAAGCAAAAGGGAATCTATCAAAATAATAGACTCCCTTTATTATAGGCACATTTAATTATTAAAATGTGCACTAATTGCCATCGTCACTTAGTGAGCTTCTGCTTTGCTTACACCAATGCCAGTTTGAGCACGTACACTTAAAGCATCGAATGCTGCTTTTTCGGTGGCTGCGTTTGCACTCTTGTCAGTGATAGAGAAGAACCAAATTGAGATAAAGGCTAACGGGATAGAAAGAATACCAGGGTTAGGGAACGGTGTAATCGCTTCAGCGAAGCCAAATTCATCAACCCAAACGGTGGAACTTAATACTACCCATGCAGTCGCAGTAAATAAACCGATGAAGCCACCCAATGTAGCACCGCGAGTGGTACAACCACGCCATGAGATAGATAACACTAACACAGGGAAGTTAGAGCTTGCCGCAATTGCGAAAGCTAAACCAACCATGAAGGCCACGTTTTGATTCTCAAAGACGATACCTAATAAAATTGCCAAGATACCTAATGCGACGGTAGACAAGCGAGAAATGCGCATTTTCTGTGCTTCGGTCACGTTACCTTTAGCGATTACGTTATCGTACAAGTCATGAGAAATTGCTGCTGCACCTGCCAGAGATAAACCGGCAACTACTGCCACAATCGTAGCAAAGGTTACTGCTGCCAAGAAGCCGAGTAATAACTCACCACCCACTGCATTAGCTAAGTGAACCGCCACCATGTTAGTACCACCAATCAAGTCTTTGATGAGGTCGAAGCTGCCATCAGGACCACGATTGAATAGCTCAGGGTTTTGGCTGAGGTACCAAATCGCACCGAAACCAATGATGAAGGTTAAGAGGTAGAAGTAGCCGATGAAGGTACTTGCCCAAATCACTGATTTACGAGCTTCCTGAGCGTTAGCTACCGTAAAGAAGCGCATTAAGATGTGCGGTAGACCGGCGGTACCCAAGGCTAGTGCTAAACCTAGAGACAAGGCGTTAATTGGGTTAGAGATTAAGCTTTGGCCCGGTGCCAAGATGTGGCGACCATCGCGGTGAATCTCAACGGCTTTTTCTAACATAAAGTCAATGTTAAAGTTAAAGCCCTTGAGGACCAGGAAGGTCATTAAGCTTGCACCAAATAGCATCAGCACCGCCTTAATGATTTGTACCCACGTCGTTGCCGTCATACCGCCAAAGGCTACGTAAATCATCATCAAGGCACCAACAATGACTACGGCTAGTTTGTAGTTAATACCGAAAAGCAAGACGATTAATTTACCTG
>JAAZFX010000249.1 GCA_012511555.1 Alcaligenaceae bacterium | reverse complement strand
CCCAAAAAGAAAGAAGACGAAGAATAGTATGTCGTTCATTAGTTTTATTTACCGTGCTTTATGCACATTTATCTATGAGGTCTATGATGAAAGATCAGAATGAGAAACAACCAATTCTAGAAATGAAGCGTCGTCGCTTTTTAGGTGCAGCAGCAGCTACTGGTGCCGCAGGCTTTGCCGGCGGTATGGGCTTGCCTAGTGTATTTGGCTCTAAAGAAGCGCTAGCTCAATCTAAAGGCACAGAAGGCGGTTTGAATGCCCATGTTGGCCCAGGTGAGTTAGATGAATATTATGCCTTTAGTTCGGGCGGTCAATCAGGTGAGATTCGTATTTTGGGCCTGCCGTCAATGCGTGAAATTATGCGTATTCCGGTATTTAATATGTGTAGTGCAACCGGTTGGGGCCGTACTAATGAGAGTTTAGAAGTACTTAACGGTAATATTACGCCACAAACAGCACAGTTCTTAAAAGACCAAAACCTTCGTTGCATGCCTAACGGTGACGCGCACCACCCACATATGTCATTTACCGACAAGACGTATGATGGGCGTTATATATACATTAATGATAAAGCCAATAATCGAGTTGCTCGCGTACGTTGCGATGTGATGAAAACCGATAAAATCGTTGAAATTCCTAACGTTGCCGCAGTCCATGGTTTACGTCCTCAGCGATATCCTAAAACCGGTTATGTTTTCGCTAATGGTGAGCATATCGTACCGCTACCCAATGACGGTACTGTGATGGATAATCATAAAGAAAACTTCTTTGCTGTTTATACCGCCGTTGACGGCGAAACCATGGAGATCGCATGGCAGGTAAAAGTGGATGGTAACTTAGATAACGGTGATGCGGACTACCAAGGTAAATACTCTTTTGCTACTTGCTATAACGGTGAACAGGGTATTAGCTTGGCGGAGTCTTCCGCTTACGAGCAAGACTGGGTCGTTGTGTTTAATATCGCACGCATCGAAGAAGCCATCAAAAAAGGCGACTATGAGGAAATTAATGGCGTTAAGGTAGTTAATGGCCGTAAGGGCTCACCTTATACGCGTTATATTCCCGTACCTAACTCGCCGCACGGTTGTAACGCCTCGCCGGACGGTATACATATCATGCTTAATGGTAAGATTTCACCAACAGTGACTGTTTTAGATGTACGCACCTTAGATGACTTGTTTGACGATAAGATCGAGCCGCGTGATTGCGTGGTCGCCGAACCTCAATTAGGTTTAGGCCCTCTGCACACAGCCTTTGATGGTCGTGGCAATGCCTACACCACACTCTTTATTGATAGCCAAATGGTTAAGTGGAATATTGACTTGGCTAAGCGTCAATATGCTGGTGAAGATGTTGAGCCTGTGATTCAGAAACTTGATGTTCACTATCAGCCTGGTCATAACCATACCACTATGGGTGAAACCAAAGACGCTGATGGTAAGTGGCTAGTTTCTCTCAATAAGTTCTCTAAAGACCGCTTCCTTAATGCAGGTCCATTAAAACCGGAAAACGATCAGTTAATTGATATTTCCGGCGATGAGATGAAACTTGTTGCTGACGTCCCAAGCTTTGCGGAACCGCATGATATGCTGTTAGTGCATAGACGATTTGTGAACCCGAGAAATATTTGGGATCGCAATGACCCACAATGGGCCACAGCGAGAAAGCAAGCGGAAGCCGATGGAGTAGATTTGGATTCAGCTAATGAAGTGATTAGAGATGGTAATAAAGTCCGTGTCTATATGACGTCTACTGCGCCTCAATTTGGCTTAAGTCGCATTGATGTGAATCAAGGTGATGAAGTTACAGTAATTGTCTCTAACGTTGAGGTAATTGAGGACTTGTCTCATGGCTTTACACTTGAGAATCACGGTATCGCAATGGAGATGTCTCCGGGACAAACGGCTTCTGTTACTTTTGTCGCCTCACGCCCGGGTGTACATTGGTACTATTGTCAGTGGTTCTGCCACGCTTTACATATGGAGATGTCTGGTCAAATGTATGTTAAACCTAAGGCTTAATTTGGTGAGAGTATATGACTTTTTCTAGATGGCAACATCTTTTAAGTCTAGTATCTAGAGGTCTACTGACTGCCGCTTTTCTGCAGTCAGTGGCCTACGGTGCTGTGCATGACGTTCATGAGGGCGATGATTTACAGGCCATTTTTGACGCGGCACAGCCCGGCGATACGATCAAACTGAACTCTGGTGAATATGAGGGGCAGTTTGTTGTTGATGTTGATAATTTAACGTTAATTGGTCCTGAGGATTATAGTGCCGTGATTAACGGTGCGCGTAAGGGGCGGACAGTATGGGTTAAATCCAGTGACGTGACTTTACGCCACCTGACAGTGACTAACTCGGGTTTAAGACTATCTGAGATGGACGCAGCGATTTTTCTAGATCAGGGCGCCCATGGTGTTGTGGTTGAGGACAATCAGCTAATTGATAATTTAGTGGGTGTGTATCTCTGGGGCTCTCAAAATGCCTATGTCAATGGTAATAAAATTGTTGGCAATCAGGAGCTGCGTATGTCAGAGCGCGGTAATGGCATCACAATTTGGAATGCACCCGGTAGTAAGGTGGTAAATAATGATGTCATGTATGGACGTGACGGTATTTTTACCAACTACAGCAAACAAAATACTTTTTCAGGAAATACCTTTAGGAATCTACGTTATGGTGTGCATTATATGTATACCAACGACAGTGAGGTTTCTAATAATATTTCTATAGACAATGATATTGGTTATGCAATTATGTTTTCAGACCGTATCAATGTTAAGGGTAATATCTCTTTGCATAGTGTTAATCAGGGCATCATGATGAATTATGCCAATCACTCCACAGTAGAGGATAATACGGTTTATCAAGCAGATAAATGCGTTTATTTTTACAATGCCAATATCAATAAAATTAATAATAATCACTTTGAACAATGTGAGATAGGTGTGCACTATACCGGTGCGGCTCAGGGTAATGTCGTTTATGACAATGCTTTTGTTTATAACCGTAGCCAAGTCAAATACGTAGGTACTCGATATGAGGATTGGGTGCATGAGGGTCGCGGTAATTATTGGAGCGATCATAGTGGCTTTGACCTAGACGGTGATGGCGTTTCGGATACAGTTTATCGTCCTAATGACATTATCGATCAGGTGGTTTGGCGAGCGCCCAGTAGTCGAATTTTATTAAATAGCCCCGCAGTGGCAGTAGTCCGTTGGGCGCAATCACAATTTCCGGCTCTCTTGCCAGGAGGTTTGATGGATAGTGCACCGATTATGAAAATGCCTGAAAGTACGAGCTACGCGAAGTTACAGGAGTTGTTAAATGAGCGCTAATGAATTAGTTTGTCTTGAAAATGTCACCAAGAGTTATGGTAAGCGCACAGTCATTCATGCTCTGGATATGGTCTTACGCGAAGGCGAGTGCGTGGCTTTGGCCGGACATAACGGCGCCGGTAAAAGTACCGTAATGAAGTTGATATTAGGTCTAATTAGTCCTAGTCATGGTGAGGTCCGTCTTATGGGGCATCAAGCCTCCGGCAGCCAGTCTGTGAAGTTGCGCTTTGATATTGGTTATTTACCTGAGGTGGTGTCGCTTTATCCTAACTTGACGGGGCAGGAAACCCTGGATTTTTACGCTAAATTAAAGCAGGTTAAAGGTAAGTCCTATCGAGAGTTATTGGCTAAGGTTGGTATCGCTAATGCCGCCAAGCAACGCGTCAATACTTATTCTAAAGGGATGAGACAACGTTTGGCGCTGGCTCAGACTTTGTTAGGTGATCCGAAGATTTTTCTATTTGATGAGCCTACTACCGGTTTAGACCCGGCTTCTCGACAGCAGTTTTATGCCATTATCAGAGAGTTACGTGCTCAGGGGGCGACGATTTTACTATGTACCCATGCCTTGACCGAGTTAGAGGGCAATATCGATCGGGTGATGGTGATGAATCAAGGTCAAAAAGTGGCTGATGGCAGTTTAGACAGTTTGCGTAGTGAGAGTGGTTTGAGCTATAGAATTCAGGTTAAAACAGCAGAAGACACTCCACCGGATGCGATTAATCAATGGCAAAAAATAGCTGATAATTTCTACCGATTTGATTGTGAGCAAGACCAGAAAATGTCTGTCTTGCGAAGTTTAATGCAAAACCCTCAGGTGCTAGATGTCAGTACTTATGCGCCGAGTTTAGATGAAATTTATGCACATTATTTAGAAAGAGAGGATGTATGAGGCAGATCCTGTCTATTAGTATGAAAGAAGTCCGTGACGGTTTACGTAATCGTTGGGTAGTTGCTACCACTTTGTTATTGGTTATTTTCGCCTTGGTATTGGGCATGTTGGGTTCTGCGCCAACCGGTACGGTCAAAGTCGATCCGCTAACAGTGACTTTGGTTAGCTTGTCCAGTTTATCGATTTTTCTAATCCCTCTCATCGCATTATTACTTAGTTATGATGCTATTGTCGGCGAGGTAGAGCGTGGCACGATGTCGTTATTACTGAGTTATCCGGTTGCCCGGTGGCAGGTTTTAGCGGGCAAATTCCTTGGTCATGTGATTATTTTAGCAATCGCAACGGTAGTGGGTTATGGCGTTGCCGGTGTTGTACTGCATTTCCTTTATGGTGGTTCGAGTACCGCTGCATGGATAGACTTCGGGAAAATGATTGGCCTGAGTGTTTTTCTTGGGGCAAGCTTTTTAAGTATCGGCTATTTGCTAAGTACCTTGGTTAGGGAGCGTGCTACTGCTGCCGGTCTAGCATTGTTCGTTTGGCTATTTATGGTAGTGATTTTTGATATGGCACTAATCGGCATTTTAGTGGCTGATAGCAAGCAATTGATTACTGCCGATATGCTGAACTATGTTTTGCTATTTAACCCCGCGGACATTTATCGTTTATTAAATTTAGTAGGCTCTGAAAATATCTCCTTATTTGCAGGGATGGCGGGTTTAAGTGATCAAATGAATTTGCAGCTTAGTGTTTTATACAGCGCTTTAGCTTTGTGGGTTGTTGTGCCTTTTATTTTGGCGGTGATGGTATTCAATCGTAAGCAGTTATAAGTCAGTGGAGTGTGAGTATGAAAATGAGATTTAAAGTATTGACTGCCTTGGTGTTGAGCGTTAGTCTGGTGGCTTGTAAGCAGGGTGTAGATTCTGAAGCGGTGCCGCAAGCTGCACAAATTACTAGTGAGTCCACCGGACATTATTGTCATATGTTTTTATCTGAGCATGATGGTCCCAAGTCTCATTTTTTCTTGGCTGATCAGGAAGAGCCGATTTGGTTTACTGAGGTGAATCAGTTATTTGCTTTTAAGTTTTTACCTGAAGAGCCTAAAAATATTGTCGCCATGTATGTTAATGACGCTTCGGGAGTTGATGATTGGAAGGACCATTCTTCTAATGCCAATTGGCTAGATGCGAAGACTGCTTTTTATGTGATTGAAAGTTCTTTTATTGGCGGGATGGGAAGTAATGACGCAGTACCGTTTAAAGAGCGGGCAAGTGCTGATGTCTTTGTAGCGGAGCATGGTGGCAGAGTAGTTACATTTGATGAGATGCCGGAAGAATTTGTATTCCAACAACCTTTACAGTCCCTACCACATGGAGGCCATGGTGGAGGTCACGGCGACCATAGTGACCATGGCGAAGCAGGGCATGATTCTCATCAGCATCATTAAGCATTATTAGAGTTAGTCCTTATGTCTCAAGGTTTCCAAATTAAGCGCCGACAAATCCTGGGGCTATTTTGTACTGCAGCGGCCTTGTCGCAAGTGCCGTTAGCTGTTGCAGCATCTAAAGCAACAAGTGGTATTGAGTTTTTGGAATGGCGAGGAATTGCCTTGGGTGCCGATGCCCAACTTAAAATTTACCATGACGATAAGATTGATGCTCGGCGACTGCTTGAGATGGTCTTGCAAGAGGTTGAACGTCAAGAGATGTTGTTCAGCTTATATCGCGAAGATAGTGTGCTTAGTCGCTTAAACAGAGATGGTGAGGTGAGTGGTTTTGCCGGTGATTTTTATTATTTAATGTCCTTGGTTGATGAGCATGTCAAATTAACTCAAGGGGTTTTTGATCCGACGGTGCAAGTGCTTT
>JAAZFX010000248.1 GCA_012511555.1 Alcaligenaceae bacterium | reverse complement strand
GGTAGATGGTTGTTATGAATATTCGCTTTGAAGATAAAATCCTGAGCGTCGAAGACTGTTTGGCTTTGTTGGAAAGTGGTGCGATTAAAAGACCATTGGTTTTTACTAATGGTGTTTTTGATATTTTGCATCGTGGTCACGCCAGTTATCTAGATCAGGCGGCTCAATTGGGTGCCAGTTTAATTGTGGCGGTAAATACTGACGCTTCGGTCAAGCGACTTGGCAAGGGTGATGATAGACCGTTAAACCGTTGTGAAGACCGGCAAGCGGTATTAGCAGCTTTATCCAGTACGACAGCTGTTACGAGCTTTGCAGAAGATACGCCTTATGAGCTTATCAAGCGGCTAAAACCGGACTTGATTGTCAAGGGCGGGGACTATGAGATGCATTTATTGCCTGAAACTGCTCTGGTAGAGAGTTGGGGGGGCAAAGCAGTTGCTATTCCCTTTGAGTATGAGCGCTCAACAACTGCGCTTGTTAATAAAATTCGTAGCTAAGAAAAATAAAAATGCCGGTAATAAAACCGGCATTTTTTAATATCTAAGTCTATGCTTTAAAACTTGAAGTTGGAAGCAACCGCACCGCGCAAAGGCTTGATGTAGGTTTCAAGTACCACCTTTTCTTCGAAAGTTGCAGCGTCAGTACGGGTAATACAGTAGACACGCATCATGGGTGCCTGGCCAACGGTAATCACTAAGCGGCCACCGATAGCTAATTGATACTTTAAAGAGTCCTCTACGCTGGGTACAGAGCCAGTCACTACAATGGCATTAAACTCATTATTGCCCCAACCGGAACGACCATCACCAACCTCGACCTGAACATTGTTAATGCCGGCTTGGCGGAGGTTTTTCTGGGCTTGTGCAGCGATTTTGGAATCTATCTCGATGCTGTGCACCTGAGCACATAGATTACTTAAAATGGCTGCCTGGAAACCACTGCCGGTGCCAATTTCTAATACAGAGTCCTCAGGTTTGAGCTCAAGCTCTTGAGCAAATAGTGCCTCATATTTAGGACAGAGCATGGTTTCACCAGTCTTCTGACCGTCAACTTCGATAGGTACCTCAAGATCAGCAAAAGCGATATTGTGATACGTAGGGCTCATAAAGCGAGTACGGTCTAACTTAAGCAAAACGCTGAGTACTCTCTTGTCTAAAACACCACAGGGGCGGATTTGCTGCTCAACCATATTAAAGCGGCTAAGCTCAAGCGAACTGACAGGCTTATTCATGCTGACTCTCTATCATAAAAAATTTTAATGGACTACCAATAAATTCAAATACTGTACTAATTTTAACTCTTATAAAAGATTAAAACTCAGTATTTAATACCATGGATGGAAATGGTGCAATGGGCCGTGTCCGGAGCCCACCCCCATCTCACCTGAACGCTCAATGGCTTTGATCAAATACGCTTTGGCATCTTTGGTTGCTTTGACGATATCGTCGTCACGGGTGACCAGGGCACAAATAGCCGCTGAGTAGGTGCAACCTGTGCCATGCGTATTTTTGGTGTCGATGCGAGGGTTGGGCAGTTCAATCATCTGATCACCATTAAATAGCAAATCAACCAGCTCGCTATTTGGTAAATGACCGCCTTTGAGTAGTACCCAGCGTTCGTCTGTGCGCTTAAAGAGCTTATGCAGTTTTTCTGCCATAGGATACATTTGTTTAAGGGTTTCTGGTGCAGACTGCTCGGTCAAGATTGCCGCTTCCGGAAGATTAGGGGTAATCATATTGGCTTGGGGAATCAACGCCTCGATGAGCGTTGGAATTGAGGAGTCCGGCAGCAAAGAGCTACCGCCTTTGGCAACCATCACCGGGTCTAAAATACAATGACGATGGCCTTTGTAGTTATTGAGCTCCTCGGCAACGGCTTCAATGACAGGACTCTCACCCAGCATGCCTAATTTGATAGCATCAATTTGTACGTCATCAAATAAGGTCTTTAATTGTAGACGAATAAATTCGGGCGTTACCGGCATCACGCCTGTCACACCCTGAGTGCTTTGAGCGGTCAGGGCTGCTATGACACCGCAGGCATAGGTGCCAAGCACAGTCATGGTTTTAATGTCGGCTAAAACGCCGGCACCACCGGATGGATCGACACCGGCAATGGATAAAGTACGCTGAGTCATAGAGAGTAACTTTCTTGTCTTGTTAAAATGATTCAATGGTTGCCTCAATAGCAGCCTAGTATAAGCTAAAATACTAGATTAATCTAAATCTTGTAACTTTAGAGACAGGCACAGACATGAGCACAAATAAAACCTCCGAGCAGAATTTATTCGCATCGATAGCTGATGTTACTTCAAAATCTACACTAAGATTACTGCAGTTCCCGCGGTAGCCAATGATTTTGTTGAGTCCGGGTCTACATCAATGCAGGGAGCGTTGGATGTCAAGAAAAATCAATTACAAGAAAGCTATGATGAGCTAGATCGGCTTATAGAGATCATGCAGAGTGATACGCTGTATGGTGAGAGCCTGGAGGAAACTCGGCAGCTATTTGTCGAGGACCGAATCAATGCCAAGCTGGATCAAAAAACTCAAATTATAGTTACGTTGATGGCTAAAAGGCTCTCTGTCCCAAAGCAGGAGCAGCAAGAGGTTTTGCGTGTGCTTTTCAAGGAGTTATCAGAAGAACTATCGGAAGATGAACACCGTAGTCTATTGCATATGATGCGACTTGAACGCCGCCGTTTGGAGGCTCGCAAATCGTCTCAATACGATGAGGTTTTGGTTGATAACTACAAAGAAGAGGGTGTTTATCCTTATAAGTACTTGATGTCGCGTCGTAATTATGAGTATCAGAAATACGATCTACAGCTTGAGTTGTTAAAGTTACAATCGTGGGTGCAGGAAACAGGCCAACGTGTAGTCATTATTTTTGAAGGACGTGATGCAGCAGGCAAGGGCGGTGCCATTAAGCGTTTTATGGAGCACTTAAATCCACGTTATGCTCGCGTGGTGGCACTCCAAAAGCCTACCGAGAGAGAGCAAGGGCAGTGGTACTTCCAACGTTATGTTGAGCATCTGCCGACCCGGGGTGAGATAGTACTGGTTGACCGTTCTTGGTATAACCGTGCGGGCGGTGATCGTGTGATGGGTTTTTGTAG
>JAAZFX010000045.1 GCA_012511555.1 Alcaligenaceae bacterium | reverse complement strand
ATACGATCGATTAAACCTATCTGTGCAGAAGATGCTGGGACAAAGCTACCCATGCGTGCCAGTAAAACCATCAATGCGGTCTGACGCATGTAGGTTGATTTACCGCCCATGTTAGGACCGGTAATCAGAAGCATCCGTCGTAATGGATCAAGCTGACAGTCATTAGGGGTGAAGCGTTCAATTGTTCGCTCAACGATGGGGTGACGGCCTTGGATGATTTTAATCATTGGACCTTCGATTAGCTCTGGAGCGACCCATTGGTTGAGGTAAGCATGTTGAGCTAAGGCCATATAAACATCAAGCTGTGCCAGTGCATCTGATGCTTTGTGCATTGGATCAACATAGGCTTGTAACTCAGTGACCACTTGTTCAAATAACCATTTCTCGCGATTTAAGCAGCGGTCTTTAGCAGAGAGGATTTTGTCTTCCCATTCTTTCAATTCGGGTGTGATATAGCGTTCGACATTTTTTAAGGTTTGTCGACGACGATATTCGGCAGGGACCTTGTCAATTTGTCCCTTACTCACTTCAATAAAAAAACCGTGAACACGATTATATTCAACACGTAGATTGGTGATGCCGGTGGCTTCGCGCTCTCGGCTTTCGAGCTGCAGTAAAAACTCACCATTATCACTGGATAAGCTGCGCAGTTCATCTAACTCACTATCAAAACCATCAGCAATGACGCCGCCGTCACGCACCATGGTTGCGGGTTCTCCGGCAATAGCACGTTGTAAGAGCTCAGCAAGATGAGATGGTAAATTAAGGCTTTCTTGTAGTTTAAGAATGGCCTGCGTATCGCTAAAGTGCTCACGAATGACTTGACAAAGTTGTGGCAAATTACTTAAGGCATCACGTAGAGCAGCCAATTCTTTAGGGCGTACGGAGCCTAAAGCAATGCGAGTTGCAACTCGCTCAATATCAGGCGCGCTTTTTAAAAACTTTTCGAAAATGCTGATAGGATCTTCAAAACTACGTGCTGCGTGATGATCATAAAAAGCTTGTACACAGAGTTGACGCTCTAAAATCGGTGCGTTTTGGCGTAAAGGATGATGTAGAAAGCGTCTCAATAAACGGCTTCCCATCGGCGTATAGCAGTGATCTAGTAAACTAAAAAGAGTTGGACTACTTTCACCACTAATGGTCTGGGTAATCTCCAAGTTCTTGCGAGTAACCGGGTCTAATATCAAATAGTCTTGGATGTCATCTAGTTGTAGTGGTTTGATATGAGAAAGGTTGCGCTTTTGCGTATTTTCTACATAGCTTAAAAGCGCACCGGCTGCAACTGTGGCATTAGCCAAGTCTTCAATGCCAAAGGCGCTGAGGTTGTCCACACCATAATGGCTGCACAATTTATCCCTGGCAGCAGTGATTTCAAAATGCCAATCTGCAGTTTTGCTATAGGCGACATCATAATTAAGCTCAAGTTTAAAAGAGTCTGCCGTGATAATTTCTGCTGGTGCTATACGATGTACTTCAGTTTCTAATTGTTCTATAGGACATTCGTTAACCTTAAATTCACCGCTGGCTAAATTCATCCAGGCTAAACCGTATTTTTTGTTGCGACCTTTGCTGGGCTGATAAATGGCCAAAAGCGGGCGATCGCTATTACTGGGTAATAAGTTCTCATCGGTCAGTGTACCTGGGGTCACAGTACGCACGATTTGGCGCTCGACAATACCTTTAGAGGTGGCCGGATCGCCAATCTGCTCACAGATGGCGACAGATTCACCCATCGCTACGAGGCGCGCCAGGTATTGCTCCATGGCGTGTACCGGTACGCCGGCCATAGGGATTGGTTCGCCGGCGCTTGAACCTCTATTGGTTAAGGTCAGATTAAGCAAGCGAGCAGTTTTGACGGCATCATCATAAAACATCTCATAAAAATCCCCCATGCGATAGAACAGTAGCATAGTTGGCGCTTCCTGCTTTAATGTCAGGTATTGACGCATCATAGGGGTATGGGCTGATAAATCGATATTAGTCATTGAGAATAATTATTTGAGTTTGCTTTTAGGGATATGTTAAATCCTTTCGACTAGCTAGTATATGAAATAGCTATGAAATAGTCATATTGTAATGCTTACTTTAATAACATCTTCACTAATAGTGAGCTACGAGTTAGAAGCACTCGCTAAGCAAAAAGCTGATATGTCGGAAGGGTGTTTTATTGACAATGATCAAGGAGACTGATTAGATGAAGTTATACTTCTGGAGATTTGGATCTGATGAATTTAGTCTTTTGTTGAGGTTTTGAAGGTTCCAGAGTTTTCCTCTTTTTAGACAGCAGCGATCTAGCAGGATTATTAGTCCAGAAATATAGTTAGTGCAGTTTATAAATCACTTTTTTAAAAGGGTATATCATGAAACACACTATACATGAAGACTTATTTTCTAACATCAATCGTCGTAGCCTTTTTAAGGCAGCGGGAGCCGGACTGGCAGTAGCGATGACGCCACGCGTGGTATTTGCTCAAACGAGTAGTGATTCTGCTTCCTCAACCAGCGCCGCAACAGGTGGGTATCAGGCAAGCACAGACGAGGGAGCAATCAAGATTGTTAACTTGGAAGAACTTGAGGCCCTAGTCAAACCAAGGATGGAAGAGGGAGCATTTGGCTATATCCGCAGTGGTGCTGAAAATGAAATTAATTTGCGTGCCAATACCACGAGTTTTAATCGCAAATACATCATGCCCCGGATTCTTCAGGGCTTAGAGTCTACAGATATTAATTTATCAACTCAATTGCTTGGGATCGATCTGAAGACGCCAATTATTCAGGCACCGATGGCTGCGCAGGGTCTAGCGCACGTTGAGGGTGAAATTGCTACGGCTAGAGGTGTCGCAGAGGCTGGGTCGATTTTCTCATTGAGTACTTATGGTAATAAGACCATTGAGGATGTCGCAGAAGCTGGTGGCAATAACCCCTTCTTCTTCCAAATCTATATGAGTAAAAACGATGCTTTTAATGAGTTTACGCTAAAGCGTGCCAAAGACAGTGGTGCTAAGGCCATTATTTTGACGGTAGATTCGCCGGTAGGTGGTTACCGTGAAGAGGATATCCGTACTAAATTTACTTTCCCACTGGGTATGCCTAACCTTGAGCTTTTTGCTGCGCAAAATGACGACGGTACTAAAACCGGTCAAGGTTCAGGTATTACTGAGATTTATGCTCAAGCTAAACAGGCATTTACGCCAGAAGATATTGCTTATATCAAGGATTTGACTGGGCTACCGGTACTTGTTAAGGGGGTGCAGGCACCTGAAGATGCTACTGTAGCAATCAAAGCCGGCGCGGATGGTATATGGGTCTCTAATCACGGTGGTCGCCAGTTTGATAGTGGTCCGGCGTCTTTTGATGTGTTACCGCACATTGCCAAGGTTGTTAATAAGCGCGTACCGATTATTTTTGATAGTGGCGTGCGACGAGGCTCCCATGTATTCAAAGCCTTAGCCAGTGGCGCGGATATTGTCGCTGTTGGTAGACCGATTCTTTATGGACTCAATCTGGGTGGTGGTGCTGGTGTTCATTCAATTATTGAACATCTCAATAAGGAACTGCGAATCAATATGATGCTAGCCGGCGCGCGTGATATTGAAGCGATTAAGAAAACTCCCCTTTATACTGATGAGGATTTTTAAGAGTTGATTTTTGCTTGACTTCCTCTCTATTGTGAGAGGGAGTCAGGCATACTTAAATCAATAATTTTATTAAGTTCCTCAAGGCTGATGCCATCGCGTGCTTGTATGGAAATGCCATTTAGCAAGGTAGAGTAATACAGACTTAAAGACTCTGCGTCAGTTTCAGTTGAGACATTACCTGATTCAATACCCCTTTGAATGCAATCACGAAAAGCCAGTCGGGTTTGCTTGCGTTCCTCAATCATGGCTTTTTGAATATGTTGATTGTCGGGTGAGCAGTTAGTTGCGCTAAGCACCACCATACAACCCCGAGGATGGCTAGCATCAGTTTGTTCCAGTAGTGCTTGTTTAAAGGCTGTGTGGATTGCAGTGACGGTGTCTAGTTCCGGATTGCTAAGAGTAGTTCTTAGTTGCTCACCGGCAGTATTTAAATAAAGTTGAATTGTTTCATTGAAAAGTGCTTCTTTAGAGCTGAAGGCAGCATAAAAACTGGCTGCAGAAATGCCACCCATGGCTTCTCGCAACTGTGCTAAAGAGGTTGATTCATAGCCATATTGCCAAAATAGCGCCATCGCTTGGTGTAATGCTTCGTCTCTGTCAAACTGACGTGGGCGTCCTGTTCTTGCCATAATAAATCATATCCTTTTTTGATGAAATAAATTCTATACTATTCGTTCCATAAGTTCTTGTCAAGAAAGTTTTGTCATTTAAAATTATAATAATATCAATAGCTTATGATTTTCTTGACAGTTATTAATAAGACTTTTATAATTGTAGAACAATCGTTCCGTAAATATGTAGTAATGATCTACTCAAGCCTCATTTTGAGGGCTTTTATCAGAATATATACTTAAACTATCAAAGGATTATTTAGACATGACAAAACTTTTTTCAGAATTTAACCTCTCTGGTTTAAATCTAAAGAACCGTGTAGTAATGGCACCGATGACGCGTTCTCGTGCTGCTGATACGGTAGCTGATGAACTGACAGCACTCTATTATAAGCAGCGCGCAGGTGCCGGATTGATCGTGAGTGAGGGCTCACAAATTTCTACTCAAGGTGTGGGTTATCTTTTTACGCCGGGTGTGCATAGCGCTGAGCAGGTACAGGGCTGGAAGAAAACAACTGATGCGGTACATCAAGCAGGCGGCAAGATTTTTGCTCAGTTATGGCATGTAGGCCGTATCTCTCATACCTCATTACATGAGGGCGGTGCAGCGCCAGTCAGCTCTTCTAGTAAGCTGGCTAAAAATACGACTTCTTTTGCTTATGATGACAATGGCAATCCTGATGCGGTTCAAACGAGTGAGCCACGTGCATTAGAGACACATGAAGTAAAAGAGATTGTTCAGGATTTTGCCAAGGCAGCGGAAAATGCTATTGAAGCAGGTTTTGATGGGGTTGAGATTCATGGTGCCAACAGTTATTTAGTTGAGCAGTTCATTAATGCGGGTGTAAACGACCGTACTGATGAATATACGGGTTCTACCGTTGAGGGTCGAATTCGTTTTGCGTTAGAAGTAGTTGATGCAGTTGTTGCCAAGATTGGCAAAGAGCGTACTGGTATTCGTTTAGCGCCATTTAACCGTATATTCGATATGCATGCTTTTGATGGTGAGGATGAAACATGGGAAGCGCTTGCTCGTGAACTTTCTAAGCGCGATTTAGCCTATGTCCATATCAGTAATAGAGACCAGTTAGTCGCTAACGAAGAGGGCAAGGCTCGTCTGCAAAGATTCCGTGATAATTATAAAGGCACTTTAATTTTGGCGGGTCTTTATACTCAAGAAGAAGCAGAAAGAGATGTTGAATCCGGTTTGGCCGATCTTGTTGCCTTTGGTCGTCCGTTTATTTCTAACCCGGACTTAGTTGAAAGAATGCAAAATGGCTGGCCTTTAGTAGAGCCTGATTTAGCTACTTTCTATGGCGGTACTGAGGTAGGTTATACAGATTACGAAAACTATAAAGCTTGAGTTTTGACATCGAGTTCAGTGCTCACGGGGAGCACTAAACTCGAGTATTAAAACAATAAAGGCATGTTCTAAAAACATGCCTTTTGTTATTGATGGATTAAAGAATTAAAGCGTCATATCAAACCACAAGATTTCAGCTTCATCTTCAGTCGTAACGACGATTTTTGGTTCTTTATAAACTTTAATCGCATCACCGGCATTGAGTTCAAGGCCGTTGACGGTGACACTGCCGCGGGCTACATGTAAATAACCATATCGTAGCTCCTCCAAATAGTACTCTAAGGTGTCATCCTCACTGAGAATAGAAGCAAAGATTAGCGCATCTTGATGAACTACAACTGATCCTTCACTGCCATCGGGGGAGGCAATAAGGCGCCACTTTCCTTTTTTGCTCTCTGCGTCAAAGTGTTTTTCCTCGTAGCTTGGTGTAATGCCGTTTTTCTTCGGCATAATCCAGATTTGTAGAAAGTGGACATCTTCAGTTTGAGAGGGATTAAACTCGCTGTGTCTCACACCAGTCCCAGCACTCATACGCTGCACATCACCGTAGTGTATGATTGAACCATTGCCCATGCTGTCTTTATGCTCTAAAGCACCATCAAGTACATAGGAGATAATCTCCATATTATTGTGACTATGCTCACCGAAACCATAGCCGGCTTTAACGCGGTCTTCATTAATGACTCGCAGTGGGCCAAAACCCATGTGCTCAGGATCGTAGTAGTTGGCAAATGAAAATGAATGACGAGAGTTTAACCAACCATGCTCACCGACTCCACGCTCGTCGCTTTTGCGAATTTCTAACATATAATTCTCCTTGAGTTGATAGATTATTGCTTTGCTACAAGCTCAAAATCAATGTCAATCTCATTAGCCACAATACCGAAGCTGCTCCAAGCGCCTTCACCGATCTTAAAGTCACCGCGCAGGAAAGTGAAGCTACCGGCAAATACACCATTATCGCCACTTTCTGTAAAGCTAAACGGCGCAGAGACTGTTTGAGTATGACCTTTAATAGAAAGATCGCCGGTCACTTGATAGTTGCCGTCACCTAATGCTTCGATATTACTTGCCGTAAACGTAGCGACTGGATGTTGCTCAATATCTAACCATTCATTTTTGGCTATTTCAACATTAGCGTCAGGGTAACCTGCATCTATGCTTGAGAGGACTACTTCGATAGCAACTTTAGCGGCTTCAGGATTAGCGGGGTCAAAGCTTAATTCTGTTGCTGTTAATTCACTAAAGCTACCGTCCATTTTGACATTCATTTGGCTGTAGCCAAAAGTAATGCTACTAGCTTCAGCATCCAGTGTTGTGTACTCCACAGCATGGGCGCTTGTGAAAACACCTAAAGTCAAAGCTGTTACTAAAGCTAATGGGCGTAATAATGTGTTTTTCATCATTGTATTCCTATAAGTTTAAATAGATATTTTTTAAAAATTGAGTCTTTGTTCAGTTATTAAGCGCGCTTGACACATGGCAGCATGCGACTCATAACCGTGTCTTTTTTAATAAAGTGGTGATGTAAGGCCGCGCCAATGTGGCCGATAAGCGTAGCAATTAAGGTGTAATTTAAAATGACATGGACATTTTTTAGTAATTCACCCATTTCAGCATTTTTAGCTACTAGATCAGGCAAAGGCAATACACCGAACCAAACAACCGGAAAACCTTGTGCCGAACTCATTAGCCAGCCACTTAGCGGAATAGCCAGCATTAAGAAATAAAGTACCCAATGACCTGCGTGAGCAGCTAAGCGAGATAATGCTCCCATCGTGTCAGGCAGTTTTGGAGCAGGATGGCTTAAGCGCCAAGCAACACGTATGACGGCTAAAACTAATAGCGTCATTCCTGCCCACTTATGCCAGGAATAAATCTGCAGTTTACTTGGGGAAAAAGGCATATCAACCATATAGAGGCCTAATCCTAAGGTGCCAATCATACCTAAGCCGACTACCCAATGTAGAAAAATAGCCGTAGGGGTATAACGCTCTGTTTTAGTCATCTAATTTCTCCGAAAAAGTGCTTAGGTTTTTGTGAGTGGTTCTGTTAAAGAATCGGGGAGTCTCTCTACCCATTTTATGCTCTATGAATTAATCTGAAAGGCTTTTTTTATCTGATCAGCCTTCTTTGTTTCAACTGATAACATAACTTTAACAAAACCAATTAAATGAATAAATAGACATTAACTGAATAATCTATTTCTACAAATGAAATAAATTACTTTGAAAATTTGGATTTGATGTGTTTTTTGTGTGTTTTTTGTTTTTGTTTTGTATGTTAATTAATCAGCTAATAATGTTTTAAAGAACTCTAAAACATTAAATAAAAATAAATTTATATCTACAATGTATGGTATCTTGCATGAAAAATAAATATAGGCAATCATAAAATCATGAAGCAAAGACAGCCAATTGCGCGCAAACATAAAAAGCAAAATATTATGTGGATACGTCCTTTGGAGAGAGAGGGTGGTGCTCGATACCAACAAATAGCTCGACAAGTTATCAATGCAGTCGACGATGGCGTGCTCAAACCTGGAGATCGTTTACCAGCTCAAAGGGAGCTTGCCAATACGATGGGAGTCGACTTGACGACGGTGACGAGGGCTTATAAAGAGCTTCGCTTAGCAGGTCTACTAGAGGCTCATGGTGCAGGCGGATCTTATATTGCTAGTTATTTAGGTAATAATGAGCAAATTATCGACCTCAGTATGAATATCCCTCCATTGCTTGGTGTAGATGGTTTTAGTCGCCGGATGGGTTCCAGCTTATCCTACATGCGAGATCATGCTGATGATGCTTCTTTGATGAGTTACCATGTCGGTGCGGGTTCGAGGTTTGACAGGGAGGCAGCTGCCAGTTGGTTGGTGCCTATTTTTGGCGAGCTAGACCCTGATCAACTTTTGATCTCTGCGGGAGCGCAACCGGCTATTAGTGCAATCATACTGGCCTATTCACGCCCTGGCGACAGCATTGTTGCTGAAAAGTTGACTTATCCAGGCTTTTTGGCAGCTTGTCGCGTTTTGCAACGTCAGGTACTGCCAGTAGAAACTGATGATGAGGGTATGCTCCCGGATGACCTGGAGCGTGTTTGTAAAGAAAATAAGCCCAAGATAATTTATGTGGTTCCTACAATTAGTAACCCAACGGCAACGACTATGTCGTTAGCAAGACGACAAGCGATTTATGACATAGCTGTTCGTTATGATATAGCAATTATTGAGGATGATCCTTATTGGTTATTAGCTGGCGATGCACCTCTCCCTATTGCAGCTTTAGCTCAAGATAGTCGTAGAGCGCCGGTGTTTTATATCTCTACTGTGTCAAAATGTCTGGCACCGGGTTTACGCACTGCTTATGTGCTTTTGCCGACGCTAGAAAGTACAGAGAAGATTCAGGAGGCCTTAAGGGCTATTATGCTGATGCCAAATCAAAGCACCGTATCAATGACCTCTCATCTAATTCGCAATGGCTCTGCAAAGGAAATTCTTCAAGGACTTAGACGTGAATTATCGCAACGACAAGAAATTGCTTCCGGAATTATTCCGGGTATTCGTCAAGCTCATCCGCACGGACTACATCTTTGGTTAGAACTGCCGGAGTATGTCGATCAATACAGATTAATTCAAAGCGCACAAGAGCAGGGCTTAGGTGTGGCCAGCTCAGAAGCTTTTTGCGTGCAGGAGCAGAGCGCTAATGCCTTGCGTATCTCCTTGGGAGGAGCGAAAGATCAACATGGCTTAACTATTGCTTTAGAAAAGCTTGCTGATATTTTGAGGGGAGTAGAAAAAAAACCACAGCGACAAATAATCGTCTAAGGAATATCTGTCACTGAGTATCTGCCACAGTCAGACTTATTATTTAAAGGCCGTCTCGATAAAGCTTCTTAGTTTTCTAGAGTGGATATGCTCTTTAGGTGTACATCTTAAGATTTCCAAAGCTCTAATACCGATTTGTAAGTGTTGAGCTACTTGAACTCGATAAAACTCGGTTGCCATGCCGGGAAGTTTTAATTCTCCATGCAAGGGCTTATCAGACACGCATAAGAGAGTGCCATAAGGGACACGGAAGCGAAAGCCATTGGCTGCAATCGTTGCTGACTCCATATCTAAAGCAATGGCTCGAGATTGAGAGAGTCGTTGCACAGGGCCTTCCTGATAGCGTAGTTCCCAGTTTCTATTGTCAATACTGGCCACGGTACCGGTACGCATAATGCGTTTTAATTCGTAATCCTTTAAGCCGGATATTTCCTCTACTGCGTGCTCAAGCGCTACCTGAATTTCAGCTAAAGCTGGAATTGGTACAAAGAGTGGCAGATCGTCATCAAGCACATGATCCTCACGCATATAAGCATGGGCCAGTACATAATCACCTAAACGTTGACTGCTGCGTAAACCGGCGCAATGTCCCACCATGATCCACGCAGTAGGCCGCAGTACAGCAATATGATCAGTGATAGTCTTGGCATTTGAAGGACCAACGCCAATATTGACTAAAGTAATTCCACTACCGTCAGGACGCTTTAAGTGGTAGGCAGGCATTTGCGGCTGCTTGATGCCAACGCTTGCTTTTTCAATGTCCGCGGTTGTTAGTCCTGCCGTAACTTGAATATTGCCCGGTAAAATTAATTCGCTATAACCTGAATTTAGATCTTGAATTTGTTCGTATGCATAATTACAAAACTCTTCAACATAAAATTGATAGTTGGTAAATAAAACATAGTGCTGAAAATGCTCGGGTTGTGTGCCGGTGTAATGCTGTAATCGTTGCAGTGAGTAGTCAATTCTGGGTGCAGTAAAAGGGGCTAATGGCATGACTCGGTCGGTCGCGATTTTGTATGTGCCATTAACTATGGAGTCATCCATCTGTGATAAATTGGGTACATCAAAGTGGTTGAGCATTTTTGCACCCACTGCATCGGTGAAAACAGCGCTTCTTTCTTCATCAATCGTGACATTTTGGTAAAAGCAGAAATGCAGAGGAATAGGGGTTTTTGATTCACCCACTTCAATTTTGACATGATGGTTCTTGATCAGCAGATCCATCTGTTCAATTAAGTACTGTTTAAATAAGTCGGGACGTGTGACCGTCGTTTCATGAATCCCTGGGCTTTCAACAAAGCCATAAGAAAGACGCGTGTCGATATCGTGGTGATGCGTTAAGCGAATGCGAATAAGTGGGTAAAAAGCTCGTATTGCTTGATTTTGCGGCAATCGCTCAGCCGTATAATTCAGAAAATGTTCGCGAATAAAATTACAATTACGCTCATAAATAGTAATTAATTGTTTCCATGCCGCTTCGCCACTGTCAAAACTCTCAAAGGGCATGGTTTGTGGGGTAAGAATATTTCTAACTTGGTTGGACATAACTATTTACCTATTATTTTAATCTCTAGCTTTTTTTTTTACTGTATACAGTATAAAGTTTGAATGTGACAATTACTGAATTTTCTTTTTTCATAAACTACAGAGGGGTCTTCATGAGCGAGCTGATTAGTCGTTACTTACCAATGCTAGAAGCATTTTTTATCAGTTTTGTTAGTGCGGTTTTTGTTTTGGTTATGGGTTGGGTGATCTCAAATATTGTTGCTAAAGCCACTCTTCGCATCGGTCAGTCTAAGTATAAGCTTGATACGACTGCTTTACCGATGATCAGTGCCTTTCTGCAATGGACCATTCGCATTTTGACTTTTGTCGTGGTCTTGTCACAATTTGGAGTGCAAACAGCCAGCTTAATTGCTGCCTTGGGTGCAGCTGGTGTGGCTATCGGTTTGGCTTTGCAGGGTACCTTGCAAAATATTGCGGCAGGGATCATGTTACTAAGCTTACGTCCTTTAAGTCAAAAGGAATATGTCAGTATTGGTGCTCAATTCGAGGGTACGGTGCTAGAAATAGGTTTGTTTTTAACGCGTTTAGAGCAAACTAACGGTATTACTTTAACCATTCCTAACAGTACCGTTTGGAATAGTACGATTATCAATTACAGCCGTAACCCTAACCGTCGAATCGACTTGCCGGTGGCTTTACAGTACGGCGAAGATACTGACAAAGCTATTAGTATTTTGACCGACCTAATTAAGAACAATGATCGTGTTATCAAGCATCTACCCTTTACAGTCTTTGTCAGCGAGTATAGGGAAACCACCTTAATCCTTAATATCAGAGCTTGGGTTCCGGCCTCAAGTTATGCCGGTGAGTTGGCTAATATTATGCTTGAGGCGCGCAAGGTACTAGAAGGAGAGGGTTTTGAATTACCTATCGCAAAAGTAGGGCATATTAAAATTGACTTGGAAAAAGCTGTTGAAGCCGACCCACAAGAGACTAAACAGCTCCCTCAAGTTTAATCCCCGTTTTTGATGTTTTTAAGGATCTGGGTGCAAACGCCTCGCATCATATCAGTTTCATTTTGCGTTAGGCGACTACGCAGCATCCAATAACGCATCTTGAGCATGGTCTTCTTTGGTTGTTGTGGATCAATAAAATCAATTGCTTCTAGTGCTTTTTGCCAATGTGTTAACAGCGCTTCTACCTGCTCTTGAGGTGCTAGCCGGTCTTGAATAGGAGGAGGAAAGTCCAGCCTTATCTCCTCTTTGCCCTTGTTGTATGGTTTTTTTTCAACTAAGGCATAACGCAGTTCCCACGCTGCCAACTGCACAGCTTGAGCTACGTTAAGTGAGCTATATTCAGGATTGGCTGGGATGTAGCAAATGTAGTGGCAGTGGCTAATTTGCTCATTGCTAAGACCTGTTCTTTCGGTTCCAAGTACGACTGCGACTTGATTATCCTCTGCCGCTGCTAAATGCTCCTGGGCTAAAAGTGCCACTTCTCGTATATTTAGGCAATTAGGACCTAGATCTCTAGGTCGAGCGGTTAAGGCGAAGCTTAGGGTAACGCCCTCCAGCGCTTTGCCGAATTCACTGAATTCGCGGCTTGCTGCCAATACGTCTTGTGCACCACTGGCAAAAGCAACGGCATCTTCGTGTTGAGTGATGTTATCAATTTTAGGTTTGACTAGACGCAGGTGTTTAAAGCCCATGGTTTTTAATGCGCGTGCGGCAGCACCAACATTGCCAGGATGGCTTGGGTTAGTCATGATGAAATGGGTTTTGTTTGTAGGATGTGTTGTCATGGTTAGAATTTTAAAAACTATTACTAAGAAAAGCTAGGCTTTAGTAGCTCAAAGCTGCGTTGTCATTTAAAATAGTGGTTTTACTAAATTTGTTCTGTAATAATTATGCACCCAATGCTTAATACTGCCATTAAGGCAGCTCGTCGTGCCGGTAATATTATCAACCGCGCCAGTTTACAACTTGACAGTGTGTCAGTATCTACCAAAGGTCCCGGCGATTATGTCACCGATATTGATCGTATTGCTGAGGATGCAATTATTCAGACCTTGAGTGAGGCCTATCCTGATCATGCCTTCGTAGCTGAGGAATCAGGTATGACAGGCGGTGACTCAGATTTTCGCTGGATCATTGATCCTCTGGATGGTACTAAAAACTTTATTCATGGCTTTCCTAATTATGCCGTATCGATTGCTTTAGCAGTCCGAGGTCAGATCGAGCAGGCGGTGATTTATGATCCTAACCGTAATGAACTGTTCACAGCGAGTCGTGGGGGCGGTGCCTTTTTAAATGACCGTCGCATACGTGTTAGTCCATGCCTTAGCTTAGATACAGCGATTGTTTGTGTTACCAGTAATTTTGGTAATCAGCATCCACAAAGTCCATTTATAAACGACCTTATCACTAAGAGCAATGGCTTCCGTCGCTTAGGTAGCACGGTTTTGGAATTGGCTTATTTAGCGAGTGGTCGTCTAGATGCCTATTGTGGTTTAAAGCAAAATGCGTGGGATACTGCAGCCGGTAGTTTACTGGTCCTCGAATCGGGTGGACTGATTGGGGACTTTCAAGGTGAGCAAACTTGGATGCGTACGGGTAACGTGATTGCCGCAAGTCCCAAGATATTTGCTCAGCTTGTCAAAACCTTGAATCCTAAGACAGGCTCCGCAGATTAATTCATCTCCCTTCTATTTAGCCAAGGGATATTCTTAAGTACCTTGGCTATTTCTTAAATTGCTAATTCAAAAATCAATTCTTATGGATTTTCTTTATCTTCTTAAAGCGGCTATTCTCGGTATTGTCGAGGGGCTGACTGAGTTCTTGCCTATATCAAGTACAGCGCACTTAATTATCTGGGGGGACTGGTTAAATTTTGATTCTGGTGATGTTAAGGTCTTCGAGATAGTCATTCAGTTTGGCTCCATTATGGCTGTAGTATGGATTTATAGATACTATATTGTTGATGTGATCAAGGGTCTTTTGCGTTGGGAGATGAAGCAGGTTCTCTTTGTGCGTAATCTGCTGTTAGCCTTTTTGCCAGCAGCTATTATTGGTTTGTTGATTATCGATCAAGTTGCTAAATTGCTTGATGGCAAGTTTATGATCTATGTCTTCACCTTAATTCTTGGTGGTTTTATTATGTTGTGGGTTGAGAGTCGCCCCCAAATGAAAAAAGCCAATCAAATGGTTGATGAAAATGCACCACCGGGAGAGGGGCTTGATTCCATTACCTGGAAACAAGCTCTAGTAGTTGGCTTTGCTCAGTGTTTAGCAATGGTGCCTGGCACATCACGTTCAGGTGCGACTATTATTTCGGGTATGATTGCAGGGATTCCACGTCGTGCTGCTACTGAGTTTTCTTTTTTCTTGGCTATGCCAACAATGCTGGCTGCCACCGTGTTGAGTTTATATAAATACGGTGATCAGCTGAGTAGTGATAATTTTTTAGCGATTGTTGTGGGCTTTGTTTTTGCCTTTATCAGTGCCTTATTTTTAGTCAAAGCAATCTTGCGTTTTGTTTCTAAGCACAGCTATAAGCCATTTGCTTATTATCGAATTGTCTTCGGT
>JAAZFX010000247.1 GCA_012511555.1 Alcaligenaceae bacterium | reverse complement strand
GAAGTTTACAAAAACCAAGTTGAACCAAATATCAAAGCTGGTGCTGCTTTAGCTTTTGCTCACGGCTTTAACGTTCACTATGGTCAAGTTGTTCCTCGTAAAGACGTAGACGTAATTATGGTTGCTCCTAAAGCACCTGGTCACACTGTGCGCGGTACTTATCAGCAAGGCGGTGGTGTACCTCACTTAGTAGCAGTTTATCAAGACGTTTCCGGTGCGGCGCGTGATGTCGCTCTTTCTTACGCTAGCGCCAATGGCGGTGGTCGTGCCGGTATTATCGAAACTAACTTCCGTGAAGAAACTGAAACTGACTTATTCGGTGAGCAGGCAGTTCTTTGTGGTGGTGCAGTTGAGCTAATCAAAGCGGGTTTCGAGACCTTGGTTGAAGCAGGTTATGCGCCTGAAATGGCTTATTTCGAGTGTTTACACGAATTAAAGCTAATCGTAGACCTAATCTACGAGGGCGGTATTGCCAACATGAACTACTCTATCTCTAATAACGCCGAATATGGTGAGTATGTTACTGGTCCTCGCATTGTTACTGAAGACACTAAGCAAGCAATGCGTGAGTGCTTAAAAGATATTCAGACAGGTGAGTACGCTAAGAGCTTCATCCTTGAGAACCAAGCAGGTGCGCCTACCTTGATCTCTCGTCGTCGTATTAACGCTGAGTCTCAAATTGAACAAGTAGGTTCGCAGTTGCGTGCGATGATGCCTTGGATTGCTGCTAACAAATTAGTAGACCAAAGCAAAAACTAATACGGTATATATGTTATTTACTGTATTAGGTACCGGTAGCGCTTCTCAGCTGCCGGTTTATAACTGCCAGTGCCTGGCTTGCGAGCGGGCACGAGCAGACAGTTGTTTTATTAGACGTCCCGCCAGTGCCATGTTGCAAATTGGTAGGGACGTTTATTTATTTGACAGTGGACACATGGATTTACGTGAACGTTTTCCAGTTCCCGCCGCTGATGATACAGTCTCTCCCAAGCTCAAAGCCATTTTCCAAACCCATTATCATGCCGATCATGCCCAAGGTTTATTGAATTTACGCTGGGGTGTAGATATCACTTTGCCGGTGTATGGACCGATGGATAAAGAGGGTTTTGCCGATCTTTATAAATTCCCCGGGATTTTAGATTTTTCTCCTACCTTACAACCTTTTCAGCGACTGGAATTAGTGCCAGGCGTAGAAATTACTGCTTTGCCCTTGCAGCACTCAAGACCGACCTTGGGTTATTTAATCGAGGTGACTGGTGGTAAAGCACTTGCTTATTTGACTGATACCGGCGGCTTAGCGTCAGAAGTGATAGAACTATTGCGTGACAAAGAAGTTGATTATCTAATGATTGACTGTAGCTTTGACCCTACGGTTGACTACAAGTGGCACAATAATCTTGACCAAGCGTTGGCGCTAGTGCCACAGCTACAAGCCAAAGAGTTTTATCTGACCCATATTGACCATAGTCTGGATACGTATTTAATAAAAAATCCCGAGCAATTAACACAGGGTGTGCAATTAGCCCGGGACGGTATGTGCTTCGACTTAGCTTAGTCTGTGATTAGACTCGTCAGCTTAGGCGCCAAAGACGCGGTAGCGTGCGTCTTCATCCATCGTGTTTTTGTCGCTGGCAGGGCTTTCGATGCTGCCAAATGGCATTTGAGCGCGT
>JAAZFX010000246.1 GCA_012511555.1 Alcaligenaceae bacterium | reverse complement strand
ACCAAGTAATGGCATCATAAAAGCCGTCTTGATCGCGATGCGTCCAAAGGCTATTTCTAACATGTCTTTCAACACCTTTTGCGTGATATACACGACCCATCTCACGAGTGCTCCAAACCACACGAGCGGTACGAGGAATACGTAAAGACTCATATAATGCAAAAGCTTCTTTAAAGTTAAAGTTTTTCTCACGAACTGCTTCAGCCAAGGTCACCGCATCTTCTAATGCCATACAAGCACCTTGAGCCATATACTGCATCATTGGGTGTGCAGCATCGCCAAGGATCTGGACGCGATCGCTACCCCATTTTTCTACAGGCTCACGATCTGCAGTTGCCCAGCGCATCCAAGAAGTTGGAAGCTCTAGCAATTGAGCAGGTACGTCATGAATTCCTTTAAAGTAAGAAAGTACCTCTTCTTGTGATCCTTCTGTAGCACCCCACTCTTCTTGCTTGCGACTATGAAATGTAACAACCAGGTTATATTCCTTACCACCACGTAATGGGTAGTGCACCAAGTGACAGTGTGGGCCAGCCCATAAGAATGGCGCATTGACACGTAACTCTTCTGGCATGCTCTCTTGAGGTACTACAGCACGATATACAACGTGACCGGAAACACGAGCAGGATCACCAATCAACTTCTGACGAACAATAGAACGAACGCCATCAGCGCCGATTAAGACATCCCCGCTAAACTCGCGACCATCAGCAGTAAATACCTTAACACCATCAGCAGTTTCTTCGTAATCTGTGATTTCGGTTGATGGATGGAATTCTACGTTGTCTTTTTTCTCAAGGTTTTCTAATAATGAGCCATGAATATCAGCACGGTGAATCACCCCGTATGGATTACCGAAACGCTCGCGGAAAGGCTCAGAAGTCTCGAACTTAACGACAGTTTCAGCATTCACAGCATCTTTCATGATGATGTGATCTGTATATACCGCTTTAGCACGAGCTGACTCGCCCGCACCAAGCGCATCAAGGGCCGCAAAAGCGTTAGGGCCTAATTGAATGCCTGCACCAATCTCTTTAAACTCTGGCGCTCGCTCAATTAAAACGATATGCAAACCTAGTTTAGCCAGACCTAACGCGACTGCTAAACCACCAATACCACCGCCGGCAACAATGACTTTTTGCTTGTTTGTACTCACTTCTTTCTCCCTATATTATTTATAATAGAATTCTATGGCTAAAGGTTAAGCCATAAAGTCAGGCTGTTGCTTAGGCTCTGCTTTTTTAAAAGCTTCCAAGCCGGTGCAATAGTCGAATACTTTTTTACACAAAACAAATTCTTCCAGATCACAACCAAAACGCTCTGCATTAGCGTATTGAGGTACCAAGCAAACATCCGCCAAGCTAAGCTCATCACCAAAGCAGAAAGTGCCGTTATAGCTCTCTTCTAATTTACGTTCTATTGCTGTAAAACCTTTTGTGATCCAGTGTTGGTACCAGGCTGTCTTCTGCTCTTCTGTAATTTTTAATTCTTGAGTCAGATACTTCAGCACTTTAATGTTATTAACCGGGTGCATATCACATGCAATGATATTGCAGAAAGACAATATCTGAGCTTTTTTCTCGACATCCTGAGGAAGCAACTTTGGCTCTGGATATCTTTCATCAAGGTACTGAAGAATTGCCATGGACTGGGTTAATCGGAAATCACCATCTTCAAGAACGGGGACTCCGCTCATTGGATTAACCAAAGTAAAAGGCTCCTCATTTTGAATTCCTGTACGAATATTTAATGGTAAATACTCATACTCTAACCCCTTAATTGCTAATGCAATACGCACGCGGTAAGAAGTAGAACTATTAAAGAAACTATGTAATTTCATTGTTTGACTCCATCTTATGTTTACAAGATGTTAGTGCCTAATACACTTTATTAACAGTGATTTGTTATCATTCTGATATAACAAAATAGCATAGGTGATATATGAATATTCTTAAAAACCTAAAATTTCAACATCTTCTACTGCTTGTTTACCTGGACGAAACTGGTAGTTTAACGAAAGCGTCAGAACGTTTACACATAACACAACCTGCCTTGTCCAGATGGCTGAATGAACTCGAAGAAGACTGTGGCATTCAATTATTTGAACGTACCGGCAAGGGAATGAAAGCAACCTCAGCAGGACTTATTTTTGTTGAGTATGCTCAGAGAATCCTGAAAAACCTTGAACGCGTAGAAGAGGACTTACATGCCTTAAAGGTCGGCTCCTCGCGCACATTCAAAGTAGGAATTACGCCAGCTT
>JAAZFX010000044.1 GCA_012511555.1 Alcaligenaceae bacterium | reverse complement strand
TCCTTGGCTTGCTCAGGAATTTGCTTTTCAACCAATGGCGTCAAGACAAAGCCCGGGCAAATAACATTAGAACGAACGTTGTGTGCAGCGCCTTCTTTAGCCAACACACGGTTTAATCCTAACAGGCCATGCTTAGCAGTCACATAAGGCGCTTTTAATACAGAAGCTTCATGTGAGTGCGCTGAACCCATATAGATCACTGAACCACCGCGATTATCCTTATACATATGCTTCAATACCGCCTTAGTCGTCAAGAAAGCGCCATCCAAATGAATTGCCAACATTTTCTTCCACTGAGCGTATTCAAATTTATCAATGGATTCAATAATTTGTATACCTGCATTTGAAATTAACACATCAACCGCACCAAAGTGAGCAACCAGAGCATCAACACCCTGATTAACCTGCTCTTCATTAGTCACATCCATTTCAATAGCCATGGCACGACCACCAGCGCCCTCAATCTCAGCGACGACATTTTGCGCGCCCTCTAAATTTAAGTCAGCAACGCCAATTGCAGCGCCTGCAGCAGCAAACCTTAGCGCCATATCACGACCCAAACCACTACCTGAACCGGTAATTAATGCTACTTGACCATCTAAAGAGTAATTAGCCTTTGTCATCCTGCGCCTCTTATAATTAAGTGATTAAAAATAATAGCAATGCTATCTTAGTACTGTTCCCAGTGTATTATCAAACTTTAAAGCTACATAATAAACTAAATAGCTTACTATCTTATTTACTTTTTATCCTTAACAAATTAATCGATCACTATGAAAAAAATATTCTTCGTAACTGGAGCGACAGCAGGTTTTGGCAAAGCCATCAGTGAAAAGCTGATTAGTGAGGGGCATATCGTTATCGGCTGCGGTCGCCGTGCAGAGCGCCTTGAAACTATGCGCAATGAGCTTGGCACCGATTTTTATCCACTCGTCTTTGATATTCAATCAAAAGAAGCCATTGCTAAAGCCATTAATAGCCTACCGACTGAATTAAAAGCAATTGACGTTTTAGTTAATAATGCCGGTTTGGCAAAAGGCCTTTCTAAAGCACATGAGGCTGATCTTGGTGATTGGGATCAAATGATCGACACCAATATCACCGGTCTTGTGCATGTAACTCGCCATATCTTGCCAGGGATGGTTGAACGAAACTGCGGTTTGGTCATTAATATTGGCTCAACCGCCGGTAATTGGCCCTACCCTGGCGGTAACGTCTACGGTGGCACTAAAGCTTTTGTACGCCAATTTAGTCTTAACTTACGAGCTGATCTAGCAGGTACTAAAGTTCGCGTAAGCAACATCGAGCCGGGACTCTGTGGTGATACAGAATTCTCCAATGTACGTTTTGCTGGCGATGAATCAAGAGTTAAGGCTGTTTATGAAAAAGTCGATTATGTTAGACCTGAAGATATCGCTAATATTATCTCATGGATTACAGCACAACCTGAACACGTCAATATCAACTCACTGGAAGTCATGCCAGTAGCACAGTCATTTTCTGCCTTGCAGGTAACTAGAAAAGTTGAAAACTAAGCATCCATTAAAAAACCGCTAATTCTAATAAAACGAATTAGCGGTTTTAGATTTACTCTGTCAGTGCAGCTAGATTACTGCTCTTCAGCTTTTTTACGCACACGAATATGTAGCTCACGTAACTGCTTCTCGTCCACCTCGGAAGGAGCTTGCGTTAACAGACACTGAGCACGTTGAGTTTTAGGGAAGGCAATCACATCACGAATCGATGCAGCACCAGCCATAATAGTCACGAGACGATCTAAACCAAAGGCTAAACCACCATGCGGAGGTGCACCGTAGCGTAAAGCATCAACCAGGAACCCAAACTTAGCTTCGATTTCTTCTTCGCTTAGCTTAAGCGCTTTAAAGACTTTAGTCTGAACATCAGAGCGGTGAATACGGACCGAACCACCGCCAATTTCCCAACCATTTAAGACCATATCGTAGGCCTTAGCATAGGCTTTTGAAGGATCAGTCTCCAAGTAGTCTTCATGACCGTCTTTAGGGCTAGTAAATGGGTGGTGTGCAGCCACATAACGCTGGTCTTCTTCGTCGTACTCGAACATAGGGAAGTCTACAACCCATAATGGCTGCCAACCCGCTTCAAATAAGCCGTTTTCTTTGGCAAAGTCACTATGTACCAACTTAATGCGTAATGCACCAATCGCATCATTAACCACTTTAGCTTTGTCAGCACCAAAGAATAGGATATCGCCGTCCTGAGCGCCAGTGCGCTTTAAGATCTCCTGTAGAGCAGCATCGTGGATGTTCTTAACAATCGGCGACTGTAGACCATCACGACCATTTGCTACCTCGTTGACCTTAATCCAGGCAAGACCTTTAGCACCATAAATAGATACATACTGGGTGTAATCATCAATCTCTTTACGGGAAAGAGCAGCACCACCAGGTACTCTTAAAGCAACGACACGACCATTATCCATATTGGCCGGACCGCTAAACACCTTAAAGTCGACATCCTTCATCACCTCAGTTAACTCGGTGAACTCTAACTTAACACGCAGGTCAGGCTTATCTGAACCAAAACGCGCCATGGCTTCAGACCAAGGCATTGTAGGGAAAGGCTTAGGAAGATCGACGCTCAACACCTCTTTGAAAATATGACGCAGCATCTCTTCAAAAATCTCACGAATCTCTTCTTCGTTTAAGAAAGAAAGCTCGCAGTCAATCTGCGTAAATTCAGGCTGGCGATCTGCGCGCAAGTCCTCATCACGGAAACACTTGGTAATTTGATAATAGCGATCGTAACCGGAAACCATCAAGAGTTGCTTAAAAAGCTGTGGAGACTGCGGCAATGCAAAAAACTGACCCGGGTTAACGCGAGAAGGTACTAAGTAGTCACGCGCACCTTCAGGTGTACTCTTGGTCAACATAGGTGTTTCAATGTCGATAAAACCAAGGGTGTCCAAGAACTTACGAGACTCCATCGCAACGCGATAACGCAGCATGAGGTTCTTTTGCATTACATCACGGCGCAAATCAATCACGCGATGCGTCAAACGAATCGTCTCCGATAAATTGTCATCATCCAACTGAAATGGAGGAGTAATCGATGGATTTAAAACCTCAATCTCATCACATACAATCTCAATCTCTCCAGACTTAAGGTCTGTATTAACAGTACCTTCTGGGCGATGACGTACAACGCCTGTCACTCTTAAGCAGAACTCGCTACGAATGCCTTCAGCAATCTTGAATGCGGTTTCATTTTCAGGATTACAAACAACCTGTGCTAAACCCTCACGGTCGCGCAAATCAATAAAAATCACACCACCGTGGTCACGACGACGATGGACCCAACCGAATAAAGTAACTGTTTGATCTAGCTGGTCTAAACAAACCTGACCTGTATAGCAGGTGCGCTTCATATTTACTCCGAACTCGCTTAATAGCG
>JAAZFX010000245.1 GCA_012511555.1 Alcaligenaceae bacterium | reverse complement strand
GGCTTATCAGAAAATCTTAACGCCGCTAATAGGGCCTTTGACTTGTGCCCGGTTCTGACGGATGGGTGTATTGAGGCCATTACCCAAGCAGGTACCGAAGAACAAAAGCAGCGCTTCATTCCGCCGATGGTTGAAGGTCGCTGGACCGGCACCATGAACTTGACTGAACCACAAGCTGGTTCAGATTTAGCGCTATTAAAATCCAAAGCGGTGCGCCAAGACGATGGTACTTATCGTATTAGCGGTCAAAAAATCTTTATCACCTGGGGCGAACATGATGGCGCAGAAAACATCATCCATCTGGTTTTAGCGCGTACTCCTGATGCGCCTGCCGGGGTGAAGGGCATTTCTTTATTTGTGGTGCCAAAGTTTCTGGTCAATGAAGACGGTAGCTTGGGTAAACGCAACGATGTTATTTGTACGTCTCTTGAGCATAAGCTTGGCATTCACGGTAGCCCGACCGCGGTGATGGTCTTTGGTGACAATAAGGGCGAGGTCGGTGAAGGCGCTATCGGTTATCTTATCGGTGAAGAAAATGACGGGCTCAGACATATGTTTGTGATGATGAATGAAGCTCGTTTTGCTATTGGTCTACAAGGTACCTCAATCGCTGAGCGTGCCACGCAACAGGCTTGGACCTACGCCCAAGAGCGCATTCAGGGAACTGCAGTTGAAGGCGGTAGCCGTGAGTCGGTCAGCATTAATAAGCATCCTGATGTGCGTCGCATGCTGATGACGATGCGAAGTCTTACCGAGGGAAGTCGCGCCATTGCACTCTATGCGGCAAGTCGTGCCGATTTGGCCAATCAACTTGATGACCCAGAAGAGCGTGCACGTTACCAAGCTATCTATGAATACCTCGTACCTATTGTTAAGGGTTACAGTACTGAGATGGCTCAGGAAGTGGCTACTTTGGCTGTGCAAGTCCATGGTGGTATGGGCTATATAGAAGAAACCGGCGTTGCTCAATTATTCCGCGATGCGCGGATTCTGCCTATTTATGAGGGTACGACCGGTATTCAGGCCAACGATATTATTGGTCGCAAAACTATGCGCGATGAGGGTGCGGTGGCTAAGTATTTTGTTAAGGAAATGCATGATACGGCTAGTCGCCTACTGGATAGCGGAGATAATGATCTACGCTTTATAGCTCAGAAACTTGATGCGGCAGTTGAAGCTTATGCAGGGGTAGTGGATTTTCTGATTGATCTAGGTGCTAAAAAAGCCATGAACCAAGCTTTTTCGGGTAGCGTGCCATATTTGATGCTTGCTGGCTATACCCATTCGGTCTGGCAATTAGCTCGTCAGGCTTTAGTTGCTGCAGAATCTGGTAAATCAGGTAGTGAAAAAGTAGCCACTGCATTATTTTATGCCGCCCACATTGCGCCACGCGTACTTAGCCTGGCCGATGCGGTGATGGCAAGTGAGGAGTGTGTGAGGAGCTTTGAAGGGATAAGCTTTGATGCTTGATTAATTTGATAGGTGAGATTTAATAAGGGGCTTTGATAAGCCCCTTTAATGTTTTTGGGACGATGTAAAAAATTGTGGCATTAATGCAGCAACAATTAATTACATGAAAAATAAGCTTGATAAAAGTACTGTATAACTGTACAGTACTAGATATCGATACAGTAGTTGATGTCGATTATCAGGTTTAGGGTCCTGATAGGTTTGCTCAGTGATTTAATGTGCAAAGTTTACACTGGGCAAACCCCATAACTAACCCCTACAAGTCAACTAGGTTTAGGAGTGTGTTATGTCAATCCATCGTGCAAATAGTGTAAATCAAAAATCCGCAAAATCACAATCAGAAGATGCTTTTGCCGTCCATCCGAGTTTTACATACCAAGACAATCATAGTTACGTGACGCTTTATAAGCGCCGTCCCAGCTCTTTTTTATCCAAGCTTAAGTCAGTCGACATGTCTAAAGTAGGGGATGTGATCAGTGTACTGCTCTGGGCAGTGTCGATTCCAGTGGTCTTTAGTTTAGGATCGATTGTTGTTGTGTGATGCCTGCAGAGAGTAAAAAAGTGCTGTATAGAAATTAACCCACCAGAAAATAGTTCTTGGTGGGTTTCATTTTGCTTATTTGGTTGCAGTATCAGTGGGGAATGCGCCGATAACATCAGGGATGCTGGTATGGTCTTCTAGTTTTTCGAACTGCGCTGATAGTTTTTTAACAAAATTACCAATCGC